>NZ_LT630003.1:621363-932045 GCF_900105615.1 Lacrimispora sphenoides JCM 1415 | reverse complement strand
CCATTGCTTACCGTACTGTCTATACTTCTGCGACCCTGAATCGTGATATCTTTCAATGTCAGGTTAAAGTCCGGCTGAATCAGACAACCGTAATATGCCCGCTCAAGCTCCGGCGTCTCAGTACCATCGCTTTCATAAACAGCAAATCCGGTATAACGGCACATATAGGCAGTTTCCGGTAATGTCCACTCACTTTCACTGCTTGTATTAATTGCCTTACCGCATACATAAATCACATAATGTTCAGTGGTACCGTGAGTCGTTAATACTCCCACACTCTTGGCTTTGGTAAAGCTTTTTACGGCCTGGCTCGGCTTTAGTCCGGTGTTCGTATCTTTCCCGTTTACCGAATCAAGATAAACTGCCTTCATCAGGATTAAGCATTGTTCTTCCTTTACCCCGCTCACATTTCCGGCAAGGTTACTGGTTCTTCCCCGATCCAGTACATACGGATTCGACCGTACATCAAAATATGGGAGATAGGAACCAACGTTTGTTACCTTATTACCATCCGGCTCTACGACTACACTGCCTTTTCTAAAGTAGCTGGTTCCCTGATTTAAGTATATATGGTAGGAACGTCCGGTCTGATAAATATGATCACTTACTTTAATGGCACTTAAGGTTTGGTATAAATAAATACTATCTTTGATATCCGCTCCACCGCCATACAGTTCAAAGCCCTTCTGCATAACAAAAATCGGCGAGTATTTATTGATGGACTGCTGTCCGGTTGCATTTGTCGTATTTCCGCTGATCTGCCCGCCGGAGAAAATCATCTGGGAAGAACTGTTAATGCCCTGATGAAAAATTGCACTGCCGCATCCACCTTCATTTCCACGGATAATTCCGCCGCCGATAGTTACAGCACCATCATAATTTACAATCGCACCTGCTGCTCCCGGATTTGTATTTCTTGAAACAACCTTGTTATTCTCGATCAGACCGCCCCTCATTTCCATACCACTGGGAGCGGAAGTAGTGCTGTGTATATAAATCGTTCCGATACGGGCACTGGTACCTTGTGCATTTGGAGCATTTAGTTCATTATTTATTATCTGCCCCGACTTCATAATCAAATTACCCGGATAAGCAGTACTGACCCCCTGAACCATTACCGCAGAGGCAAAGTAGTAACTACTGAAACTAAGACTTGTTTCTCTTACTATATTCCGAATAGTTCCGCCGCTTATCTCAAGTGTACCGCCATAAACCTTCACACCCAATGCTGAGGTATTGCTATAGGTAGTCGTTACTGCCTTGTTGTTCTGCAATACTGCGCCTTCTCCAAGGACAGCGGTCCTTCCTCTGCCAACCATCAGCAATTGATCATTCACGGCTGTTGTCAATACTATACCATTGGCTGAGCCGCCGTCTATCGTGATATTTTTAAACGTAACGGTGGAGGCGTAAACCGTACTGGTACTATCGTACAGCGTAATCAGTATACCGCCATACCCTTCATAACGGGTTACCAGTGGCTGCCATCTTTGCCCACTCAGAGAATTCGTTACAAATCCGCCGGGCTCAAATGACCAGTCTTCATCCTCTGCAAGTACATTAACGGTCGAAGTACAGATAATGATATTCGCTCCGGTCGTATAATAACCTCCGCCCTGCAGCAGTTCTCTGGCACGTTTAAAGGTTTTGACCGCAGTAGATGGAGTGTTGCCGGAGTTGGCATCATTTCCGCTGCCTGACAGATAAACATTATTCTCTCCCAGCAGTACAAGGTTTGGTGACAGCTCGACGATCGGCCGCATGGCTGCCATTCCGTCAGCACTGGCCTTATGGAAATATGCCAGCTGGCTTCCCGTACCCGTAAGATCCGTAATACCAACCATATCCGGCTGAACCACTGTCTTACCGGCAAAGCCTTCAACCAGATGCAAATCATACTTTGGCGCCTGGCCGGCCGCAGCATGGGTCATTGTAATCGGTTTGGTACTGTTGTTCATATAAATCAGACCCTTAACCGTGCTTCTTCCATCCAACTCAATGTATCCATAATTATCAATTACCCGGGCTACGTAGGAGCTTGATGCATAAGGACTGTCACTGATCTTTACCAGTGCTTCTCCCTTGATCCTTAAGGTTGCATCAGCCCCTAAGTAGACCGCATCTGTATTTCCCTGAATAGACGGTGCAGAAAAACTTCCATCTTCTTTAATTCCATTTAATTCAATAATGACTTCATTGTGATAGCTTGTTGTGGAGTCGCCGATCGTTGCTGCATAAACACCGCCGCCTTTGTTATCACAAATAGAAGCTGAATCATTTAAGGTAATTTTTGCTGTTCCGGCCCGGTGATAGGAGGCAGTTGTTGAACGTGTTAAGTAAATCCCCGAATTTGCAGTGCTGCCATTATTAACACTGGTGCCATTTCCGGATATTTTTGCAGTTCCGTTCATTGTCACCTGAATCGGACCGTTGGCATATATTCCGGCTCCCTGATTACCGGAAGCAGCATTTATGTTACTGTAATAATCACTGCCGCCGATCATTGCATTGTCGTTTAAAGTGATTTTTTGGTACCCAGTGCTTTCTGACCAGTTGTTCTGAGTATGGACCAATTGAATTCCTGAACTGGAGTTACCGGATATTCTGGAGTCACCAAACATTTCTACATTCACCTGTGATGCCCCATAGGAAGTACTTCCGGTCACTGTCGCTTCGGCGATCCCCATATTATTCTGTTCAATCGCAGCATGGTCTTCCATCCGAATGTTAATTGGACTGCTATTAACCTGATAAAAGTAAATACCATAGGTGGTTTTATAAATCCTGCTGTAATCTTTCATCAGAATATTAGCTGTTGATGTGGCGCTGCTGCGTCCCGTCAAATATATTCCGTCTGTTCCGCCAGTAATCAGAGCCTTCTTTCCCATTGAAACAGTGCTGTTATCTGCCGCCCCAAGGAAAATGCCATGGCTCATGTCCGTAATCGAAACTGATTCTTCTTCGGATCCGTCAGCTTCCATATTCAGTAAAATCATTACATCTTTTGCATTAGAACTGTTTGTTATAATCCCGCAGGTAAGACTCATAACATTCGGATTACCAGTAATTCTTGAATTGTTTAACATTTCTATTTTCGGTGATATTCCGTTGTTCACAGAGATTCCATAAAACCAATAGGATGTGCCTGTGGCTGTACTATCAAGTATAATCGCCGCATGATCCTGCATCTTTACCGATGCCGTTGTCGTACTTGTGGGGGCCAGATAGATACCATAGGTCGTGGTGCTGCGATATCCTCCATACGTAATGTTGGCCCGGTCTGACATCGTAAGGGAAAAATTAGCACACCCGTAAATGCCGTATGACCAATAAGCACCCTCCATCGTTGCAATGCTGGCATTTCCTGTCATATCAACCGCTGAATCACTGCCGGAAATATAGATAACGCCGCTCACTGCGTTGCCGACTTCTAATCTGGCATTCTCCTTCATTTGAACGGAGGTATTTGCATAGGTGGAATAAATCAGATAGCTATTCAGCAGCGTGGAACCCGGTTCCTGCATAATAGCACTGTTTCCTTCCATAGATACGGAGACATTCGTTCCTCCCATCCATATCGCATACCCGGAAAAGCTGGCAACCTTTTCAACTGTATTATCTGTGATAATCTTTGCCTCTCCCAGCATCGACATTTTGGCTGAACCATACAACCTGACCGTATACTGAGACTGGTTATTATATAGCTGCTTATTCACTTCACCAATTTCACCGCTAAGTGTTACTTTTCCATAAATGTCCAGTGCACTGTAGTAATTATTCCTGATCATTGAATCTCCGGTCAAAGTCACCAATGTACCTGCAGATCCATAGATGACCGGGCTGTATGAACTCTGATCAGCAAGAACGACTGTATCCGCCATACCATCAATAATCAGCCTTCCTGTAGTAAATGACACTGTATTGCTGCCATTACCTACTTTAATCATCGGCTGCCGCACAAAAGAAGCAAACCGGCGTACCTGCGGCTCATATACCGGGGTCCCATTGCGTTCTTCAGCAATCGCATAATACTCATTTATATCAGTATACAGCGGATCATCATAATTAAGTTCCCAGGATTCATTGGTGTTAATATCCACCTGACCACAAATGTAGATAAATGGTGCAAAGCCTTCCCTTTCTTCCTCTGGAAGGGTACCGTCATGAATAACGGTTTCGTTAATCCTATTTTTTAAAACCTCTTTTGCTCTTTCAAAAGTTGCAACCGCATCAGCCGGAGAGGTGCCCCCGTTGTTGTCATTTCCGCCGGTTCCATCACTTTTATATCCGGCTAAATACACGCCCTGGCCGACAATAATTACATTCGTTCTGGTGGTGTTAACTGCATCTCTAAATCCGCCAAGTTCGCTTCTTCTTGGAAGTTCACCACCGCGAAAATGATCTAAATTGCCCATTGCACTCAACAATGCGGGATATGGCCGGTTTACCTGAACCGACCCGGATAGATCAGCATTTGGCTCCAGCATTGCCCGGGTCGCAGCATTTCCCAATGGTTTCAGTACTACACTGCCGGATTGAAACACCTCACTGTTTAAATCAATCGGAAATGCACCGTAAGCCGTATTATCATCTAGCGGTGCTGCAAGTACTGTCAGGAAAGAGCTTCCTGAATTTAAAAAGATAACATCAGGATTTGGTCCATCTTTCTTATCAGCAGTCACCTTACTGAAATCAAAATTCTTACTGTAGGTACTGGTTGATGTATCATCAATATAGATATTGTATACGCCCTCCACCTGTTTTGATGGAACCGGCTGCTTAAAATATCCTTTGAAAATATCAATGTATGCATAACCGCTCAAATAGAAGTTGCTTCCCTGTACAGCCGCACTGTTCTGGATCGGGCCGGCAATATCCATCATAAATGAGTAAGCAGTTGTAATAGCAATCCCGCCGCCATAGTCCGCATGGTTATCCTTTATTTCAAATTTTCCGTCTTCCGATTCTGACAGATACACATAAGCACTGGTACTTGACGTGTAAATACCGCCGCCCCTATTGGTTGCAGTATTGTCTGTAATGGAAGAGTCCTTCATATAATAGCGTCCGCTGCTAATTGCCAGTGCAGCGCCATCCCCTGCCCGATTGTCAGTGATCATCATGTTCCTGAAATAAGAGTAAGAGGTTGAGCTGGTGGAATAGATTCCTCCGCCCTGTGTAACCGCCTCATTGTTACTGATCCGTACATTCTCAGCATGCCAGCTGCCCCCGCTATGAGTGACACCTCCGCCATAAGTACCGTAGCTTCCGGTATTGGTGATTTTATTGCCGCTGATTTCAATTGCTCCCGGAGTGGTTGCCATCATATAAGTATGGGAAGAAGCAGCAGAAGCACCACCTATGTAAAGTCCGCCGGTACTCACTGTTGCAGAGTTATTAATAATCTTAGTTCCATCTTCCAGAGTAAGAGTCCCATATCCATAGAAGTAAATACCTCCGGTATCTCCATAACTGCTGGCACGAGATGATCTCGCTTCATTTTCCTCTATAATGGTTTCTTTTAAGGTTAAAGCAATATCCTTTCCGGAGCTTCCGGATGCATAGATTCCTCCGCCGCGTCCGGCTCTGTTATTAGAAACCTTTGTGTCTGTTATCGTAAGGGTATTGCCGCCGGCAAGATATATACCGCCGCCCTGGTTATAATTGTAAATATCAGAGTCAGTATAGTACTCATATCCCGTTTGATTCGTAGTTATTGTACTTCCGGTGATTGTATGGCTGTTTGTACCGGCGTCAATATAGATACCTACACCTCTTACGTAGCCATATGTGGTAAATGCACCATGGTTCCCATTCACTAACCCGGCATTCATCGCAAGCTTACCATCAGGCCCTATATAAATTCCGACTCCTAAATTAACATTCGTATAACTTTTGTATACTCCGCCAGCTTCATTATCAGATATGGCCGCAAGATCAATATTCAGGCTGCCATTCGTATAAATACCGGTACCATAAGCAAAATATGATTTATTGTTACTGATTACCGTATCTTCCTGTTCCCCGTTCCCATCACCGATGTTTACGATTGTACCTGTATCCGCAAATATACCGACCCCTTTTGAAAACAGTACGGTGCTATTTGTGCCTGAAATTTGATAAGTCAGTATGCTGTTACCTGTGATCTTTCCTTTATTCATAATAAAGGAGGTCCCTGCATCCACAAGATAAACGCCTGCGCCATATTGATATGTCTGGTTACCGGTAATGGTACCGCCGTTCATAGTAAACCTGGCGCCATCGCTTAAAACCACACCGCCTCCGGCCTTATGAGTGGTTATTCCGGCAGTATAATAATCTGCACGGTAAGAGTTGTTCTTCTGAATAAAACCATTGTTCATCTCAACTGTGGTACCGCTTCCGGCAGCAACCACACCCTGCTCCCGGTTCTCAATCGAACCAGTCCAGCCTGCTTCCATCACAAAGCGGCTGCCTCCGGTAACCGTTATGTGGTTACCAAGGGTGAGATCTTTCTGATCAAAACCCGTGCTCTTAAGGCGGGTTCCATTCAGGGTAGTCTCTCCCCTTAAGTTCAGGGTTCCGCCTGCCTCTACCTTAATCGTAACACTGTCAGTGTCATCTACCATATTACGGATAAAAACGTCACGTATGCTTAAAACACCGTTTCCTGTTACTTTGATCAAAGTCTTTGGAGCTTCGTGACGCGGCACATTTGCGCTTCCCTCTCCCTGACTTGCAATTTTGTCAATATGAGATACGACTTCTGTCTTAACATCAGTACCTCTCGCGTAGTCATAACGGGGTTCCAGCTCCCATTCCGGTTCGCTGGCAGAGTCTACGGTCACAGTATTACAGATGTAAATTACCTCCGGCATCGGATAGTCGGCTTCAATTTTATCTAATGTCATACCGGCTGCATCTTGTCTGGCCTGCAGACTCTTGGTCATTTCATCCTGCCAGATCGCTCTTGCTCTGGCCCATGTTTTCACCGGATAGTCGCAGGATGCACCGTAATTTCTGTCATCGCCATCCACACCGTCAATATAAATACCATCGAAGTAATAAATTGCATAAAGTTCAATATTCTGAGCATTTACAATACTGTCATCCTCGGCCGTATCCTGCCGCAGTGACCAGTCAATACTTGAAAGACCGCCATTTGCCACAGACCGGTTGGTACTGTGCAGCTTTATCCGGCCAAGAAGCGCCTGACCAACGGAATCTGCTTTTGCAATCGGGTCTGCATCATCGGTGATTGATGATGCCAAATCTCCGCCAGGTATCACTACATCTACATACCGGTAAGCTACGTTCTTATTAATACCGCCAAAGAATATTCTTAAATCACCATCATGGATAGAATCCACACTGCATACCTGTACCGGATGATTCGTTAAATCAAGAAAAGCATTTATCTGAATATATCCCTTTTCTTCTGTCCTGACATTCTTTTCGATAATAAGGTCTCCCTCATTTACCAGGATCGTCTGAGCTTCGGTCTCATTGCCGCTATTATCATACATTCCGCCAAGGTAAAGATTTTCTACAATCAAGGTCTTGTTTTCCGGTACGATGATTGCCGGCTGTGCAGTAGAATTCCATGTGCCAAGAGGAGTTATCAATGAAGCTTCGGCAGAAGCCAGGTAAAACTCTCCGTCCGAAAGCTGCTCCAGATATTCACCAGCGTTATCATCCCCTAAATTCAGGGATCGCATGGCTACAACCATTCCATTGGACTTCTTAGCCTCCTCGGCTGCTGCACTCCAGGTTTTAAGCGGAGCACGCGGGTTTGATCCATCATATAAAACATCATCGCCTGCCGGATAAATCTCCCCATCAATGGTCATAGCTGCTCCCGGATTCCAGTAAATAACCTTTGCCTCACCTAAAGAACGGCTTGCAATCAGAGTCTTGCTGGTCAAAGTATCTGCCTCAAAGGCAAAGGACCGGGACATGATTTTATTTTCTGAACCCGTATCTCTTAACTGAGCAGCTGCCTCAGTCTCGACCTCCAGGTTCCAGTTATCAGATTCTGCCAGAGTAAAATAGCCTAAAAACTCTTCCTCAGTTGCATCATCCGCATAAAGGGTTGTCACCAGTTCACGTGATTCTGCCTTGCCATCATCCCGTAATTCCAGAAGATATTCGCCGTTTCCGCCGTCAAATCCTTCCATCAACTCGATAATCGGATCTCTCCATGTACTGACGGACATCTTATCTACGATCAGTTCAACATTATCTTCATCGGTATCTAAAGCATAATTATCTATATCAAAGGCTGCCTCTCCTGCCGCCTTTGCTTGACTGGCGGTTGAAGCCAGAGGTTGCAGCGGTAGTGTTTTCTCAATTCGTTCGTTTTCTGCTGTTGTATTATCTGTATCCGCAGCATTGGAAGGAGATGCAGTATCTTCTTTCCACTCTATATCTTCCTGCTCACTGCAGTAATCCATTACAACACATCCATTAATATTGACATTCTGTCCCATTTGAAGGACACCGCCCCGAACATAAACCAACTCTGTCTCATCAGGATCATGATCCGGATCTTCTGACTCAAGCAGAACATTCGTCAATGTTAATTGTCCGCCATTCACATAAAACAACGCGTCACTTTCATAAGGACGTTCCGGCCAGGATGCTATTCGGATATTCCCTGCATTTAATACATACAGTTCCCCGTCTGCCACCTCCATCGGATTCATTGCATAAATAGTAATGTCCGATGGATCCAGTCCTTCTTTCTCCATCAGATCATTTGCGCGCTCAAGTGCCTTTTTAAGAGTTTTTACAGGCTTTGCAGGACTCAACCCATTGGCAGAATCTTTTCCCATTTTTGCCATGGATCGGGTTGCAATGGATGCGGTTGCTGTTGCATTGGATGCGGTTGCCAGTTCTGCAGGCAGCTGACCGCCCGGATTCCAATAAATTGCATAACCATCATCATCCAAAGGCTCTAACGGCAATGTTTCCTTAATGCGGCCGCCTCCACCCTCAATTGGTTCTAATGGCAATGTTTCTTCAATACGGTCTGTTCCATCTTCCATTGGTTCTAAAGGCAGGGTTTCCTCAATGCGGTCTGTTCCATCTTCAACTGTTTCTGACGGCTGAGTTTCCTCCACACGGTCTGTTCCATCTTCTTTTGTTTCTGACGGCTGAGTTTCCTCCACACGGTCTGTTCCATCTTCAACTGTTTCCGACGGCTGAGTTTCCTCCATGCGGTCTGCTCCATCTTCAGTTATATCTGAAGATGGCATTTCCTCGATCCGTTCATATTCCATTGATGTGGTTTCAGCCAGAATCATAAGTTCCTGAGTGGGAAAGATCATAAGGAAGCACAAAAGGAACGCTGCAAATCTTTTGAATTGTGTCATTCTAATCTCTCCTTTTCGTTTCTTTGCTCTCACTATCCAACTTTGACAATTTCCAGATTGCTCCTCCTGCAAGCAGAAAGAATATGAAACCATATGCCCAATAAATAAGAGCTCCTTCCACTCCGGTTTTGGGGATTCCTCCCACGTAGCCCAATGGAGGCGTATTATCCGGAATATCAGAAGGGAGCTTATCTAAAGGTGGGCCTCCGGGAAGGTTTCCCCCCGGAACAGTTTTATCAAGTACGGTATCTTTATCATCACCACCATCACCATCTTCGCCGTTCTTCTTCTGATACAATTTTATGGTAATCGTCTCCGGAACCTTATCCCCCTTCAATAGATAGCTTCCGTTGTGGGGATAAGGAAGCCATCCGGCTTTATAAACCCGGTACTGAATATTATTATCGTTTAGATACACTAACGTACCATTAAATGTATAGTTCTCATCGTTCTTAATGAACTGGTCACTGTCCGATACGGAAGAGGCCATGTTATATGCCACATCCAACTCATAAATACCGTCACTATCCGTTAAACCAAACAAAACATAGCGGTTCAGACTCGGGATAAAGATTTCCACTGACACACCTGCAATCGGATTATTATTGTCTCTGTTAAAGACCTGAAAACGTAATTTCCCCATATAATCAACAACCACACCTGCAACAATATCGGTCCTCCCATTTCTTTTTGGTACGGTTCCTCCTCCCAGACTATTGTCATCCGCCCAGACAGGAAAACAGCCAAACAGAAACAACAGGTTACATATCAGCCATGATAAAAGGAATCTCTTTCTGCCCATAATATCCACCTCCTGTTCTATTACAATGTATTTATGGGTAAGGTTCACGGCTCCAGCCGTATCAACTCGCAGCCGTTCGGTTTATACAGGCTGAACTGCTGTACTTTCTTGCAAATCTTATCCGTTTTCTCATGACGTTTTATTCGCAGATTTAATAATTACGACTACTTTCCACGCCGTCTCACCTGCATATTCTTCACCTTGTGTATAAAAGCTCCAAACTGCAGTACAAGGATAAAACCCTTGTTTAAGACCGCCGGTCAAGTGAATTTCTTCTATGTAATATCCAGGCTCAATTAAACCGGATTCATAAATTACTTCTCCGGTTGCATCCCTTACAATCCTTAATGTACAGCTAAAATTATTCTTACTGTCATTTGCAATCCTGGCTTCTCCGGGTTCATCCGAATGATCAAAATAAATCTGACGTTCCAAAGAAACATATTTCATATTTTTGACCAATTCCTGGTTTCTCAAATCTCTTACAATTGCATCATCTTCACCTTCCGCAAGCTCCTGTTTCCATTCGAGTTCTGATTTGGCATATTCTTTTCGGGTCTGCTGATTACTGAACATTTTCTGTAAGCCCATGCCTACAAAAAATGAACCGGCCAGCAGGCAGATAATAGCTAAGAACATGAAGCAACTGCGAATTTTGTTGTTATTCAATTTCATTTATAAAAAAGTCCATCCATCACATGAAGTACAATTTTTACATTTGCTTCCGAGATTTTATCCTCAGTCTCATCCAAAGAGTATGTGGTAAAGTGGGCTGTCGCCTGATAATCTCCGGCCTGAAGCGTTTTATTTAACTCGATGTATTCAATATAAAATCCTGGGTCTATCAGTCCCGACTGATAAATTATATCTCCAGTGTCATCCAGCCTGATATCTACCTGGAAAGAATAATGGTTTGCTGCAATATTTTCGATTGCAATCCGACCTTTCTTTCCTCCATTTTCAAATACCGGACCGGCCGCGATTCCGATATCCACCATACCTTCTGCTACCTTGGTACTTAAAATATCCACGATTTCCTGGTCTGTCTTACCCGGAAGCATACCACCCAAAGCCAGCGCATCTCTTGTTAAACGGCTTAAATTATTGTCTCTGGTCATCTGGTAATAGATACCTGATCCAACTCCAATCAGAAGCAGCAGGAGAATAATAATGATCCATAATAACTTACTTTTTTTCTTTTCTTTTTGCACTGTCATCTTTCCAGTCCTTTACTTTCTTTCTATTTACAAATAACTTACGGCGTTACTTCCGGAAGTTCACCCGGTATCACCTGCCAAAAAATCGCTCCGACTTTTAACGACTCTTCGACCTGCGAATATTCGCTCTGCATTCCGCCTACTTTGACGCCTACATTGACGTATGTTTCTGAAGGTACATTTGCCGTTCCCGCCGCAGTATATCCATTTGTCAGTACATTTTCCGGTGCGTTCAAAGCAATTTTATCTGCATACCAAAATACATCCTTAAGCTCCGTACTGCTATCTTCATAACTTATTGTCACCTGGCCGGGATCAGAAAATGCAACATGATCCATCAGCATCTGATACTCTTTAAAATTGGTCTGTGACGATGCTCCGTCCCATGTCGGATCATAACCTACCGCCTTCCAGTAATGCGTCTTCCCTTCATGACTGTCATCGCCGGCAATAAAAGGCTTTAACTCAACCGGCAATCCCTCTCTAGGTGGATTCTCTTCTTCCAGATGCTCTTCTCTTACATCAGTTGAGTAATTCAGGATTGGGATTGTATGTTCCGAAAACGTCTGCAATTCATACTCTGCGGTTATTCCTGCTCCGGAATCGGAAGGTACGCTGACATGTACTTTTACATTCGGCACAAGTAGGTTTCCATTCTCGACTGACACCGGATATGTATCACTGCTGTCAACACTTCCACGCACAACAAATCCATACGCCAAAGGTACGGTTACCGATATCCTTGCTTCTGATGGTATCTGAGTTACACTCAACCACACATTGGACGCCGGGCCTTCGCTTGCTAACGCAGAAAAGCGCAGGCAGGCCGTACATACAAATCCAACTGCGGTAAGTTTAACTATATATTTTTTCCATCGTTTCATAGGATACATTTATTTTCCTCTTTTCCATTCTGGCTGTTTCCGGAAATCTCTTGCAAATAAACTGTCCTGCCCCCTGCGGTTTATTTGCAACAAATCTCCGGAGAATCTCCGATAGGAGATTCTCTGGGGATTATAACTAATCATCCTGGCGTTTATAAACGTTCCTCAAATTTAATTAAGGCTGAAGGTAATCCTCGTTAGGTGCAGTATCAACATCATTCTGCATCTCTACGCTGATCGTCCATACGATGTTACCAATCTTTGCTGACTCTTCTACCTGCTTATACTCGCCCTTTTTTCCGCCTACAAGTACGTCAAACTTAGCATGGTGAGTCTCTCCAACAATTGCATAATCATCACTGTCTACGTTAGAGTAGCTTGAATCACCTAATGGGTCTGTGTTAGGTGCTGCCAGATTAATGCCGGTACCAGCCATCTGGAGTCCGCCGTTTGCCACTGTATCAAAATTATTACCGTCAACGCTTATATTGTACTTCTTAAAATCATTCAATCCGGTATTGCTGCTGGTTGTATGCGTCCAGTATTTTCTGGATGCGTCATCCCCTTCATTCTTGATATTTCCATTGATTTTAACAGCCAGACCTTCTCTTTCTCCTGAAGTATTCTTGAAGGTAGAATAGTTTGTAAATGGCAGTTTTCCTTCAACAGTAAGATTTCCTTCTGTCTGCAGGTTATAAACTGCACCTTGCCCGTTATTTGACGGAGTGGTTACGTCTACCTTTACATTTGGAAGATAAATATCTCCGTTTGCGCTGGATACAGGACTATTATCACTTACTGTAGTCGTACCTTTTACTACGAATGCAAACAGTGTCGGAACTTCTACTTTTACTTTTGCATCCATATCTTCGATAATAACACCTGCCCATACATCAGTGCCGGTTGATGCAGGAACAGCTCCTCCTGGATCTGCCATTGCCGGTATCACCATGCTTGTTGCCATTACGCCTGCTAATAATGTTGTTATGAGTCTCTTCTTCATCTTTCATTCTCTCCTTTTTGATAATTAAAGTTATATGATAAAAAGAACAATAACCTTTCTACCCAACGGTGATCATTGGAAAGTCCACCTGATTCTCAGGCCTTTCCTGATTGTTTACGGATCTGCTGTCATCTGCCTGCCAGTAAACCTGATTCCTGACCGAAAAATCCGGCGGTGTACAAAGAAACACCTTTACCTGAAAGGTTAATTCCTTTTCTTCACCCGGAAGGATACTCTCCAGCATCCAGGTTATATACTGCTGTCCGTCGACAACTCCATAGATCCCATCATCTTCCACGGAAACAAAACTGGTATGCTCCGGAAGGAAATCCCGGATACGCACATCCTTAATCTCTTCCTCACTATCATTGTGAAGTACCATTCTATATGTAAGTATCTCATTTGGAAGTACCCGGGACTGCATTCCATGGCCGGCAGTTACTTCTGCACCAAAGGAAATGTTGATATCCATTACCTCATCGGATACCCCAGCATCACCAGCTGATTGCTCATTTTGTGAATGCTGTTCCTGGGCCTGAGATTCTTCTGACTGCGGATCTGTCGCTTTCTCAATCTCTGTTGAGATTTCCGGAATCGTTTCCGGACTTGTTGTTTCTTTTGCTAAAGTAGTTTTTTCTATACCTGAACCAGAATTCCCTCCTGAGCCATAATCTTTTGTCGGATTATGTGTCTCTGGCGTTGTTTCTTCTGCAGTTGTCTCTTCCTTTGTTGTCTCCTGCGGACTACTTTCCTCCGCTGTTGTTGCTTCCTCTGTTGTCTCCTGCGGACTACTCTCTTCCGCTGTTGTTTCTTCCTCTGTTGTTTCCTGCGGACTGCTTTCTTCCCCAGTTGTTTCTTCCTCTGTTGTTTCCTGCGGACTGCTCTCCTCCGCTGTTGTTTCTTCCTCTGTTGTCTCCTGCGGACTGCTTTCCTCCGCAGTCGTTTCGTTCTCAGGAACAAGTACCGCTGGAATCGGTTCTTCATATCCCGGTAAATCAAATATAATGCAGGTCGGTTCGCTTACCGGAACAAAACCACTATCATACCAATATGTAATTGTAATACTGGAATACATGCTTACTTCTTCTTTAAACTCGGTATAGAGAATGACATTGCCGTCCTCAGTGTAACAAAGCATTACATCTCCTACATGGACTCCCCCGGTTAGAACTAACTCTTCCCAGAATTCACTATCCAGGGAAAGTCCTTCAATCCGTCCAAGATTCCATGTTACGCTGTCTCCTTCGCCCAATCCATAAGCTTGTGGATATATCGTCACTTTTAATTGGTGTTTAACCTCAGCATTGGGTTTGATTTTCTGATTTTTCTTTAAGGTAATATTCCAATTATTACTGTCAACAATAGCAACTCCATTCAACGAAACCTGAAACCATGTAGGAATAATTGCATTCTCATTGTCTGCTTCCTGTTCCAGTAGTTCCTGCAAACTCAGTTGCCCCGGAAGCCCTGAAGATAACGGCGCCGCCAATACTCCAGACGCTATTGAAGGCGTTGCCAGTGTACTGGCTCTTACTCCCTTTGCTTTTACACCAAACACACTTTCCATGCGCCTCGTCCCTGCGAAGGAGGCTGACGAAACAACAGCGATCAAGGCTACTATCAAACCTGCACTTGCATATAGCTTGGCAAGCCATTCCATTCTCTTCCGGTTTTTAACCATATCTTCACCTCTGTTTCACACGATCAACATTGTGCTACTACTACACCTTCACTGCCTTCCTCTTTCACAACATCGCCTAAACCGTCCAGATCTTTGACCTTTCGGTTACTGCCTATAATGATGTAGAGAGCAATCGGAATGCTGCATACTAAAATAATCAGTTCAATAATATTACTTACTGAGATAAGCCATCACCTCCTCTTAAGTGCTTTTGCACTTTCTCTCTTGTACCAGTTAAAAACCAAACTATTGTACCAAAGAGCTGCTATCGTACACCCCCAGACTCCTCCAATCGATGCGGATAATACAAAATCCATCCGATTGATACCAGACTCACCTTCCTGAGCAGGATCAGAATCCGGAGACGTAAGCTCAATTCTGACTGTCCGTACCTCACCACGATGGCATCCCTGACACTCTCTCCGCTCAATCCTTATCCCTGATTCCGGTCTTTCTTCCACCACTTTCCAGTCTCCATAATGATGACCGGTCGCCGGCAGATGTTCTATATAAGTATAACCGCACAAGGTACACACATTTTCAACTAGGCCTTCTGAATCTTCTGAGTTCAATTTTAATATATGGCTTTTAAATTCATGCTGCTGACCGCCGGTGCAGGCAGGATGCGTATCAGCATACCCGACTCCACAACATAGGATAGTTAAAAACAGCGTACATAGCAACATAAGAAGCTTTTCTCTTACTTGCAATTACCTGCCCCCCCATCCTATCTTTTTAATAACCAGATAATTGCAAACATTTCATCCGCATATGTATTTTGGTTATTTCCTTTATTTTGATTAACAATTCCGTTCAACATTACATTAACCTATCTTTCCCAACTTGTGTTGATTCTTGGATAAACAGCAGTCTATTCGCTCCAAACTACACTACGTTTCTCGTTTCAGCGTATTCTTCCATTTCCCGTTTTAACTCTGCGTAATAGTATCTCCCTACCGGCAGCCTCTCTCCCGTATCTAATACTATTTCTTTAAAAGAAATAGTTCCGATATGAGATTTTGCTACCACGTAAGACTTATGGATTCTGACAAAGCCATAATCCTTTAACCTTAATTCAATTTTTCCAATGGTCGAATAGAAGCTAAACTGGTCACTACCGTAATAAACGGTCACTATCCGTTTTGTGACTTCAAAGTAATGAATCTTTTTAATCTCAATCTTTCGGAATTCACCAGCCCCTGTACACATAATATATTCCGTTTGCTTTTCTTGTACTGATTTTACCGCTCGCATAAAAATATCTTCGAATTTTTCTACCGTTGTTTCTCCTTTCACAACATAGTGCAATGCTTTAACATCAAATGCCGTGGTATAAAAATCTTTAGAAACTGTAAAAAACACAATTTCACTGATACACCCCTGACTTCTCAGCTTTCTGGCGACCTCATCCCCCTGCATCCCATTCATTCTCATATCCAGATAAATAATGTCTGGATAACTTTTGTGATCCCCTTGTAAGCGGAACAGCAGCTCTTCACCTTTGTGATATAAGGAAAACACCACATCAACTTGATGAATTGACGCTAACAGTTCCAACTGTTTTTTACATTGTTCCAGCTCTTTTTCATTATCATCACAAATTGCGATAATCACGATTTATCCTCCTCTTTAAGTCAAGCACCATTTAATAAGTACCTGCATTTAATTTTCCTGCAACGATTGTTCTGAAATTGCCTTTATTCGTTTATATCCCCACTAATATAGGCAACAGCTATTTTACAATATGGGCAGTGACTAGATTTCGTAGGATAACATGAACATATGTCACCTCTTAAGATGTTCCGGATTACACAATCCGTTGTAACCTATAAGTTCACCCAAATCGTAGTATTGTCCAGATAAGCATATAAAAAACTCAGTTTTCCTGGAAGCACATGTATTTAATTTGAGTTCTCATGCACTAAATCAGTTTCAAGAAGCGATAAATCATAATTAATTGCATGAAAAAGTTGGATAAGGTTTTATACCTTATCCTCTACTTTCGGTCACTATATCGTGATGAAACTTAAATTATGCTTGTTTTTTCTAACCACTTGACGATCTTTACCGGTATTTAAAATTGTAAGGATCAGCAGAAATTCAAATATCATCAGCCATCTGAGCTTTTTTCTCAGCATTACTTTACTTCTATTTTTTTAATCTGTAATAAATAATTGATAAACAGCAGTCTTTTTGTTCCAAACTACACCACTGTTCCCGCTTGCGCATATGTCTCCATTTCCCGTTTCAAATCTGCGTAATAGTATCTACCTACTGGCAGCACCTCCCCCGTATCCAATGTTATTTTTTTAAATGAAAAATTTCTAATATGAGAGATTGCCGCCACATAAGACTTATGGACTCTTACAAAACCATGATCCTTTAACCTTAATTCAAACTTCGGCATTTTGAATTTTTCTCGATAATAATATTAAAAAATGGATTTCACAGGAATAATATTGTTCCCAAATTGTGTTTTTTTGTTCTCAAATAGGGTTTTTTGTTCTGAATTTGAAATTATATCTATTATCCATTTACGGGATATATTGATCCCATGATAACTAAAACGGCCGTCTGCATTGATCTGCTGCTCAAACAAAAATGCCCGTCACCTCCCGGCAGGAGTTAGACAGAGAAGATTGTGGCATGTAAAATGGAGAAGTGTGACAGGCAGATAAACGCGTAAAAAAGAGAACGGTTACTAAGCCGTTCTCCATTTTTACATTATCAGATGATAAAGTAAGATATTCATACTATTAAAGATTACAAATCAACGGATCAAGATCTATGCAGCAGGTTCAAACTGGCTGTTGTAAAGTTCCGCATAGAAGCCTCCCTTTTCTAACAGTTCCTTATGATTGCCACTTTCGATAATGTCCCCATCTTTCATGACCAGAATCAGGTCGGCATTTTTGATGGTGGACAGGCGGTGTGCGATGACAAAGGATGTGCGTCCTACCGTCAGCTTATCCATAGCTTCCTGAATCAGGATTTCGGTGCGTGTGTCCACAGAACTTGTTGCTTCGTCCAGAATCAGCATGGGAGCGTTTTGGATCATCGCTCTGGCAATCGTAACAAGCTGTTTCTGTCCCTGTGAAAGACTTGCCCTGTCATTTAGCAATGTGTCATACCCTTGCGGCAAAGTTCTAATAAAATGATGAAGCCCTACTGCCTTACATGCAGCAACCACCTGTTCATCTGTCACCCCCGGCTTGCTATAGATAATATTTTCCTTGATTGTGCCTTCAAAAAGCCATGTGTCCTGTAATACCATACAAAATTGCTCATGGACATTCTCTCTTGGCACCTGGCTGATTGGAATTCCATCAAGCAATATTTCTCCACCGTCCAGTTCATAAAAGCGCATCAGCAGATTGACCATTGTTGTTTTTCCAGCGCCGGTAGGTCCTACAATGGCTATTTTCTGTCCAGCTTTAATTTGAGCTGAAAAGTCATTGATAATCGTTTTCTCCGGGGTATATCCAAACTTCACATGACGGAATTCCACAACACCTTTCACATTCGTGAGCTTCTTTGCTTTTTGGCTCTCGTCAGACAGTTCTTCCTCATCAAAGAACTCAAACACGCGCTCACTGGCAGCAGCGGTTCTTTGCAGGTTCTGGAATGCCTGAGCAATTTGTGAAAGCGGTTGGGTAAACAAACGGATATACAACATAAAGGCTACGATCACGCCGAAGCTGATGGTTCCGTTCATAGCCAGCGCCGCACCTACCACACAGACTGCCACATATCCGAAGTTACCGATAAATGTCATAAGCGGCATCATCAATCCGGACATAAACTGGCTCTTCCAGCCACTGTTATACAGGCTCTCGTTCACATTTTCGAAAAAACATCTGGCCTCTTTTCCACCGTTATAAGCCTTTACCACATTATGGCCGGAATAAACTTCTTCAATATGACCATTAGCGACCCCCAGATCTTCTTGCTGCTGAACGAAATATTTCTGCGATTTTGACATGATAACACCCATGATAACAAACCCAAAAACACTTGATCCTACGGCAGTTAACGCCATAATCCAGTTATTGTAGAACATCATAATAGCTGTACCCACAAACATGGTAATGGATGTAACCAGATTTCCGATACTTTGGTTCATGGTCTGGCCGATGGTATCCACGTCATTGGTCACCCTGCTGAGAATATCGCCATAGCTTACCCGGTCAAAATATTTCAAAGGCAGCTTATTGATTTTTTGTGATATACCGGTACGCATATTTTTGCTGATTCTTTGTGTTACGGTTGCCATCATAAAACTTTGAATAAAGTTTAGGAGCGCTGAACCTGCGTAAAATGCCACCAACAGTAATGCAATTCTATTTACTGCACCAAAATCAATCGCACCAGCAACCGGAACGCCATTAATCAACGAAGGTAATCCTTTCATGATCTCGTTGGTCATATCTTTCAGTTTATCCGGGCCGATGATTTGCAGCACCGTTCCGATTGCCGCCATGACAAGAGCGACAATCACTGCAGGCATATATTTTTTACAATAGGCAATCAGTTTTCCCCATGTCTTTTTAAAATCTTTTGGCTTTTCGACAGCCCCCTGTCCCATAGGACCTCCGGCCATCGGCTTTCTGTTCGTTCTTTGTTCACTCATGATACAAGCTCCTCCTCACTTAACTGACTCAAGGCAATTTGCCTGTATACCTCACAGTTCTGCAGCAGATCCTTGTGTTTTCCTTTGCCCACAACTCTGCCTTCATCCAGTACGATTATCTGATCAGCATCCATAATCGTGCCGATACGCTGTGCTACAATCATACTGGTCACACCTGCTGTTTCTTTTTTCAGTACGTTACGCAAAATCCGATCCGTCTTATAATCCAATGCTGAAAAGGAATCATCAAATATATAGATTTCCGGCTTTCGACAGACTGCGCGGGCAATGGCAAGCCGCTGTTTCTGTCCGCCGGACACATTGGTACCGCCCTGGGCAATGTCTGCTTCATAACCACCCTCCATGCGCTCAACAAAATCCGTTCCCTGTGCAATTGCAATAGCTTTTTTGATTTCGTGTTCAGAAAATCCATTGCCACCATTATCTCCGTATGCCACATTAGACGAAACCGACCCCTTGAATAGAACCGCTTTCTGCGGCACATAACCAATTTTATTGTGGAGTGCCTCCTGTGTATACTCCTTAATATTCACACCGTCAATCAGGATTTCTCCCTCTGTTGCATCAAAAAAGCGCGGTACAAGGTTTATCAGCGTTGATTTACCACTACCTGTGGAGCCGATAAATGCAATCGTTTCCCCCTGCTTTACCGTAAAGTTCACATCCTCCAGCACATAATCTGCCGCATCCGGATATTTGAAGCCCACATGTTGAAACGTAACCTCACCTTTCAAACCAGGGAGTCCATTTGTATGGCTGCCATCAAGGATTGTAGGCTCGGTGTCCAGCACTTCATTGATTCGCTTGGCGGAAACGCTGGCACGGGGAAGCATGATGAAAATCATGACCAACATCAAAAATGACATAACAACCTGCATCGCATAGCTTGAGAAGACCACCATGTTAGAAAACAGCGTCAGTTTATCTGTCATTTGCGCCGCATTAATTAAATAGGCACCGAGCCAATAGATTGAAAGGGACAGTCCACTCATAATCATGTTCATAACCGGCATCATAATTGCTGTAGCGCGGCTTGTATACAACTGAGTACCGGTTAATTCCTCATTCGCTTCTTCAAACTTCTTTTCTTGATAAGCCTCGGCATTATAAGCTCTTACCACACGAAGTCCTGTCAGGTTTTCACGGGTAACCCGGTTCATGTTATCTGTTAATGATTGCATTTTCTTAAATTTCGGTATCACGAAAATCATGATAATACCTATCATAACAACCAAAATTGCAACCGCCGCGCCTGTGACGAGTGACCATTCAAAACCCTTTCCAGCGATTTTGGTAATTGCCCATACAGCCATGATCGGTGCTTTTATAATCAGCATTAATCCCATGGTAATCAAAGTCTGAATCTGTGTAATATCGTTTGTTGAACGGGTGATTAAGCTGTCCGTGGAGAAGCGGTTGATTTCCTCCATGGAAAAGGATTCCACTTTATTAAAAAGCAGACTGCGCAGACGTTTAGAAAATGCGGCGGCAATCCGTGCCGCAAAATAACCAACAATAACAGCACTTGCCAAACTGCCGAGTGTGCATAGAAGCATTTTACCTCCAGCAAGCCAAATATCGCTCATCGCACTACCTGGCGTTTGCACTAACATGGTTATTTCTGACATGTAATCCGGCGATTTTAAATCCAGCCATACCTGGACCATCACAAATATCAAGCTAAATAAAGCCATCAGCCATTCTTTGGGCTTGAGATATTTAAATATTCTAATCATAGAAAAAGCCTCCTTGTTATTAGTGTTCATATTGAACGCTGTTAGTTATGTGGTCCTAAAATGCAGACCTCGTTTGGTCTGCATTTTTATCTCACTATCTTTATTCCCCGGTTTCGATTATTCTATTCAAAAGGATCTGGCATCGTGCTCTGGGCGATCTCAAAGAACCGCGTGGAGAGACGTACAAATTCTCTTGCGTCTTTTTCACCCATCACAGTTAATACTTGAATCAAATGATTTTGCATTCGCTGCATGTTTGCTTGAATCCGTTCACGACCTTCTTCCGTAATCGTAACCAAAATAAAGCGTCTGTTCGTGGTGTCGATTTCACGGTGAATCTGCCCTTTCTTTTCGAGGGTACGGAGTGCCGCAGAGATTCTGGCTGTACTGCTGTTCAGCGCCTCACTCAATTCAGATGGCGATGCAGGTGATTCTTTCGTATAAAGATATCTTAAAATGAAAATTTCGCCTTTTCCAGAACGATTAAATTCATCCATGACTTTTCCACGGGACATCAGATCACCCAATGAATCGACCAATTCTTCTATACTACTCAATCCATTCACCTCCACCTTTCAAACAGGTATTAGCATTCATAACTAACACTGTTAATAGTGTATACTATTTCGCAAGCATTGTCAAGAAAATTTTTCACATCTAAAATTTCCACAACAAAAGCCATTCCCATTTCCATTTTTTTTACAGGAATATGATAAATCTCCTAATGGATTACGCCTATATCCTGCTATTCTTAACATAAAGCTCGACAACAAAAAATTCAACAGGAGGATATATCGTATGACTTTCAGCAATATCTCTTTTTTAATCATCGTATTGGTTGGTGCTGTTCTCTTGAACCAATTTATTCAGCACCGAAAGGGCGTCCGCAGAGAAGCCGCGCTGCAGCGCACCAGAGAAATTGAAAAAGCACATTGGCGGCATGTGCTTCGGAATTGTGATTTTGTCTTTACTGAAGATATGGAAGAAAACACACGTAAAAACAGTAAAGCTGCGTCTTAATATCAACAGTCTAGATAAACGGCGCTATGAGCCACCGCTGACGGGCCTGCCCGTGCCGTAAATTATATATTTCTAAATTAACTGCCAAGACGAAAGGCCTCAATGTACTGAGGCCCTTCGTCTTGATGTTCTCCGGAAGTCTCCAGACCGGGTGATGAGCAAATATTTTTTATAACGCCGCCTCATGAAGTTTTTTCTTAAATTGTTGATAAATATCTATTTCTTCATGGCAGCTCATACTGCCCAGTCTGATTGCCGGCTTTGTTTTCCCATGAAAATCGCTGCCTATTGTTTTCAGTAAATGAAATTGTTCAGCCTGCTTATTGTAAAAAGCAGCCATGTTTTCATCATGATAACTACTGTATACTTCCATCCCATCAATACCACAAGAAACAATGCTTCCCAGAATCTTCTGATCCTGCCCGATATTAATCCCTGGGTGAGCAAGAACAGCTATGCCTCTTGCTTTTCTAATCAATTGTATGGCTTCGTTCAGCCCAAGAAACTGAATAGGTACATAAGCCGGCTTCCCTTGGGAGCAAAAGTCCCAATAAAAATTCACATAAGGATTATCACTACGCTTCCCGTTCTTTCGATATGGTCCCAGAAGAGGATTGTTCTGATTTCTTTTATCTTCCAGAGCAACTTCAGCAATCATTTCACCTGTCACTACACCTTCTATGGCAAGATCCAAAACTTTTTCTATTTCAAGATGAATACCTAAATCCTGCACTAGATGTATTAGTTTTGAAGAAGCATCTTGTTCTTTCTTTAAGATATCCATTTCATTTTTTTCAAATTCAGGTACTGTTGGATCAATCCCATATCCTAAAAGATGCAGATTAACTCCTTCAAATTGACAGTCAAGCTCAATAGCACGAATAAATTCCATTCCTAATTCATCTGCTGACTTCTGGGCTTCTCCTACCCCTCGTACGGAATTATGGTCAGCTAATGCAACTGTCTTTAAACCATGTTGTTTACACAGCTGCATGAGTTGTGACGGCGTGTATTCCCCATCGTTACTAATATTGGAATGCATATGTAAATCTAACTGATTAACCATTTCAAGCCCTCCTTGCTGCGATTTTATTAATTTTCTCACTGCTAACAAACATCGTTATGAGTAACACCAGAATAAATATGGGATAGAATTGTATCCCTACCACACTTGAAAATACCCCAATTGCTGGCGGCACCAGCATCGTTCCAATGTAAGCAAACGCCATTTGCACACCCATCAATTTACTTGAATTGTTTTTGCCAAAACGGACTGGCGTTTCATGCAACATAGAGGGATAAATAGGTGCACATCCCATTCCAATCAAAATAAGTCCCAGCAAGTTGACATAGGTTTGATTGGAAATCAGTAATAAGACAGCCCCAATGCCAATGATAAATTGACCACCTCGAATCAACGCAGGATTACTCCACCTGGCAGTAATAAACCCATTGACTAACCTGCCTATGGTGATGCCAAGGTAATATACGGATATCCAACCCGCGGCAACATCAGCAGAAACACCTTTTGTCTGCACCAGATAACTGGCGCCCCATAAACCGGTGGTAGCCTCTAATGCGCAATAACAAAAGAAACCAAGAAGTGCTGAGCGTATCCCCGGCATTTGAAAGATATACTGGCTTTGACTTTCTACAATTATGCTTTCTTCCCGGCCTTCACCAAACAATCTCCAAAGCGGCAATGAAACCAGCAAAATAATTACTAAAGAAATCTGAATAAATGCAACAGATAAATAACCCTTCTGCCACGACCCGTTATGAGAAATGGCAACTGACATAATAGCGGGACCCGCAGTTGCACCAACCCCCCAGAAACAATGAAGCCAACTCATATGTCTAGCTGAAAAATGCAAAGCCACAAAATTATTTAAAGCAGCATCTACAGCCCCTGCTCCTAGTCCTAATGGAATTGCCATCAGACATAACCATACATAGCTTTGGCTAAAGGAAAAACCCAGCAAAGCCATGGCTGTTATAAATACACTGATTAATGTGAGTTTACCAGTACCAAGTTTTTGAATCAGTTTGCCACTCAGAATACTTGAGATTATGGTTCCGCCGGATATAATCATGGAGATTAATCCTGCCCCGGCCATTGGCAAGGATAAGTCAGCCCGGACCGTTGGCCATGCAGCGCCAAGCATAGAATCAGGAAGTCCCAAGCTGATAAATGCAATATAGATTATGATCAATAATAATGTTGTCATGGTATCTCCTACCTTATCGTTACCATTTTGGTTCCAATGGTTTTAATGAGATTTGTTTAATGCCCTCTGCAAAATCTTTGCCAAAGTCACTTGATACAATAATGTCAGGCATGACTTCTGACTTGATCGTTTTTTTACAGTCCTCAATCATGAGATCAATCGTCACTTCGGCGAGATTTTCTCTGTAAATGACGAGGATATCCGGATTTAAAAGGCAGGTAAACGTAATAATTAATTTTTTAAGTGCCACTGAAATATTTTCCGAAACATATTCTGGATTATTCCAATCAAATCCATCCGGAAGAAATTTAGCTTCACCAGCAAAGCCATCTTTTCCTTTATACATATCACCGTTGATAAAAACACCTGCACCTAAAGGATATTTCTCTGGAATATAAACGCCAACCACGTTTTTATCGTCACATTGATTAGAAGTACAATATCCTAGAACAGCTGCGTTAACATCATTTTCAAAGACTACAGGGATTTGAAACTTGTTTCTCAAATGTTCCACAAAGGATTTCCCTTCAAGAAATATATAATCACTGACCTCTATCTTCCCTCTGATTTCCTGCCCTGGCATACCAATGCCGATCAATTTAATGTTAGGATACTTTTTCAGCATTTTCTCGATTATCAAATCAAAACTACGTTCAGATATTTCATCTAAGACAATCTCGTTGCCTTCAATCACTTCCCCATATAGATTAACAACGGCAACATGGGTTAAATCCTTCATTTCATACTCATTTGTATAAATGACTAATGCCATACTGAATTCCTCATTAAAGGAATAGATGACTGCTGGTCTGCCACCACTGGACACTTCTAGCTCATCAAGCAGTATTTCCCCATCTCTCAAAAGCACTTCAACAAGTGAATTAATTGTTACCACGCTTAATCCTGTCAAATTTGCCAGCTGAGGCTTTGTTGCTTTTCTATTTTCTTTTATCACCCGTCTAACCGTATCTAAATTGATTTGTTTCATTAAATTCACATTCCCTACAGCCATACAACCCTCCCTTATTAAAGATGCTTTATAAAGTATCTTTAATATATCAGACATGTAGCTATCCGTCAAGGTATTTAGGAAAGTCGATTCTTTTAAGACTGCCTTCAATCCCCCTACACCAAATCGCCTGGGCCGTGAAATTCGCCCGCCCATTCAAAGCCCTTCTTCGCTGTAATGACGGCGATAACCTCATTGATTACCGCTGCGGCCGCAATCGTGCCTTGAATGATTCTAGCGCACTCCGGCGCGGGAGCCGATAAAACGGAAACTGCAATTCCTGTAAATACCAGCGAAACGCCGGAATGAGGTAAAAGCGTAAAACCAAGGTATTTCTGCACGGTATCAGGAAGGCTGGTTGCTTTCGCACCAAGCCGTGCCCCGTAATACTTACCAAGCGCGCGGGAGAGAATGTAGATAAAAGTAAACAGTCCTGCGCCCAGAATCGCATGATAATCCAGCGGTGCACCGAGATTCAAAATCACAATAACCATGGAACCACTGAGAAACGGATTGAATTCACGGACAATTTGCTCCAGGCGTTCTTCGGTTACCAGGTTGGAAAAGGCTGCCGAAAATGCCATACCCATCAGCATAAAATTGAGCAGCGGTGATCTCATCAGATAGGTATTACAGACAAAGCCAATGAACGCAGTCACCAGGATCAGCCCAATAAGGATAAAGAGAGTCAGCGGTTTGGAGCGTTCCTTTTTTAACAGCAATCCTGCGGGCAGCCCGGTGACAGTGCCAATCAACAGCGGCAGGAAAATCATTACCGGAATCATGTAAATGGGCATATTGCCGCCAGTAACTTTTCTTGCAACAATGGCGATTGTGGTAAAAAATACGATCACTCCCACCATGTCGTCCAGTGCTGCCATGGGAATCAGCGTTTTGGTGACAGGGCCATCGGTCTGAAATTCCCGCACGATGGAGAGTGCAGGTGCAGGTGCCGTGGCCAGCGCGATGCCGCCAAAAATAAATGCCAGATAAATCGGAATGCCGCTGACAGCAAAGATGATTGTGAAAACGGCAGACACCAAGAAGAACGTACCGAAGGACTGGGTCAACGTGGTGATGATCAAGGCTTTGCCGTATTCTTTCATACGGCTCCAGACAAGTTCTGTGCCTATCATCAGGCCGACGGCGCACTCCAATACATGAACGATTGCCTGATACTTAACGCCGTCCATAAGGTCTTGCGGTATCAGCTTCAGTGCATGGGGACCTAAAATCATTCCGGCGATAAGCCAGCCGAGAATAGATGGGAGCTTTAATTTGGAAACCAGTTTGCCTATAAAAAAGGCAAGAACAATGGCGGCAAGCCACCGGAGTAAGAGCAGTATCATTTTTCATTACCTCTTTCTACAATGCCATAAAGCATAAAATCAAGCAGTATCGTAAGATTGGTTTCATGTGCAGTCATGCGGTCTGAAAAAGACATATTACGGCAGGCTGGGCTGCTGAAATAGCCGTTAAACATATTTTGCATGATGACAAAATAGGACATGGCTTCCTCACGGGTAACGCCCTGCCGCAACTTAAGAGAATCCAAAATTTTTTGATACAATTCAGCATTTAGCTGGTCAAACTCCTGCCGCAAATCCGTAAGCTGATCACACAATGCCTCCGGCGGCTGAAAAATTGTTTCAAAAAATAGACGAGTTTCCTTCTCATGCTCATGAAAGAACCGCAGGCGGGCGTCCATATATTTCTGCAAGTCACTTCCGATGTCGGCAGCTCTTAGATATTCCGTTAAAGTGGAAAAACACTGCCCAACGCAGGCAAGATAGATGGAATCTTTATTCTTAAAATTGTGATAAAGCAAACCTTTGGGAATCCCAACGCTGCAAATATTGTTCAGCGATGCTCCTGCATAACCGTTCGTACCAAATTCTTCCATCGCCGCCGCTAATATTTTCTGCTTGGTTCGTTCTGTTTTCTCTTCTTTTTTCATTGTAACCTCCTGAAAGCATTATTGACCACACAGTCCATTATACATAAAATAGACCATGTAGTCAATAATATTAATATTCCCTGTATGTCATATTTTGCAGATACACTCAGCTTTGCCTTGCGTCTTCTTTTTGTATTCAATCGCTTCTGTGGGACATCTATGTAGACAAGCCATGCAATGGGTACAGTGATTTCCCCATACGGGCTTACCGTCTGTTAAGATAATGTTATTCAGCGGACATAGTTCAGCACATTTACCACAACTAAGGTGTTTTATTTTATATTTATGCTCAATGGAAGTATTGGTATGATACAGCACTGGCTGAAATCCGGAATGATTAACTCGGCAAATGAAATGGCTGAAATAATCTTTAACATGGCTGCACAAATCAAGTAGTGGTGTAATTTAAATCCCACAGTTTCATCACCATTTTTCGTATCTCACAATTTCATCCATCGATTTTCTAGGCCGTTGTTTTGGTACCTCGGCCCCATATCCAATCGTAATAATTCCGCACACATACTTATCATCCGGAATGTTCAGAATAGGTCTGACCACATCTTGCTCAAACCAGGCCGTCCAACAGGTCGCTAGTCCCTGATGTTCTGCTTCAAGCAATATATGTTCTATCGCAATTGCTGTATCCCGGATAATTTGTTTAAGCTCCGGTTCAGAGCTTTCCTCATTCAATCTAACTTTGGTCTCCATGGAAATACGGCAGCGAATATCTGCTACACACACGATAAATATCGGAGCTGTCATCATCCATGTTTGATTATGATCGGCAATTGAAAGTTTTTCTTTCGTATCTTCTGATTCAATGATAATAAACGTCCAAGGCTGCGTATTACTTCCAGAAGGAGCGAGTCTGGCACTTTCTAATAGCTTAAGAAGCTTCTCGTTTTCAACCTTTTTATCTAAATATTTACGGATGCTTCTTCTGGTTTCTATTGGTTTTAGCATGGTAATCTCCTTTACTTTGCTGAATTTTATTTTCAAATGCATTTGCCTTTAGTTAAAAGAGGATGGTGTGATAAATCCCGCCTTCTCTCTATATCCGCATATTCTATTATCCGGCAGTTTTTAATACTTTAATCTATATCCCAGCGGAAACATTTATATTACCCATTATACTATATAAGATAAAAATAAAGTAAAGTAAAGGTACATTTTCATCTGAAAACGTACCTTCTTACCTCCTAATCATTCAGATATGAGCGAGACTCATCTATCTGCGTTGTTTAATGATACACGCTGAAACCATTTTGATGCAATTACTTCTCTATACCAATAAAAACTGTCTTTTTTCATTCGTTTAAAAGTGCCGCAGCCAAAATCATCCCGGTCCACATATATGTAACCATAGCGCTTGCTCATTTCTCCGGTAGTTAAGCGTCCATTGCTGCTCTGATATGCGCTTTCAGATAATCGATGCGGTACTGGTCATGGATCTTCCCATCCGGCGAAATCTCATCTTTAGCGCCAAAACCGTTCTCAACAATCAGCAACGGCTTTTGGTAACGGTCATACAGTTCATTAAATTCCTCCTTGGGATCCAATGGGCCATGATTATATTATACTATGCATCGGAGGTATTACAACTAAAATATAGGATCCGGAAGCGGAATCGGAAGAACTGAAAGCACAGCACTTCATTTATTTGTTACGCAGATTCCGGCTTCCCACCTATGTAAAAAAGCGTTATAATAAGGCTATCTCATGAAAAGGAGCCAGCAGATGATTTCTATTCTGAATTGCGGTTATGAATCCAGACATCAAAAACCATTTCACATGCTTCGCCCGGAAGGCTCTTCCGACTATACCCTTCTTGTGGTCAAATCCGAAGCCTTTTTTGAATACAACCATACTTACAGGAATCTCCCCGCCAATACGGTGATTCTTTATGACAAATATGCTTATGTCCATTATGGCTGCCGCACACCGGATTATAACGATGACTGGATCCACTTTGATCTGGATGAAAAAGATCTTCCTTTTTTTATGGATTTAAAAATCCCCTTCCAGACGCCGGTACCTTTATCTGATGCAGGGCAGCTTTCCGAATTCAGCAGGCTGATCGTAATGGAAAAGCATTCCTCTCACCCTTACCGGGTGCAGATTCTGGATTCCCTTATGAGGACTCTCCTTTACACCCTCGCTTCCCAGATCCATGAAAAACCGGATAAAGCATCTTCTCATAAATATTATGGGATCATGAACAGCCTTCGGGTATCGATTTTAAATGCCCCTCACAGCAAATGGACCATAGATACCATGTCCCAGTCGGTCCACATGAGCCCCTCTTACTTTCAGCATCTTTATAAGGAGCTTTTCGGATCCTCCTGCATGCAGGATGTGATATCCGCCCGTTTGAAAAACGCCTGTTTCTATCTGCGAACCACGGAAATGTCCATCCAGTCCCTGGCAGGCTTTTGCGGATACGAAAGTGAATTTCACTTTATGCGGCAGTTCAAGAAATATAAAAACATGACTCCCAGTCAGTACCGCTCCCATTACAGGAATGTATCACCATAGAAAAAAATCCTGGCCTTTCAGCTTAAACAAAGCCTCCATAAAGAAATAGTCCCCGTAAATAATAGGAAATTCATGTTCCTGGCTATGATAGGAGCCGGTTCCCTTTTGGAGAATGGAATCATTTTCTTCCGTAAAATCACAGTGATTCTCATACAAAGCCCTTAACAGCTTTTCCGCTGCCTTGCAATACATATCCTGCTCCAGTTCCCCTGCCCGTCTGCCTATCTCGATCAACCCGCAGGCTGCAATGGCTGCCGCCGTATCATCACACCATGCAGGCTCCTTTGGCTGGCGAAAGTCCACCGGTATGATGCCGTCTTCCGGAATGGCTGCCATAAAATAATGGGCGATCTTTTTTGCAGTATCAAGGTATTCCTGTTTTCCGGTATGGGAAAAGCTCATAAGAAATCCATAAAGCCCCCATGCCTGGCCTCTTGTCCAGGAAGAACCTGTCTCATAGCCCTGTCCTCCGTAATCCCTTACCCGTTCACCTGTAAAAGGATCAAACTCCACAATATGGCGTACTGAGCCATCCCCTCTTACAAAATGCTCCATCACCGTGTCTGCATGGAGCATGGCAATCTGTTTGAACCTGGGGTCTTTTGTTTCCTCACTCGCCCAGTAAAGCAGAGGAATATTAAAGAGACAGTCAATGATCGCCCAGCCTCTTGTATCATCACTGTTTCCCGGTTTATCATTCCAGGCCCGTATAAAACGGCCGATGGGATTAAACCGCCCTGCTAACAGACTTGCGGCGTGAAGCCCTCTTTTTCTGGATTCCGGATTCCCGGTGAGACGGTAATCTGCCACAGCCGTCGGAAGGTACATAAATCCAACATCGTGATGAAGGCCATAATAATCCTCAAAGCACTGATCCAGCTTTTCCTCTGAAATCCGGGCGATCTCCATATACCGTTCCTTACCGGTCTTATGATACATCTGCCACATCATGCCGCCCCAAAAACCATTACACCACCAGTTGATCCCATTATCTCCTGCGAATTCACTGCCTTTGCTCCGATCGTCATGAACGCCATTTACCGTGGTATAGGGAATTTTGTTTTTTGATTTTTCACTGACCCACTCCATCTTTTCCATGACCTTTAAAACAGCCTGGTCGAGCCATGAACTTTCCTGTTCTTTACACATAAGCTTTTCTTTCCTTTCCATTTTAAAATACGATATTTTTGTATCTGTATAGTATAATCTGTTATCTTTATACCCCAAAGCAACGCAGCTTTACAATGTACGTTTCAGTTTAATACTGACTTATCCTGCTTTCTTATACATATCTAATGAAAGCTTAATCAGGGTGGCCCATCTATTGCTCGAAACTGCCTATAACTCCCCCATACTCAACTGGCTAAAGCCTATAAAAAAGGAGCTGTCCATATGACAACTCCTTCTTTCATAAAACAACATCAATTTTCCTTATTGTCTTCTTTTATCCCGTCCGCTTCTTCCCCCGGACGTTCAAATTCTTTCCGCAACAGCTTTTTCACAGACCATCCCACAAGCAATACCCCCACCACAAGGAATATGACCAGCGCTGTCATTTGAACCAGATTACGGACACCGAAAGACATGGAAAGCTCCGGTATCATCTGGAACCCAAGGTAAATCAGATAGCCTCCGCCCACAAGCCGCAGGGTCAGGGTGCTCTGAGACGGATTGGAGGAACCTTTTTTCTCACTCATTCGTATTCTCCTTTGATATAAATTTCACAGATTCCCTTTCAACAGCCTCCGAATCAAAGAGATAATTCCCATCAAAGCATGGATTCTCTATGAGCTTTATCATATGTTCCGCTGCCTTTCTTCCCAGGGCCTCCATGGGATGGGGAAAGGAGGTGATGGGAACCTCTCCCAAAGTCGCCAGATCAGAATTGTCAATGCTGACAAGGGATAAGTCTTCCGGTATGCAGATTCCTCTTTTTAAACAGATTCCAGACAACAGGTTTGCCACCTCATCATTATAGCAGACCACCCCTGTGCAGCCCTCCAGCCGATGGAACAGATAATCCGCCCATAACTCCATATCTTTCAGGCTCTCGGAATCGATCCACAGTATCCGTTTTCCGTCCAGCTTTAAGCCTGCCTTCTCCATGCTCTTTGCAAAACCAGAATATCTTAAATGTCCCTGGCCGTCATCAGATTTAAAAATTCCTCCAATCTCTTTATGGCCCGCCCGAATCAGATATTCTGCCGCTTTCTCTCCTATCAGCGCGTCATTAAGTGATACGCAAGGAAGATTTAACCCCGGATAACTGCTGTTAAAAAACAAAACCGGAACCTGCTGCCCCATCAGCTTCTTATAATAATGCAGATTCGGGTTGGGCAGGGCGCTTTTTGCAGGTTCCACAATCAAACCATCAATCAGTCCCTTATCCAGAATCTTATCCAGCGCCTCCCGCTCTCTCTCAGTCCGGTTTCCGGTAAATGCCACCTGCATGGTATAACCGGATTTGGAAAGCACCCGTTCAATCCCCTTAAGTACAGCCGGAAATATATAGCTGTCCACATAAGTGCTGATAACAGCTATATTAAAATATTTTTCCTGACTTCCTCCCCGGGCACAGACGCCTGCATAAGTTCCGCTCCCCTGTATCCGCGTTACCAGCTTCCGCTGTTCCAGCACGTCGATCGCATGGCGTATCGTCTGCCTGCTTAAATGAAACTGAAGGCTCATCTCGTTTTCAGAGGGAAGCTTATCGCCCAGCCCGATGCTGCCGTTTTCAATCTGTTCCTGTACCCATTGGACAACCATCATATATTTTGCTTCCCGTGCCTGCATATTCCATCCCTATCTTTCAGCTATTTTTTTCTCTTTGATAATAAGTCTATCGTAACTGCCCCCAAAAGTACAGCACCTTTTACGATTTTCTGGATATCGGTGGACCAGCCGTAAAGGGACATACCATTATTCAAAATACCCATGATAAATGCGCCGACAACGGCTCCGATAATCGTGCCCACACCACCGGTGGTCGCAGCTCCTCCAATATAGCAGGAGGCGATGGCATCCATCTCAAACTGATCTCCCGCTTTCGGAGTTGCGGAAGCGTTTCTGGCGGAGAGAACGATTCCGGCGATGGCGCACAGGATTCCCATATTGGTATATACCCAGAAAAAAACCTTTCCCGTATTGATGCCGGAAAGCTTCGCAGCTTTTGCATTGCCGCCCAAAGCGTAAATCTGCCGCCCTGCCACAGTTCTGCTTGTAATGAAATGATAGAGGGCAACCAACACGCCCATGATAACCAGAACAAACGGAATGCCGTTATAACGGGACAACTTATAGAAGAAAAACCAGACAATTACCAGAATCACGCCCACCTTTAACACGGACTGCCACAGGGGATTGACCGGAAAACCATATTTCTTCTTTGTCCGTATGCTCTTTATTTCGGAGAAAATAATGAGGGCAAAAGCGGCAAGGGCAACTCCAATGGATACCATATCCAAAGTCCCTGTGCCAAACGGAATTTTAACGGTAGGCAGAAAGCCTGCACCAATGTATGTATAGTTTGTTGGAAGCGGTCCCTTTGTCTGGGCCTTTAAAAGAGTATAAGTAAGTCCCCGGCCCATTAACATGGTTGCCAGCGTCACAATAAAGGGAGGAATGGAAAGCTTTGATACAAAAAATCCTACAAACATACCGGATAATGTACCGATTGCCAGGGCTGCCAGAATCGCCACCCACATGCTGGCCTTATAGTCCACGATCATAATACCCACAGCCGCACCGCAGACCGCAACAATAGAACCTACGCCTAAGTCAATATTCCCAGTCAATACACACAGCAGCATGCCGACCGCAAGGATGACGATATAGCTGTTTTGCATAATCAGGTTATTAATGTTTGCAGGGGACATGTTTTTTCCGCCTGTCATTACCGCAAAAATGAGAAATACCGCGATGAGGGCAAGTACCATGCCGTATTCTTTCATATTAATATTAACCGTCTTTTTCTTGTCCATCTCTATTCATCCTTTCCGTTATCTGCCATAATACATTTCATAATCTTTTCCTGGGAAACTTCGTCGCGGGATAATTCACCGGTTATATGCCCCTCATTAATAACGTAAATGCGGTCACAGATGCCAATGATTTCCTGAAGCTCCGAGGAGATCACAATAATTGCCTTACCCGCCTTAGCCAGATCGTTGATTACGCAGTATATCTCGTATTTTGCCCCAATGTCGATGCCCCGGGTCGGTTCATCAAGAATCAGCACATCCGGCTGGGTCATCATCCATTTTGCCAGCACCACCTTCTGCTGGTTACCGCCGGAAAGGGAACTGACCGTCTGGTTAATGGAATTGGCTTTTACGTTGATTTTCTTTCTATACTCCTCCGATGAAAGGTTTTCGGCATTGCCGTTTACAATGCCTCTTTTGGAAAAGAAGTTGCGAAGCGCTGCCAGGGTCATATTTCCGCGTACACTATCAATTAAGATAAGCCCGTAATTCTTCCGGTCCTCGGAAACGTAGGCCAATTTGTTATTGATGGCATCCCTTACATTCCGGATGAGAACCTGCTTACCGTTTATCTTAATGGCTCCGGTGATTTTCTGACCGTAGGATCTTCCGAAAAGGCTCATGGCAAGCTCTGTTCTTCCCGCTCCCATCAGTCCCGCAAATCCTACCACCTCCCCTGATTTCACATGAAAGGATATATCCCTGATCATCTTCCGGTCCGGATCATCGGGATGATAGACATTCCAGTTTTCAACCTCAAAAATATTGTCTCCGATATCACAGTTTCTTTCCGGAAAACGGTTCGTCAGTTCCCGCCCCACCATGCCCTTGATGATACGGTCCTCACTGATCTCATCCCTTCCCTTTTCCAGGGTTTCTATGGTCTTTCCATCCCGGATCACGGTAATGGAATCCGCCACATAGCTGATTTCATTGAGCTTATGGGAAATTATGATGCAGGTAATGCCGTGCTTCTTCAAATCCAGCATGATGTCCAGAAGCCGTCTGCTCTCCTCGTCATTGAGGGCCGCGGTGGGCTCATCTAAAATCAAGAGTTCCACCTGCTTTGCCATAGCACGGGCAATTTCAATGAGCTGCTGCTTGCCTACGCCCAGGCTGCTGACGGGTACACTTAAATTTTCGTTTTCAAGCCCTACTTTCTCAAGCATTTCCTGAGCCCGTTTATTCGTTTTTGTCCAGTCCACCACCCCTTTAACAGTCGTCTGTTCATTTCCCAGAAATACGTTTTCCGCCACGGACAAATAGGGGCTTAAGGCAAGCTCCTGGTGGATGATTACGATTCCCTTAGCCTCGCTTTGCTTAATGCTGTGAAACTGATTTACATTTCCATTGTATACAATATCGCCGCTGTAGGTCCCATAAGGATAAACGCCGGACAGCACATTCATCAAAGTGGATTTCCCCGCTCCGTTTTCTCCGCAGAGTGCATGTATCTCCCCCCGCTTCACCTTGATATTCACGTCATCCAAAGCTTTCACCCCATAGAACTCTTTGGTGATATGGTTCATCTCCAAGATATGTTCAGACATCTCATCAACTCCTTTACGTTCTTACGTTACACGAAAGCAGGCGGCGGCTTTTCCGCCGCCGCCTGTCAATATTCCCATTCCGTTATTCCTACTGTTACTGTGCCAGCTGTGCTTCCGTATAATAACCGCCGTCAACAATGACTTTCTTGTAATTGTCCTTATCAACCGCAACCGGGGTGCATAAATAGGATGGAACTACGATTTTGCCGTTGTTGTACTGGGTGGTATCGTTGATTTCCGGCTCTGCTCCCTGGAGAACAGCCTGAACCATGGTCACGCACTTTTCAGCCAGAAGACGGGTGTCCTTGTAAATGGACATGGTCTGGAAGCCTGAGATAATATTTTTCGTTGCCATCAGCTCCGCATCCTGTCCCGTAATCAGCGGCCAGTCCTCACCTACTTTGTAGCCTGCACCTTCAAGAGCCGCTTTGCAGCCATAGGCAAAGCCGTCAAAAGCGGAAGCACAGATATCCAGCTTCTTGTCAGCATAAAAGCCGGTCAGATAGTTCTCACAATTCTGCTGTGCTGTTTCCTGCGACCATCTTAAAATACAGGTATCCTCAAAGGTAGTACGGCCCGACTCACATACCAGGGTCCCATCATCCAGATAAGGCTTTAATACTTCCATCAGACCGTTGTATAAAAACAATGCGTTGTTATCATCCGGAGAACCCATGAAAAATTCTATGGTGTAGGTTTTTCCTTCTGCCTTTGCCTTATCCAGTTCCTTCTTGTCTTTTATGTACTGCCCAATCGCCGTGCCTACTCCCTTATTATCAAAGGTCGCATAATAGGAAACAGCATCCGTATCCATTAACAGGCGGTCATAGGCAATGATGGGAATGCCTGCGCTCTTGGCCTGCACTTCCACATTCACCAGAGCGGAGGAATCAATGGAAGCAATTACCAGACAGTTAACGCCGGAAGCGATCATATTTTCGATCTGGGAAACCTGCATCTGTACGTCGTCCTCTGCGTATTGGAGGTCCACTTCATATCCCAGGGCTTCCAGCTGCTTCTTCATGTTGGCTCCGTCGTTGATCCAACGCTCCGAGGACTGGGTGGGCATTGCTACGCCGACCTTTCCGCCGCTTCCTGTGGCTTTCGCTGCCTGGGTTGCCGCCTCCTGGGCTGCAGTGGTGGCATCTGCTTTCGTTTCAGCCGCGGTTGCGGCCGTGGTTGCCGAAGTCTGGGAACCACCGCAGCCTGCCAGCATGGCAGCGGAAAGGGCCGTTCCGAGAATGAGGCTTAGGATTCTTCGTTTCATAATTTTACCCTCCTGTGGTATTATTTTGTATATACAACTTGCGTCTTGCGCAACTTTGCATTTTTATTCACTTTCACATACTTTAATGTATTCGAAACAAAATGTTATGTTATTTTGTTTAATTTATCAATGTATATCATTGTGTTTTTAGTAATATTTAATAACCATAAAACAACTATATATTTTTGTTCGCATTTTGTCAATACATATTTTGCCATTTTTTCAATTCTCTTCTAAAGTTGTATGTACATGTTGCTTCGAATCCATCAAGACAAGTTCCTTGAATGAATTGTAGATGCCCATACATTGGCGACCAACTTTTGTCTGTCCGCCTCAACCATTCCATTTCTTCGCCTCCTGACTAAATCATACTGTTGATAGTAAATTTATTCCTCGCTTTTACTGTTCTCTTTTGTAAACTTAACTTTAGCGCATTAAAAAATTCTAATCAAGTATGAAGATGGATTGACTTGCATACCATGATAAAAATTTCATTAAAACATAGAAAACCGCCGCCCTGGATAATAGGACAGCGGTTTTTTACGATTTTGTTAATCTGACTTGATCGAGCAGCAGCCAGATAGAGAATAAATTCCAACTTATAAGGGAATCATCACTTTTTCGTACCGGTAGTGCCCTGCCTCCACAATCATACGGCACATTGAGATTTCCAAATCAAAACGCCGTTTGCCGCAGCTGCCGGGATTGAGAAACAGTACTCCCCCAATAATTTCCGCAGAATATTTGTGGGAGTGGCCATAGACCACCACATCAATATTTGTTAAGTATTTGGGGACATCTTCCTTGTTATGAACGATGAAGAATCTCACGCCTTCAATTGTGACGGTAATGCTTTTAGGCAGGTCTTCTGCCCATTCTTTATCGTTGTTGCCACGTACCACATAGGTCTCTCCAAGCTGTCGTATGGACTCGGCAATGTATGGTGTGTTGATATCACCAGCATGAATGGAGCAATCAGCTTTGGTAAGTTCAGCTATAACAGGCTCTCTCAACAGACCATGAGTATCGGATAAGATTGCAATCTGTTTCATGAAATTCTCTTTCTTAATTGTAATTTTGTTAATAATCTCAGTAAAGTCCTATTTATCCGTTATTCATTCATCGGACGAATGGAACACCATAGCTTCGAATATCTGACCATCTATGCTAATTATTTCATCAATGGGAATCACTATGCCATCAGACATAACGACAACCCGTTCATATTTGTCTATCTTTTTGGCCGCACTGACAGCAGTAACATAGGTGCCGCCATTCTTCTTCCCATCCGGCTGAAAGTAAGTGATGGCAATTTCGGGTTGCTCTTTAAGCCGGTCTGCTATGATTTGCAGCTTATTGCTCAAAGCGTCCTTCATGGATTCGTCCAATTCTACCCTTTCATCAGTCAGCCTTGCAGTTTCTTTAATGGCGGCATCATAGCCGGTCAGTGCAGCGAAAGGGGAAAACTGAGCTGCCCGGTCAATGGCTGCCATATGGGGGTGAGTCGTAGAGACATGGTGGGGTAGATCGATGATATCGTCATATGCCTTCGTCATGCCTTGTGTCCTCCTATCTGCTTATTACGGTCTAATGTGGTAGCGCCTTCCTCCAGATTCATGCCCTTTAGGATGGCGTTTTTTCCATATTTCTTTTTTATCTCCAGCATAGCTTTCTGCATATTTTTCTCACGTGCAAGCTCAGCTTCTTCCTCTTCTTTTTTCGCCTGGACAGCACCATAGTCCGTAAAGAGATTAAGCTGTTCAAAGTTATCTGATTTTTGAACAGTTTCCTCATCCACAACATGATTTGCTGTGATGTTGACTCTCCTGACAAGGAGGTTTTTGTCAACAATACGCTCAAACAACTCCGTGACAGCATCCATGATCAATTTTGTAGAGGAAGTCTGTCTGCCAAGGTTTGCCGTACCATGCGCAGATTTCGGAACGGCACGTCCGTAGTGGTCGGTGGTGACCGCCCCGTGGTATGAGTTCTTGATCTTCGGGTTTTTCAGATTTTCAATATCATATCCGACCGTCAAAACAAGCTGGTCGGTCACAAGCTTTTTATCTACCAAATCAAGTACCAGCAGATCGGTCATTTCCCACACAATCAGCTTTGCTTTATCAAAGGGATAGGCGCTTTGCAATACCTGTCCCGATCCAATACTATTTGTGCTTGGTTTATACGCTTTAATATCGGCAATCGTACATGGCTCCCACCCCCATGCATGGTCTATCAATAACTCCGCATTGATTCCGAACAATTTATACAATAAATCTTCTTTGTAATATTCGTTAGACTTACCTATCGAGCATCTTGCAATATCTCCCATGGTAAAGAGGCCTTGTTCCTCCAGCTTCTTAGCATATCCCCTGCCAACACGCCAAAAGTCGGTTAAAGGCCGATGTGACCACAGCAGGCGTCGGTAGCTTATTTCGTCTAATTCTGCTATCTGAACACCGTTTTGATCCACCGGAATACGCTTTGCCTGAATATCCATAGCGATCTTGCAAAGGTACAAGTTTGTGCCAATTCCCGCTGATGCTGTAATACCGGTCGTTTTAAGAATCTCCAGAATCATTTTTGTGACAAGCTCACGGGCCGAAAGATTGTAGGTGTTCAGATAATCGGTGGCATCGATGAATACCTCATCGATGGAATAGACATGAATGTCTTCGGGCGCGATGTACTTTAAGTAGATATTGTAAATCCGCGTGCTGTACTCGATATAATGCGCCATTCTCGGTGGAGCAATAATATAGTCTAACGAAATACCCGGTGAGGATTTCAATTCCGTATCGCTGAAAGAGGCACCGGAAAATGCTCGTTCCGGTGCTTCACGCAGCCGTAACGCATTTACTTCCCTGACCTTCTGTACGACCTCAAACAACCTCGCCCTACCGGGAATCCCATATGCTTTGAGGGAGGGAGATACAGCAAGACAAATGGTTTTTTCGGTGCGGCTTGCATCAGCAACAACAAGGTTCGTGGTCAGCGGATCAAGCCCACGTTCCATACACTCGACCGAAGCGTAGAAGGATTTTAAATCGATTGCAAAATAGGTTCTGTTCTTCATGTTTATTCTCCGGCCGCCTCCTTAATAATATCATTTAAGATTATGTCTCTATCATAGTATGTACAACCGCAACTTCAAAAGCTACATATCAGTATAATTTTTTATATAAATCTGTATTGATTATAACATAACACCTTTCATTTTTCGATGTTAAATTGGGGGAAGATAAAACTGATAAGACTATACCTGGATGTTCAAACAGGCCTGTTTTGTGTAAATAAAACAGGCCTGCCCTTTCCGTCTTATATGCCTAATTATACGTTTACTTAGTCAAATCGGAATTATCTATGTTATCAAACAAAGTTTCTATGGAGTTGTTCATTAAGGCAACAAGAGAAGTTATTTCAGCTTCTAAATCGCCCCAGCAATCTTCACATTCGCCCAAATAGGCATTTCGAGCTATTTCAAGCAGCACAGCAAGATTTTGCGGAAGTCTGGGAATTACCCATTCTGCTGCCATATCTTTTGTACAAATTTCGCCGGTGGCTATTGTAAACCACATTCTGGCTAATGTTAAAAGAGCATTGCGTTCATCGCCTTTTACATCAGCAATCAAATTTGGTAAAGAACATCTGATTGCTTTTTGGATATCATTCATTGATATGGGCTCTATTACTTCAATCGCTTCCGGTCCTTTCAATGATAAACTATGGCTTCTTGCCTGCCACAAGAGTATTGCCACGTCAGGGTCATAACAAGCTTGAGGAATATCTCCTGCCTCCATTTGCTCCCTTAGCCATTCTCCATACATGAATTCACATTTAGGTGGAAACTGCCAGGGAACAATGTCATTTTGATTGATTATAGTAACTTCAAGCGGCCTGTTTAAATTTTTACATCCAATTTTGCCGGATAAAAGCATTAGGCGCTTAGTTAATTCGTTTCTTGTTTCTTCTGTCAAATCTTGATTAACAATCACTAAAATGTCAACGTCACTGTTAATGTGCAGGCCTCCAAGTATCGCTGAACCATACAGATATATTCCTATTATCTGATTTTTAAATAGATCTTCGATTGCTTCCGCTACCTGAAGGGCTTGATTTGGAACACTTTTAAGGTTTATACTATTTGCCATGTAAATTTCCTCCTTCAATTCCCAAATTGCCTGTATGGCATAATGCTAATCTCTTTTCCAAGTCATTGGCAGCTCTCCATATTGCATGAATATTCCTCCTAACATCTTATCCTTCCTGACCGTTTTTCTGCTCCAGAAAGGTGTAGTTCTAATTTTCTGGAGGCGTCGTGGATTTCTTCAATTCGCGCCCAGCCGCTATCTAATTTTTAATGTTATTTATCTGCATACCGACTGCAAATTTTTCAAGTCCTGCTTTCTTATAATACGGAACTAAGCTCTCTTCGCAGAAAAGCTGCATATGTAAATTATTTTTAAGACTATGCGTTATCAATCTTTTACTTATTTCTGTTCCGATTCCCCGATTCCTAAAATTAGAATCGACACCTAACCCACATAAATAGGCATTAATAATCCCGTCTGAAACAATCCTGCCTGTTGCAACTAGTCTGTCTCCACTGTACACATAAATAGAATACCAGCTTTGCATCATTGCAATTAATAACTGTTCGGGGGACAGCTCTAAAAAATCATTCCAGCCAAGATCCTCATAAAGAGCATATAAATCTTCTTTTGCCGGGAACCTTGTTGTATATCTTAACTCCATACACTGCCTCCTATTATAAAAACCTTACATTCAAAACGTTTACTGCCACTGGGCTAATTTAGCGCAGTGGGTACAGAACCGTGTCTAGCCACAGGAAGACACCGATATAATCCTGTAAGTGTTACTCTTCAATTCCATTTATATAATCTGCCATAAAATTCAGTACTTCCGTGAAAACAGCTTTTTTATCCTCGGAAAATGCCTTCTCTACTGCATCCAATACAGAGTCCGTTTTTGTACTCTGGCTGCTCTGCTTTACTCTATCGGATAATGAGATGTAAAAGAACCGCTTATCTTGTGTAGACTGGACTTTTTGAATAACTGCTTCGCCGCACTTATGCTATGTAAATAAAAAGAGTGTGCGAATAGCCCCTACTCTTTTCATAAAAAGATTGGGCAGTATACCAACACAGGAAGCTTCTGTTTTGGTTATAGATACTGCCTCGTAAATTTTCATCAGACCACTTTATTTTGCCAATCAGCCGGATAAGTCACATAGATAAATCTTGCCTTTCCTTCAACGGAAAACTGAATCTTTGATCCACTTGGAATCAAAATCAATTCTCCTGCATTGGCAGTTACACGGCGGCCATCTATGATAATAGTTAAAGTTCCTTCCACGATATAATCAATTTCATCATACCCTAAAGTCCAATCGAAGGTAGTATTTTCCATTACCATTAGTCCACAACCTAGTCTGGGACTTTCAGAAAGTGACACTAAATCCTTTGTATACACTTTATGATTCGGGTTGCCTGTGTCCAATCGGTCTTCTTCACTTACAGAAAATAGTGGCAACGAAATGGACATTACACCACTAGAGTCAACATGCCTCTTTGAAGAATCATTTAACCTACTGCTGTATTCTTCCATTATAATACTGCGAACTAGCTTTTCAATTTCTGATCTGTCTATATTCAACACCTTACCTCCATCCGTACTTAAATCTCTATGGTATTCGCTTTATTCAATCCTAAATACACGTTTTGATAAAAATATGGCAACAAAAATAGCAGAAATACCACCGACTAGCTTGCCAATAATCATTGGAGTAATCAACGCTGGGGCTACACCGGCTGTAAATCCTAAATGGTCACCAAATGTAAAAGATGCTGAAACTGCAAAAGCGATATTAATCACCTTACCACGTTTATCCATATCTTTTACTGTTTGAAACATGGCAATATTGTTTGCAAGAGATGCAATGAGTCCTGCAGCTGCAATATCATTCATTCCTAACAAATGGCCTAGTTTCATCAATGGTTTCTTGAATATCTTTGTAATCAGGAACACCAATCCATAAGCACCAGCTAACGTAATGGCAATACCACCAACTGTTTGGAATCCAACTTCAAGTGTATCTTGATTTCCAAATACTTTGATACCTAATAGTAAGTCTAACCCTCCAATTGCCAACCCAATGGCTCCAACAGCCACTATGATTTTCCCAAATACATTGAACCCTTTAATCATTCCTTCAGGAATTTTAAATAGTCCAATTGAAATTAAAATCGCTACAACTATGATAGGTATTAAATTCATAAAGACTTTAATGATTGGCATACCCATCATGATTCCTGAAACTAATGCTCCAATTGGAATTGTCACGATTCCACATAATACTCCTTGTGCCAGATACTTTGTATCTTCGTTATTTATAATCCCCAATCCAACTGGGATTGTAAATACAAGTGTTGCTCCCATCATGGCACCTAAAATACCACCTGAGAAAAGTACAATTGATGGGTCAGAAGTCATTTGTTGTGCTAGAAAAAAACCACCCATATCATTTGCTAACAGAGTTCCTGCAAACATTGCCGGATCTGCCCCTAACAATTTGTAAACAGGAACAATGATAGGACTTAGCCAGTCCGATAACTTCGGTGCTAAAACGATGATACCAGCCATTGAAAGTGCTAAGGAACCCATTGCCAGGATACCTTCTTCAAATTGTTTACCTAAACCAGTTTTATTGCCCAGCGAACGGTCGATTGCACCAATGACCATTATAATTACCATAAGCCAAATTATGATTTCATTTATACTCATTTATTTCACTCCATTCAGTTTTTATCATTCCTTTGGATAGTCCACCGTGTCGATAATACCGACAATAACCATATCAACAGGAATATTTTTACCTTCAAAAGATAGACGACCAGAGCTGCCAGTCGTAATCAGTACAGATTCTCCAATGCCCGCACCTACATGGTCAACTGCAACAACCAGAGCAGGATCAGCCTCATGTTCGTTTCGTTGTTTTTCAATAAGCAGGAACTTTAAACCATTTAACTTTTCATCCTTGCGAGTAGCCCATAAGCTGCCTACAACTTTTCCAATGAACATAGCATGCTCCTTTCTATACGATCTCAACACCTAAATCACGCAAATAATCCCTGGCCAATGCTGTAACAATGATGTTCTTATCTGTTTCAAAGATGTCTCCTGCATGTAAGTTCAGTTTTCGTACTTTTGCTATGGTAAGAAGCTCTTTCCTATCACTTTTATCAGCTTTTTCGTTTACTTCCTGATTGACCGTTCCATTAATCTTTTCAAAATGCTTTAGCGGAAGTATAGAAGCACCATATTTTACCAATTGGTTTTTATAATTCTCAAGGACTTGCAGCAATGCCCGCGGGGCTACATGCTGACTTGCATGTAGTTCCATTCCCTCTTCTAAGATAAAAACTTTCTTCCCATTTAATAGATGTTGAAAAATAATCACTTCATCTTCTGTTTGAGGAAGTCCCTGTGCAATGCGATTCATATTTAAAATAGTCAGCTCAGTAACGATTATGATATCCGTATCAGATTTATCTTTTACCGGCGCTATTTCATAGCCTCTATTTTCATAGTAAGTCCGAATACTTGAATATTCTTTTCCTAAAAAAACAACGGTCTTTGTATGTTCTTCCTTCTGCAAACGTTGTATGATAATATCAGTGATTTTTTGCACTACTGTTTCAATATTGTCCATCCATATCACCTCTTAACAATACACCCACGTACACCTTTACTATGACCGCAAGCATTTGCTTCATCGTAATCAATGTGCATATAAGTCTCAAACTTGGGACTTATTCTTACCATAACATCTTCAAATATAAGTGGTCTTTTGCTAAAAACCCGAACAGATACTCTCTCATTATCTTTAACACCTAACTTTTCAGCGTCAGTATCTTTTACATGAATATGACGTTTTGCAACAATCACACCTCTATCCAAAACAATAGACTTAGAGCCATTCCTCACAATAATCCCCGGAGTGTTTTCAATATTTCCGCTTAATTGAACTGGCGCATTTACACCTAGAGAACGTGCATCTGTTAATGAAACCTCCACTTGACAGTTTTTTCGCTCTGGTCCAAGAACTATTACATCCTGAATCGTGCCTTTCGGTCCTTCAATACACACCCGTTCTTCTGATGCAAATTCGCCTGGCTGTGATAAATACTTCGTTGGGTGTAATTGATACCCCTCATGAAAGAGGGTATCGATTGCCTCCCGATTTAGATGGATATGGCGTCCACTTGCTTCAATTTCAAACGATTGATCCATTACTTTTTGTATACGAGAGACAACTGTATCTACAATTGTGTCAATACTATAATCAGTCATATTATCACCCCTGTTTTACTGAACTTTCTATCATCTGCACCATCAAAAACCAACAATAATCCTTCAAAGTAGCTGCCACCGAAATACATTTTATATAATCCTCATATTTCAGGTCTTCCTTCATTTCTTTCGCAATAAACTGCTCTAAATCTTGTAAATATGCATGTAGCTCAAATAAAGCTATGACACACTCTTCATCTTTATAGGTTGGAACATAGGAATCTTCTGGATAGATGCTGTCAACGTATGGCTTTTTATCTTTCAATAACTTTTCAATTTCCTGTACCAGTTCTAATCTGTACGAAGCTAAAGTCTCCATTGTTATTGTTTTGACTACCATTAGGATCGTATTTAAAGCCACTACCAGCTCCGTATTCCCCATATCATGGCTCTTCTTTTGTAAAGTAACGATATGGCTTATCGCAATATTAATTTTAATTCTAAATTGATAAGTTAATTGACTTTTCCACTGGGTCATCGGGAAGGTTGCTTCTTGTTTCTTAGTCTCAGATGCTTCTGGTATTTTCATATATTCTATCGTAATACCCTTTAAATATTCTTTTGCAGAAGGTGTTATTACAGTCCCAGGTTCTAAGACCAAAAGTTTTGTTTCTTTTAAGTTCGTTGTACGTAGCAGTCTTTTTATTTTACTTTCCGTTAAAATGGCCATTAGTACTCACTTCCCCTCAGCAAAGGAAAGGCTGGGCATACACTTTTATGATGCCTCAGCCTCACTTTAAATCTTGCACCTTTAAGCGTTCATCATGAGTTTGAAGCCTGTGAATCGTATTTTGGCAGGATTACATCTACTTCAGCATGCGGACGAGGAATTACATGAACAGATATTAATTCACCAACTGCTTCCGCCGCTGCAGCTCCGGCATCTGTTGCAGCCTTAACAGCTCCTACATCCCCTCGAACCATAACTGTTACCAGTCCGCCACCTACTTGCTCTTTTCCGATTAACGTTACATTTGCCGCTTTAACCATTGCATCTGCTGCCTCTACTGCAGCAACCAATCCTTTTGTTTCAATCATTCCTAATGCGTTTGTATTAGCCATTGTCTCTTCCTCCTGGATTATATTTTTATTAGTTATCAGTGATTGTGTTACTCTTTGCTTATTTTAGCTTTTGCAGAACACGTTCAACGAGTAAGTCGATTAATTGATCCTTATTAAGTCCCAAATCTTCAACATTTTTCCCACTGCCATCTTCAAATTTATCTTCTCCGCGTATCTCATCTAATGTCCTGACGCCATATACAACTCGGCGAAGATTAAATAAATTCTGCGGTCCAACATTGTCAGAAGTAGAACTTCCTCCTATCGCTCCACAACCTAGTGTCAAGGCAGGTCTTAGGTTAGTCGTTGCTCCGATTCCGCCTAAGGTAGCCGAACAGTTTATAAGCAGTCGCGAAACCGGTACTTTTAAGGCAAAATCTTCTATAATTTTATTGTTTGCAGTGTGAATGACCATCGTGTGCCCTGCGCCTTCAAAGTTTAAAATCTTGATACTTAAATCGCGGGCTTCATCCCAAGTATTTACCGTATAGAAAGCTAATATTGGTGTTAATTTTTCCCTTGAAAAAGGTGCAAGATCACCAACACGTGTTTCTTCGGCAATAAGGACTTTTGCATCTTCCGGTACAGAAATACCAGCTAATTCAGCAATAGCCTGTGCCGTCCTTCCAACAATCTTAGGATTCATTGTACCGTTTGGCCGCAGAATATACTTTTCAAGTTTTAGTGCATCATTTTTTGATAAGAAATAACCACCTTGTTTCTTGAATTCTGAAATCACTTTTTCTCTATTGATTTCTTCCACAATAATGGACTGTTCCGATGCACAAATTGTACCATTATCAAATGTCTTAGATTCAAGAATAAGCTCAACTGCTTTCGGGATATCTGCACTGCGCTCTATAAACGCGGGGCCATTCCCTGGCCCTACCCCAATTGCCGGCGTACCGGAGGAATATGCTGCACGAACCATTGCAGAACCACCAGTAGCAAGAATTAATTTTGTATTTTCATTTTTCATCAATTCATTTGTTGCCTGAGTTGTAACGGTTGTAATTACACTAATAGCACCATCCGGTAAGCCAACGCTTTTTCCTGCCTCATTTATGATGCGGACGGTTTCCTTAATACAATTTAATGCACTTGGATGAGGTGAAAATACAATCGCATTTCCTGCCTTAATGCTAATTAGTGCCTTATAGATAACTGTAGATGTCGGATTCGTTGAAGGAATCAGGCCTGCAACGACTCCAACAGGAACGGCCACTTCCATATATTTTGCTTCTCTATTGTTTGTGATTATACCTACTGTCTTCATATCTTTTATAGAGTTTAATAAATCTCTTGATGCAAAAGCATTTTTAAGGACTTTGTCCTGCCATTTACCAAACCCGGTTTCTTCTTGTGCCATTTTAGCCAGCTTCAAACGATTGTCAAAAGCGGCTTTTGCCATAGCCTTACAAATGGTGTCGATCTCTTCTTGAGATAACTTGGCTATTTCTATTTGCGCTTCTTTTGCTTTCTTCAGTAAATCCCTGGTTTCTTGAACTGAAACAAGATCTTTATCAATCAATCCCATTATACTTAACTCCTTTATTCAGCAATGTTTCAATAAGCACTGCTTTGTTAGCAGATTTAATTTCTGACCTCTTTATGGTAGAAAGATTTGATTTATATGCAAGGGAACGTAAATCGGTCACTCTCATTTTTTCCAGCTGCCCTTTATCATAGGGTGAATCTTCATCTTTCTCTATTTCTTCTATAATCGGTTGATTTGATTCATCTGTATCCGAAGGATTATCTTCCTTTTTACCAAATGATTTCATCAACATCTGCTCAACTTGGTCATCCAAGCGTGGGATAACATGACTACTGATTAGACAATTCTTATCTGCCACAGCAACTTCACCTGCCTTAACCGCTGCTTTTACTGCCGCAATATCTCCAATAATATGAATTGTTGTCAATCCTCCACGGATTGTTTCACTTCCAAGTAGATTTACATCTGCCTCCTTTGCAGCTGCATCTGCTGCCAGGATTACTCCTAACTTTCCACGTACTTCGATTAAACCTAAAGCTTTAGCCATATGAACGCCGCCTAGTAACTAGTTGGGTTGTCAGCAACGGCTTCTACCGCCTTGGCAAATGATTCGCATGCTGATCTACAAGCAGATTGAGACCCTGTCAGTAATGCTCCTGCAAAGTTAGTTTCAGATGGCGGCCCATAAAATACACTCATTTTCACATCAGCAGCTTTCAAAGCCGAATCGATAGCTACCATCGCTTCAAGGGGTGGTGCTATTAAATAAGCAATGGCTTCTCCTTCTTTCACATTTGCTCCTTTTGAAAGATAAGAACCAGTTCTCGATACACAATGGGCAAAATAAACGATTGAGTTATCACCATTTGCGCTAAAAAAGCTAGCTTCATTATTTATTACCTCAATCGCACGATCCAGACCGCTTCGTACCTCTGCCGGACTGGGACCAGCTAAAATACCGATAACTTCTCCTGCTAATTTTGTAGAAGCATTCGCAGCTCCGGCATACATACTTCTTGCATATACAACGGCTACATCGGATGCCTTCGTTGCTTCATCTAATGCCACATAGGTTACATCATCAGAATCAGAAGTAATAATCCCTAGACTTTTTTGATTTGATGCTAATTTTAATTCCTTTGCCAATCCATCATCAACATTTGGAATGATTTTTACGCTTAGAACATTTGCACCTAATCGTTCATTTTTCATTAGGAAACCTCCTTTTTAAATCAAATGGTTTTTATTTTTCTTTCAAATCTAATCCAGATACCTTTTTATCTAACATTCTCTTGATAATTTCAGCAATATATGCTCCTGCTTCTACCGCCGGCGTTCCTTGTCTGTGAATATTGGAAACTACTGTTCTTCTAGCTTCCGGCATACCAACGGTAGGTTTATAAGCGATATACGCACTCATAGATTCTGCTGTAACAAGGCCTGGTCTTTCTCCGATAAAAAGACAGACGACTTCAGCTCCTGTTGCTTCACCAATTGGATCCATAGCTGGGACGCGACAATGTTTTATAAAAACAACTTGTCCAAAGTCAAGTCCAAACATCTTAAGCCCTTGTTGTAAAGAAGGTAAAACATCTCTGATATTTGCCTCTATTGCTGCTGAACTTAAACCATCACCAACGATCACCTGAACTTTCTGATTTGGTTTCACAGCATTTTTTATTGTATTGATTGCTTCATTTGAAAACTTTCGGCCTAAGTCCGGACGTGTAACATATTCGTCTTTATCCTTGCATTCTGTAGCAACCTCTACAAATCCCATCTCTTTAATTAAATCTTCTTTAACATAGGAGAATACAGCATCTTGGGCAGCAGCATGGTCAGCACGGAATCGAAGACTAGGCTCCGTCAAATATCTTGTACCTGTCCTCCACAATCCCAGGCGAGCTGGTGTATAGGATTTCATTTTTAAATAGCCTTCTTTATCTGCTGCATTTGGAACTAAAAATTGCTTGCGTATATCTACTTCTGTAATATCTGGTATAAATCCCTCTTCCACTACGCAGGACTTAGCAGGTTGCTTGGTGTTTACCGTTGCCTCTTTTGATGGACCATTTGTAACTGGCGGTACTTCATTTACCATTTCATTTAAAATCGATTTAATCATTTCTTTTAAGTTTAATTCGTCCATTAGTTCCCCCTCCTCTGCTTCAAAAATACAGATGCATCGCCAGCTTTAGAAGTTAAATGTCCATTTTCGCTGAACCCCATTTTTTCTAACCATTGGTCAAATTCTTTTATTGTCCGTTTATTTAATAATTCTCTAATGGAAGCACCCTCATGGTACCCAGTGGTTTGATAATTTAACATAATATCATCACCATTTGGAATAGACATAATAAAGTTTACACCAGCTGTTGCAAGTAAAACGGTTAAGTTTTCAGCATCGTTTTGATCTGCCTTCATATGGTTCGTGTAACAAACATCACACCCCATAGAAATACCAGTTAATTTACCCATAAAATGATCTTCTAAACCTGCACGGATCACTTGCTTGGAGTCATACAAATACTCTGGTCCAATAAATCCAACAACTGTATTAACAAGGAATGGATCAAAATATTTTGCAAATCCATAACATCTGGCTTCCATAGTCAGCTGATCTACACCATTATGAGCATCGGATGAAAGCTCAGAACCTTGTCCAGTCTCAAAGTACATAACATTTGGGCCAACTGCCGTACCTAGCTTCAAAGCCATGTCCTTTGCTTCTGAAAGCATCTTAGCCGTAATTCCAAAAGCTGTATTTCCTTTTTCAGATCCTGCAATCGATTGGAATACCAATCCGGTTGGTGCTCCTTGTTCCATTGCTTCCATCTGAGTAGCTACGTGAGCTAAAACAACATGTTGTGTTGGTATTTCCCACTCATTAATGAAATCATTGAACTTATGAAGAATACGCTTTACACTTTCTGTTGTATCGTCTACTGGGTTTAGACCGATTACTGCATCACCAGATCCCATAGATAGACCTTCCATAACGGAAGCCATAATACCGTCCACATTGTCAGTCGTATGATTTGGTTGTAGACGAGTTGAAAAAGTTCCCGGTATACCAATTGTCGTATTAGCAGTCTTAGTTACTATAATCTTCTGAGCTCCTACTATTAAATCCAAGTTGGACATAATTTTAGCAACTGCTGCAACCATTTCAGAAGTTAAACCATTTGAAATACGATGAATGTCATAGTTTGTCGTATTGCAATCTAAAATCCATTCTCTTAATTCAGCCACTGTCCAATTTTTAATCTTTTCATAAGTTCTTAGATTAACATGGTCAATAATAATACGTGTTACCTCATCCTTTTCATATGGCACAGCAGGGTTGTTAAATAAATCTGAAAGCGTTAAGTGTGATAGGACAACTTTAGCTGCAACTCTTTCTTCTGCGCTGCCTGCTGCAACTCCAGCTAATTTGTCCCCCGATTTTTCTTCATTTGCCTTCCCCATAACTTCCATTACAGATGAAAATTGATAGGTTTTGCCAAAAAGTTTAGTTTTTAAAATCATTGTGCAACTCCTTTTATCATTAATTAAATACTAATGTTTTTACGATTACTGGTAAAACAGAGCCTTCTGCAATCGGCATTCCGATATCGATATAATCTCCATTTCGTACATGAACACTATCAATACATACAAAAGGATAATCTTTAGGAAGTTGTGCATAAAGGCTATGTCCTAATGCCTTAGCCATATCTTCTTTTACAATAATAACAAGTGGCAATTTCTCCTTAATCAACAAATCCAAACCTTTTATCATTTCTTTAGCAAGGCCTTGAATAAACTGGAAGGAAGGGCTATGTGCACCTTCTATCCCTAATCCAATCGTTTGTACTTCTCCATCCACCATAAACCATTTTACTTTTTCTTCAATAATACTCCCTAAATTCCAACTATTATTGGCACTTTCATCATCTTTCGATAACTGTAAGATGGGGATATTTTTAAGTGGAAGTATATCCTCTTTATAGGTGATTGTACTCCCGGAAACATCAGTGGTGTGTGATCCCGCTCCTACTACAGTTGCACGAATCGTTTCTACAGTTGGAATCAACTTAAGAGCAGTCATAAGGAGTGAACCACTTATTTTCTTACCTAACAAAAGTCCAATATCACCATATTTAAACGGATTTTGTAAACTTTCTTTTGTAATACCATCTGCTACGCCACCCGAAAACGAAATACATTTAATTTGAAGCTTTGTGATCAATGCTTTGTTGGTTATCAACAAGTCAAAGTAAGGACTCTTATTACCTAATCCAATGCTATTTTCCAGTACTTGTACAAATATATCTAAGAGTTTATCTAATTCCTTAAGATTTATCTTTTCATTTAGGTGAATATCTAAAGCTTCTCCTTTAATGATCTCCTTCACTTTAGGTGAAATATAACGAATGATTTCACTTGTATCCACCTTGATCAAGCGACCTCCAATATCAAAGCAAGCCGTATCCTCTATATCTCCATTGTTAAATACTACTAGATTGGTTGTCCCGCCTCCAATATCAAAGTTTACTGCCGTTGTGTATTGGCTTTCCGAATAGGAATAAGTCCCTGCTCCTTTACCAGCGATAATACTCTCTAAATCAGGGCCAGCCGTTGCCACAACAAAATCTCCAGCAAAACCACTCAAAGCTTTCGCAACTGCCTGGGCATTCTCCTTTCTAACTGTTTCCCCAGTTATGATAACTGCACCAGTCTGAATATCCGATTTTGTAATACCTGCTTTTTTGTATTGCTGCTCTACAAATGCCTTTATACCATCGGAATCTATTAGATTGTTTTCTAATATAGGAGTAAAGATAATATCACTCTTATATATCACCTTTTTATCCTTAATGGAAACTCTTGGAATTGTAAAAACTGATGCTATATTTTCAATTGAAAGCTCTGATAAAATTAATTGTGTTGTTGATGTTCCTATATCGATACCAACGCTTAATAAAGTTTCAGTCATCTTATCTACTCCCTTTGAATATGTTTTATTAAGTGCTAGATAAAGGTACAACAGTAAAATCCAGAAGACTTTCCATGGTTTTTAAAATGTTTTCTAAAGCAATCTTAACCGAGGAAACATCCCCAATGATAACCACTGCACCTGAAAATCTATCAACAAAACCAATTTCAACTTCAGCGGCTTTTGTTGCTATATCGACAACGATAATCGCTGCTTCACTTGGTGTTATCGTTAAAATACCGACTGCTTCATTTCCAGATTGTACTACCCCCACCTTTTGATATAGTTCTGGATCAGGTTTTGCAATAACATGCGCAACGGTGATTTGTTTACCAGGAACATATTCCTGTATAATTCTCTCATTTACATCCAAGTAATCACCTCATTTAATCAAATTTATATAAATGATTTCCCTAGAACACTAATAATATCCTCTTTCGTTGGAACAATGGGGTTTGTTGCTGTACAACGATCTGCTAAAGCAGCTTCTGCTATTGCATTTTTATCTGATTCAAATTGCTCCTTACTAACTCCATATTCAGAAAGATTCCTTGGAATGGATAGTACCTTTTCAAGTGCAAGGATTGCGTTTATTAAACTTCGTACACCCATTTGTGGATTTCCAGCATTTAATCCTAAGAATTTAGCTATTTTAGAATAACGACTTGCAGCAGGAGTCGTATTTTTGCTGTAGTTTCCTTCAATAATTCCTGCATTATAACGAATAATATTTGGTAACAAGATACCATTTATTCTTCCATGTGGAATATGCCAGCGGGCTCCTGCTGCATGTGCTATACCATGGTTTAACCCTAGTGAGGCTACATTAAAGGCCATTCCAGCCATTGTTGATGCCATATGCATTTTTTCACGTGCTACTTTATCATTTCCATCTTTATATGCTCTCTCTAAATAAGTGAATACATAACATATGGCTTTCTCACTTAAGGCATCAGAGATATCATTGGCACTCGTGGAAACATAAGCTTCTATCGCATGAGTAAGAACATCAATACCCGTATCAGCAGTTTGCTTAGGTGGTAAACCTGCAACAAGACAAGAATCTAAGATGGCTTCATCTGGCAATATTTGCTCCGTAACCAAAGGATATTTTGTTCCCTTTTCAGCATCTGTAATAATCGAAAAATTCGTAACCTCTGAACCCGTTCCACTTGTTGTTGGAATCGTGACAAATCGTATCTCGTGAAATCTATCAGTCAATTTGCCAAAATAGAGCATCGCTTTTGCTGCATCGATAGCAGAGCCACCACCTATTGCTAATAAAATTGTAGCTGGAAAACCTTTGCTGGATTCTAACCCAGCAACAATGTTATCAATTGGGGGATCTGGAATAACTTCAGAAAACACCATCGTTTCAGTACTGCTATCAATATAACTTTTAATATGTGAAAGTAACTCTGATGAAGCAATAAAAGAATCTGTTACTATCAAAATCTTTTCATTCTTGAAATCTGATAACCGTTTCAAGCTATCTTCACCAGCATACAATGTTGTTCCGAATTTTATTTCTTGCATAGCAAACTCCTCCTTTCTAATTTTATAAATCTTCTTTTTTCAAATCTATATGGAATACTTTCCCACTTCTTTCATAAAGCACATCGTCTATGCCTTCATTAACATTTGCAACACGTGCTGCGGAAAAAAAGTAATCTGATAAACGATTTACAAATATCAAAACTTCATCATTCATATCATTGGTCCATTGGAAGGTTACTATTTCTCTTTCTGCTCTCCTGGCAATGGTTCTGCAAATATGCAAAATACTTGCTGCTTGTGAACCACCTGGCAAAATAAAAGACTCCACTTCTGGAGGAATAACTACATGTGCATCAATACACTTTTCAATCCACTCTGTTAAAGCAGATGTAACCCGGTACGTTCCTTTTCCATTCGGCGTTGCTAAATCATTACCACAATCAAACAAACACTGCTGGATCTGTGTTAATTCCTTTTTCAAAGAATCATTGTTCTTTATAAGTGTAATAGCATAACCTACAAAACTATTTAATTCGTCAATCGTTCCATATGCTTTGATACGTTCACTATCTTTTGCTAATTTCATGCCACCGATTATCCTAGTGTATCCTTTATCACCTGTCCTAGTATAAATTTGCAATTTATCATTCCTCCTTAGAAAGATAGGCTATCAACTCTGCTACTCCTTTATCTTCAACAGCAGAGAGTCGAAAAATTTTCTCAACACCCGCTAACTCTAATCTTTTCTCAGCGTTTATAATAGCCTCTTCGTTTGATGCCAGATCGATCTTTGTAATAATTCCTATACATGGCTTTGTAAAGTTTTGTGCAAAATAGGGCGAAAATGTCTGGCTAAGTTCTGTCACGCTGCAAATGAATCCAATGATATCTGAACTAGCAGCCATCATTTGTAACGCACTATAAAATCTTCTATGCAATACAAATTCCCCCGGTGTGTCTATCATCTGAGAATAGAACTCAACTGCTTGTGTCTTTTTATATTTAATCATCTCTCCTTGAATCCTTTGGCAAAGGGTGGTTTTCCCACTTCCAACTGATCCAATAAACATAATTTTCTTCATTATCTATACCTACCTATTATGTTCTTGTTATTTTGGGGACTGAAAACTGCATAAATTCACTTAAATAAATAACAACCTGTTCTATAGCAGATTGTACAGCGGCCACATCCCCTAGGATAAATACAGACCCACTGAACCTATCAACAAATCCTATTTTAATAGGTGCAGCCTTTTTAGCTATATCTACAGCGATGATTGCAACCTCTGGTGGGGTTATGGTTAAAATACCAATTGCATGATACTTTTCTTCATTCAAGCCTAATTTCTCAAAGATTCGATCATCGGGATTTGCTATAATATGTGCTAATGTCACTTGTTTACCTGGTACTGATTCAAATATTTTTCTTTCTAATACATTCATATAGCCCCTCATTTCATAGTGAAAGCACAACACACATTATATTCTTTGCTTTTATTGCCCTATTATGTACTTTATTGACAAATTCTAGTCTCTTAAATTTTTTTATTTTTATTTTACTATGGTAAACTTAAAATACAGAAAAAAGCGCCTTCTGATTTCCTATGAAATCAAAAGGCGCTGCATAAATTTTCTTCTATTTACGAAATATCTAAAGAGTTATAGTTCTCTGGCAAGCTCGTATGAATTCCAGATGGAATACATAATATTATGTACCTTCTGGGAATCTCCAATATTGTGGACAGGTATATCTAAATCCTTCAATTCATCATACAGTGCATGATTCTCGCGGTAGCCGATGGCTGAAATAACCACCGTGACCGCCCAGAATGTCTTTCAGCATCTCGATGACTGTAACCTTGGAACCGTTCTGTGCAAGCCATAGATCCAGAATTTCTTTATTATAATCATGGAATCAAACTTCCATTTCTTTTATTTCCATTTAGCTCTGTTCTCTATGTATAATTTTTCTATCAACTTGTCTGCAGATCTTTTGTAAATAATGCTATGATATCAGATATATGTAAGCTATGCAACAGGATATAGTAATAATGATGATAAACAAATCCTAAACTAGCCAAACACAATCATCTGTGTATGTTTTATTGACAAATCCCACTATAATACATATAATTGTGCCGTAGGAGGTGTTGGAATGGAAAAACTTATAGATACCAGCAGCATTGAAAACAATAGATATTCCATCTCTGTATTTGTTAAATAGATTTCTATCAATGGATAACTTTATATTATGAAAATATATAGTGGTAGAAATTATTTTATCCCAATACAGAAAGGTCTATAATAAAATGAAACATAATGTAGTTAGCAGATTAGATTTGTCAAGAGTAAGTAAAGCAGTAGGTAATTATACTCACGTAACTAAAATAGAGCCTAATGCAGCATTTTACACATTTTCTGGTCAAATTGGAGCAGATTTGGACGGTAATTTTCCTGAAGAATTTAATCGACAAGTAGATAATACATTTTTAAATATATCAAATCTATTAAAAAGTATCGATTTAACACCGGATAGTGTTATTAAGGTTAATATATGGTCAACGGAACAAATTGACTGGGATTACTTTGATAAAGTATATGATGACTTTTTTGGTAAACCTTATCCTTCTATGACTGTTGCCTATGTAAATGCCTTAGGGTTAGAAGAGATAAAATTAGAAATTGAAATATGGGCAGCAAAATAATTTTATTCCATTCTCCCAGATGAAAATATTTTATAATAAAAAATGTCCTCACTGATCTAAAAACAGTGAGGACATTTTCCATTAATGGTGATCCATGTACAGCCACGGAATGGGGTGGAAAAGTAAATCATATCATGATACAATTTAAAAACCGAAAACAATACCATTGTTTTTTAGTTTATGCAGTGGGTAATGGCAAATAATGAATCGATTATCACTGCAGGCAAGGAGAAAATGCAATGAAAGAAATGCGTAAAAAAAGAGCGATAGCCACGGAACCGAGAAATGCGTTCGGAGGTGATAATAAATAGAATAGGAGCTTTTTTTATGAACAATATTCCAAACCCAAATACGGTTTTTCCAAACGAATACAAAACATCATGTTTCTTAAAAAACGTGATTACTGCCCCCAATATTTTTGTTGGGGATTACACCTATTATGATGACCCTGTTGACCCGACTGCGTTTGAACGCAGCAATGTACTATTTAACTGGCCGGAATTTGGAGACAGCTTATATATCGGCAAGTTTTGTTCAATTGCCAGCGGAGTGCAATTTATCATGGGCAGTGCCAATCATCGCATAAGCAGTATCAGCACTTATCCATTCAATGTTTTTGGCGGTGCTTGGGCGGAAAATACCCCGCCCCATCTCTCTCAACTTCCTTTTAAGGGAGACACCGTGATCGGCAACGATGTGTGGATCGGGCGGGATAGTGTCATCATGCCCGGCGTGAAAATTGGTGATGGAGCGATTATTGCTGCTTATTCCGTGGTGGTGAAAGACATAGAACCCTATACCGTCGCGGGCGGCAACCCAGCCAGGCCAATTAAAAAGCGCTTTGACGAAGAACTCATTGAATTGCTGCTTAAGCTCCAATGGTGGGACTTTGAACCAGAAAAATTGTTTGCTTTCATGCCAATACTTTGCGATGATGATTTGGAATTGGTGCGGCAAAAACTAAAACAAACGTTAGAGCGATAATATAGACCCATTCTTGGGCAAAGACGAACCTTAATCAAGAGGGCGACGCAACAAATGCATCGCCCTCTTTGAATGCTGGGGCATGTTTATTTATTCTTTGAAGCCTGGAACTCATCCATCTGCTTCTGCACCTCTGCCACGTATTCATCAATGCCTGCTTTTTTCAGTGCCTCCAAAGCCTTGGGATATTCTGTATCAAAATCTACGAATCCGTAGAGAATCGGTGCCATCTGCTTTCCTGCCACCTCTTTGATTGCAGTTTCAATTACCTTTACCTTTTCGTTATTGAAGCGGAAGCCAAGCATATTGGAGGTGACTGCCTTATCGTCCCAGCTTTCATAGGTATCGATGTAGCTCTGGTCAATATCGGGTGCAAATAACTGATAATTCTTGTTACGGAACATCCATTCATAGAAGAACTCATCATTTACCAGCTTTTTAATTCTTCCGTCAACGATATCATAATCTTTCCCCTTTACGCCGTATAAAGCCATCAGGTAATTATCCTGTGAAGAGTAGAGCCAGTCAATAAATTTCATTGCACCTTCCGGATTGGGTGCCGTCTGTGGTATGCAAAGGACTTCACCGCCGGTGGCTATGATATAGCGGGGTTCCTCCGGTTTCAGGATATAGTTCTTTAATCTGGCATCAGGAGCATTTGCCTTCACGCTGCTGATAATCTCATTTTCTTTGCCAAGAGAACCCTCTACCCATAAGTATAAGCCGGTCTGCATACGGGAATCCCTCTCATTGTATTTGGTCGTTAAATCATCGGAATATAAGCCTTCATGATACATCTGGCGGTTATACTGTGCAACCTTCTTGAACGCATCGGTTTCATAGTAATCATAAACCTTATTTGTGGTATCACCATATACAACGGCATCTTCATTGGCGCACCAGGTAAGCTGCTCATCGGCAAAATATCTGGTCAGGGGCTTAAAGATGGGGTCTGCAGGCCCTTTCATTTCCGGATACAATTTTTTTGCCTTTTCTGCAAATAATTTCAAATCCTCTGTTGTCTTAATCTCCGTCATACCACAGGCTTCCAGAATATCCTGGCGGACACATACCATCTGGAACATTCCGGAGGAAGGTGCATAAGCGGAGGGGATCCCATAAACTTCTCCGTTAATGGTAGCACCCTTTAACTGCTCTTCGGGAAGCACCTTTAACAAATTCTGGCCATATTTGTCGATTAAGTCATTCAGAACAGAAGCCTGTTTTTTATTCACAATGGTGGCAAGATCGGGAAGTCCGTCCCAATACAGGTCGATGGGTTCCTGGGCTGCCAGCATGATATCTTTTTGTTCCCAATACTGGTCCCATGGAGTATAAACCATTTCCACCTTAATGCCTAAATCCTCTTTCATTTTCTCAGCAAACTCATTACTCATAAATTCTGACATTCTATCACTTTCATCACCGGGATATAGAATCGTTACGGTTTCGGTATTCGTGCCTTTTTTCGATTCTCCCTTGCTGCTGCATCCCCCAAGTAAACCGATTGCCATGATCACGGCAGTTGTCAGTATAAATAGTCTTTTCATTACAATACCCTCCTTTTGGTTTATGTTAAGCCTTTCTCCTGGCCTACCAATGATTTTTATTACAGGGCTTATTCCTTGACTGCACCTGTCATAATACCCTGTACGAAATATTTTTGTACAAAGGGATATAAGAAGATAATCGGGCCTATGGTTATAACCGTAACTGCCATTTTCATCGTTTCAGAGGGCAGTGTGATTCCTGCGGCAGCGCCGGAAGGAACACGCCCCGAGCTAATGGCATTTACATTTGAAAGAATTGTGTAGAGGTAGTACTGGAGAGGAAACAAATTCTTATCATTAATAAAAATCAGGGCATTCCACCAGTCATTCCAGTATTGCAGGGCATACATAAGGCCTACGGTAAGCACTGCCGTTTTACTGAGGGGAAGTGCTATCCGCCAATAAATCAGCATATAACTTGCTCCGTCAATTTTAGCGGCCTCGTATAAGGAAGGCGAAATGCTTGAAAAATAGGTTCTCATAAGGAACATGTTCCAGACACTGAAAATAGAAGGAAGAATCAATGCCAGAATGTTATTCTTTAATCCATAGTAATTCACGCAAACCACATACCAGGGAATGAGGCCCGCGGAAAATACAATGGTGAAGTTACATAAAAAGGCAATGACATTACGGTACTTTAAGCTCTTAATCGATAACGCGAAGGCAATCATACTGGTAATGATCATAGCTCCAACGGTTCCGGCGACCGTAACAAAAATGGTGACTCCGTAAGATTTTAAAATCCTCATGCCACTGTTTGCAAAAATATAAATGTATGTATTAAGGGTAAATTTCTGCGGAATAGCAGAATAACCATGCATGACGATTTCACGTTCCGAGGACAGGGACACACCTAAGGTAAGAATAAGGGGATACAGGCAAAGCAGCCCGAATAAGCCTATAAACAAATAAGCAAGGATCGTTACCAGGTGATCGCCGAATGATTTGCTTTTTCTCATTAGAATAATCCCTCCCCGTCATTATATTTTTTTGCTAACCGGTTGGCAACGGATACCAGAATCAGGCCCATCACCGACTGGAACAGTCCAATTGCGGTTGCATAGGAAAAGCCCAGGGTTCTCATGCTCTGATATACATAAGTGTCAATTACGGTTACCGCATCAATCAATACCGGATTGTTGCCTACAATACCGTAGATCATGCCGAAATCACCGTAGAAAATACGTCCGATACTCATAAGAGTCAGTACAACGGCCGTCGGTTTCAGCATCGGAATGGTGAGATACAAAATTCTCTGGAACTTGTTTGCACCATCCACTTTTGCAGCCTCATATAAGGAACCGTCGAAAGTCGCCATGGCCGCCATGTAAATGATGGAGCTGTATCCGCTCCACTTCCACATACTGGCGGTAATTATGATCCCCTTCCAGTACTTTGGTTCCGCATACCACTTCACCGGTTCCATTCCCAATGATCGCAGCATATTGTTGATAACGCCCACATCGGTGGAAAAAAATCCGTAGATAATCGTACCTACTACGACCCAGGAAAGGAAATACGGAAAAAACATAAAGCTTTGTGTCAGTTTCTTAAAGAGCTCGCTCCTGATTTCATTGAAAAATATGGAAATACTGATTGGAACAATCAGACCCAGTATAATTCCAAAGAAATTGATAAACAGTGTGTTATAAGTTACCCGCCAGCCCATGCTGCTCTCGGAAAAGAAATACTTGAAGTTGTTTAAGCCTACAAACTTGCTTCCGAAGATACCATCCATTACATTGAAGTCGGTAAATGCCATCCAGGTTCCTGCAAAAGGAATGTAGCAAAACATAACCAGTACAATCAGAGCAGGCATACACATAAGATACAGGCCTTTGTTTCTTTTTATTTCACGCAGGAATTCTTTTATCCGGTCTTCTTTAGGCCCCGGTGCTTCCTTTTGAATTCTTTTTGATTTCATCACTCTTCACCACTCTTTTCCGTTTTTTAAGAGTTTCGCAGCCGGCTTTTTAATGCATCCACATCAATTATTTCGCCGGTAATTCTGGATTGCTCTGCCGCATAAGCCATTACATGGCTTTCCACTGATTGGGTTATGGAGGATCTGCTGTTGTTGCTGTGTGTTTCCATCTGACTGACAAAATCAGCCACCAGGGCCACATCTCCTCCTCCATGGCCTCCCTGGGGCTGACCGGTATGAATGATTTTCTGCTCAAAACCATCAATTGCATTGGAGGCAAATTTTGTAACCTCAATCTGGTTCAGACTGTCATCCCCTCTGATTTCCCCATTTTCGCACATAACCTTGATCGTCCGGCTGATTTTATTCGTAAAACCGCTTAAATTAAAGCTGACTGTTACGTCATTTTTAAATTCGATTAATACTACCTGATTGTCGCATACGTCGTTATCACAGCGGTATACACAACGTCCATAGGGGCCTTCAGCCAAAGCTTTGTTTATCCCTTCTTCCGTCTGGTCCTGGGTAAGAACCGTAGCCGGCCAGCTTCCCATAATCGGCAGGTAGGCCTTGCGGGCATCAAAGCGGCAGTCTCCGGCAGCATTACAGGTCAGGCAGCGGTCAGAGCTGCCCTTTGGAGCACTCTCTTCTTTAAAGTATTTTAAACTGCCAAAAGAAACTATTTTTTTCGCCTCACTGCCCACCAGCCAGGCAAGGATATCCATGTCATGGCAGGATTTTTGCATCACCAGGGGGCTGGATAAATCACTTCTTCTCCAATTTCCTCTGACAAAGGAATGGGCAATGTGGTAATTACCTACATTCTCATTATGCTGGATGGTAATTACCTTCCCCAGCTCTCCGCTGTCGATAATCTCCTTAATCGCTGCAAAAAAATTAGTATATCTGAGCACATGGCATACAATAACCTTACAGCCCTTCTGATTTGCCTTATCCTGAATCATAAGACATTCCTTTGGATTGGGAGATATGGGCTTTTCAAGAAGAATATCATATCCAAGCTCCAGAGCAGCCAGAACCTGTTGGCAATGGTCCTGGTCCATGGATGCAATGATAACGGCATCGGCAATCCTGCCCCTCCGGTAAAAATCCTCTATATTTTTAAACTGCATTTCAGACGGAATACCGAAATTTTCCGCCGCAGCAGATCTTCTTTCATCCTCCGGCTCCACCACCGCAACAATATCTGCCTTTTTTGCTTCATAGGCTTGTTTGGAATAAATCATTCCCCGCTGTCCTGCACCAACCAATGCAATTTTCAATTTTCTTTCCTCCTGCTATTATTTTCTCTCGTCCATCCAATCAATCGGGAAGCTGCGGATCCTCCAGGGGATAATAGCCATCGGGATAAAAATCATCCCAGGCACGTGCTAAATCCACCGCTGTGTCTTTACACACCTCCACCGTTCCCAGCCTGTAATAACCGTCCTTTTCCTCCATCCGGATATCCAGCTCCATGGGGCTTTCATCAGCAAAGAAAATCCCAACTGACAAACCGTATTCACCAAGGGGCAGTATCGGTAAGGAAATAATTTCATTGTGGGTATTATCCCCAACCTTCCAGGCACCTTTGTCAATGTTTAAGACAAATTCCTGCTGCTCCCCTCCCTTTTCCAAACGAAGCCTTAAGCTATAATCCAGGTAACAAGGCGCACTGCCCCCATTTACAAACCAAAAGCGGAGGGGGAGTGCTCCCTTTGATGCGATCTTCTTTGGATAGGTCAATCTTCTTATGGAAAAGTCATACCCCACATCCATGAAGCGGTTGGAGAGACCGGCATGCCATCGCAGGCCTTCCCGGCGGATATTCTCTCCAGGGCTCTCCTCTTCTATTTGAAGCAGTACCGGCATCCGCTGCCAGGTATTTTGAAGCCGGTACCCGGCAAATTTTTCGCAGCAGCTGATCCAGTTATCTTCGCTGCAATTAACAATAAGGCCAAAAGGGGATTCATGATCCTTTAGATACTGCAGCAAGGCCTCCTGCTCAAGACTAACCAATAATGGAATGCCTTCAAAGGCTTCCAGATAAGCATCCCAGATTCCCTGGCTGCCATCTTCCATAGAAACCGCAACACCAATAAGCTTTTCATTGTTCAGTACGCTTGCAACTCTGCGGATTAAGTGTTTAAAGCTTTCCTCTTGGCCCTTCTTTAGCCAGGCCGGAAGGACCTGTTTTATGGAAAGGACCGGATTATGTACCTCTGCCAGTGCTTCTTTTAACCGGTTTAGGTTATATTTACCCCGATGAGGCTCCAACTCCTCCCAGGTGAGTTCTACCAGCCGGTACTGCCCTCTGCCAGGATTAACTGTAGCCTTAGAAAGGGACAGCGGCCGTATTTTATAAGTCTCATAGGGACTGTATTGTTCCAGTGCATATTTTCCCATGGGCAGCTCCTCCTTATTTTAAATGGCTGTCAGCAATCTGTTTAAAGCGTGCAATGTCTTCCTGTGTGATATAAGGCATTTGGTCTGTTTTATCTGCCTCTTCCTTTAGAACCACCATACTCAGGTTGTTAAAACGTGCTCCTGTTGCCATATAAGCAGCCGCCGCTTTTTGCAGGGTGGTCTTAAGTTCTGCCTTCGTTTCATCGGCTTTCCAGTCACCGAATACCTCATACCGAAGCATGGCATCTCCTTCCTCAATCGGATATAGATAGAATTGACGCTGGACCTTTATAATATTGCTGGCATTATCAAGCACCAGCGAAAGTCTCGAATCATACAGCCAGCTTTCACTCCAAAAGCCTTTGACCGGCAGTTCCGGAAAATAAGTCTTGTAAAACTCCAGCGCCAGCACCATAGAATTCTTAAGCCTCTCAGGGTTATATCCCGGTCCGGAAGGCACATGAAGCGCCAGAAGCATATCCCCCTGGGTTAAGGCTTCGTCCCATTCCTTCTTTAACAGCGTTACGCAATCCCTCTCCACAAAGCCCATGGGATTGATGGGATTTGCAGTAATCTCCTCCTCCGTCTCCCGCCAGAGGGAAGGGAAGGCTCCTGCCTTATCATAAACTCCGTTTATTCCATTAAACTGCCCGTCTCTGCGGAATTCCTCTCCGCCATGCTTTAGGGCGGTTACCTTCCCTGAAACCTTATTCCGGTACATGGTAAATGTATCGCCAAAGCGGCAAGGGATAAACAGGAACCGGTCCATAAGAAAGATGGAGCAGGTATAAAAATTCATATCCCAGGGAAAATCACTTACGCTCACATCATCCCGAACCAGCTTCTCTAATTGGGACTTTATAGGCTGGAAAGGAATATCCCGATAATAATGCTCCGGAACGCCCCGTTCCTTTAAAAGCTTTATGGAAGGAACCACACAGGCCAGCAGGAGGAGGAAGGAATAAAGTTCTCCGTACTCTGCCATACACACAGGAGTCATATTTTTATAGTTATCCACGTCACATCGGTTTCTGGCAGAGCACATATCCCATACCAGGAATTTGGAGAAATGAAACAGTCTCGGGTCCCCTTCCACTGCTTCTGCCGCTTTTGTCAGCAGACTTTGCTTCTTCTCCGGAAGGTTGAATTTTTCAAACACTTCCTTTAAAAATCTTCTTTCTATAAAATGGCTGTCCTCTCCCCCGGGATAGCCGGCATAGAATTGCTCCAGCCCCTCAGGCAGATTGTCAAAGCCGCAATAATCCACACATTCTTTGAATCCATACGATAAATGTCCCATGCTCATCCCTCTATTCTACGATTATTTTTCCGAAGCAATAGTAACCGTCTTTTAATCCTTCAATTGCCAGCTTTATATTTCCAAGCTCCGGTATCCCGGTTTCAATTCCTATTTCCAGAGAATACTCACCGGCCATTCCTTCCAGGGCGAACTCTTCTTCCCAAAGGATATCCATATCCGGCAGCCAGTTTCTGATATCCGCTTTACTGGTAAGGCTGATGACTTCTTTCTCATTTTTCAGGCGGACTACCAGGGGATACTTGTGATATATAGGAGCAACACCGGTATTGGCCCACAATCCTCTGATTCGGAAGCCTTCACCTTTTTTTACCACCGGATGATACGTGAGCTTTCTTAATTCAAAGCGGTATCCCATTTTATTGAGCCACCTTTTAACACTCTCCTTCCATGCCTCAGGAACGGTAGTGCCCTTGCTGTTAAAGGAAGAGATATGCCACTTTAAGGATTCATCCACAATATAATCGATATCCCAGCCCTGGAGGTACCAGTCATTCATGTGCCAGCAGGCTTCAAATACCACCGGTGCTTTTTTCCATGCATCCTCCATTTCAAAGTTACAGATATTTTCCGGATAAAAATCCAGCATATGGGACCATTCTTCCTGATGGAAGCCTCCCATATCCCCCAGGCAATCCACCCGAAATCCTATATTTTCCTTTCTCTCACGAATTATCTTTACCGACTTTGGATCATGGAGAAGGGCCTGCAGCGGGGTTATTTTAAAATTGTCGACATAAGCACCTACCATCTGCCTGATGCACTCCTCATCAAGAAACTCGGTGCCTCCGCCTTCGCCCCAGGCTCCTACCAGTGCCATATCCACTGAGCTTATTACCGGATGTCCGTCAAAATGTTCTGCAAATTCCGCAATAAACTCAGACCAGTAAGAGACATAAGGGGAATGCAGCGGGTCAACTCTCCAAAAGGGAAATTCCGGCTCCTCCTGGCATTCCCTTCGAAACCAATCCGGGATATCGTCCTCTTCTGCCAATGCATAGGGAGAGCAGCGTACAATTGCCGTACAGCCCAATGCTTTTGCCTCCTCCAGTTTTTTCTCAAGGATATCCCACCGGTATCTGCCCTTTTCAGCCTCCAAATCTCTCCACCGGACTCCGCAGTAGGTAATCCTGCTGTCGGGATGATTTGAGGTTCTGCTGCTATCGGTAAATTTGTATTTTTCCACCGGATTGCCCCGGTTATCATGTATTGACCCTGCCGGTTCCATCAAACCCGGAGCAGCAATAAAGCCAATCCCCGGATTATCAAGGAGTTCGTCAATTATTTTAGGATATATAACATAGGTATCACTCATAGGCTTATCTCCTTAGGCTGTATAATTTGTTTGAAACAAGAGGCAGCCGCTGCTTTTATACTGTTCTGCCAGCTCCTGCAGTCTGACAGTATCACAGCAGAAGTACTCCGATAAACATTGATAGCAGTGTAACGTCCCGATTTGCTTTCCTAACAGCTTAAGGTTAAGAGCAATCTCGTTATTGCTTAATTCCTTTGCACACTTATGGCAGCGGACACTTTTCATCCCAACACTCCCTTTCTGTTTGCTGCTCTGCATCGATAATTCTGTTAAAACTAGTCAGGTTCTTTTTATTATCGCTTTCTTTTTTGTTACTTTTTGTTACGTTTGTTTACTAAACCTTGTAGCTGGATTATAACATTTGCCCTGCCCTGTGTAAATACTATTTTTAAAATAATTATAAAAAATATTGTAAAAAAATTTACAAATAACATTCCTTATCATGAAAAGGGTTATTTTTCTCATACCTTTTATTCCATAAGTTTTTATGGAAATATTCCGGTATACTATCATAAAAATCCTCAAATTGGCGTGATTTTTCCATGAATGCCACTTAACGGCTGGAAAATTGAGTATTGACAAAATCAGTGAAACATTATTATAATTTAATTGTATGTAACACACTCTGTTTACGTAAATATACTAAACAAAAATTTCACAAGCTGTGATTAAGGGGGCAAACTAATTTGAGCACAATCAGAGACGTAGCCAATCTGGCAAAGGTGTCAATAGCTACTGTATCACGGGTATTAAATAACGATACCCAATACAAAATGACAGACGAAACCCGGGCCCGGGTATGGAAGGCTGTTACAGATTTGAACTATACAGTAAAATCCCCCGCAAACTCTTCCTCCGGTGACAATAAAGCCCATTCAGGCAATGCACTTATAAAAATAGGCTGTGTTCTAAGCGTAACGAAAAACAAATATAACGACCCTTATTTTATGTCCATCTTGTCCGGTGTAGAAGAACAGCTTCAAAACAACGGATATGAACTTACCTTTATTAAGACCGGTGCCGAGCTGGAGGATAAAAAGGCCTTATACAACGCCTTTGGCAATCCGGTCTCTGGCCTGATTCTGATGGAATCACTCAACAGTGAAATCTACCAGTTCATACGAAATCAGGTTCCAAACATTGTCGGAATCGATACCTGGTGGGAGGATATCGACAATGTAGGTTATGACCATTACAGGGTAGCAAGTGTGGCAGTGCAGCACTTAATTGACAAGGGGCATAAAAAGATAGGCTTTATCGGCGGCAGCGGTATGAGCGGCGATATAAAATCCAGCCAGAGGTACCGGGGCTATTACGCCTCCCTGCACGCTGCCGGTTTGCCGGTAAATTCTGAATGGGTTATTGATTGTGCCTGGGATGAGAACCTCTGCATGGAGAAGGTCAACCAGCTCTATCAGAAAGAAGATTCTCCTACCGCTTTCTTTGTAGCAAGTGATTTAATGGCCATGGCCGCCTTAAGCAGCCTGTATAAAATGGGAATAGCCGTACCGGACAAAGTAGCAGTAATCGGGTTGTCCAATATCGAAATATCCAAATATTCCAATCCTCCTCTGACCACAATTGAAATTCCTACAAAGGAAATCGGCATGGTTGCAGTTGATCTGCTCCTTGCAAGGATTAACGGGTATCAGCTTCTCCCAAGGAAAGTAATTCTTCCTACCAGCCTTGTTCTGCGCAACTCTACTTGAAGTCCTAAATTGTCGGGGGCACCTATGGGATCTATTATGAAACGGTAATGTGGTTTATGCAATCAGCACTCTTCGAAATAACGCCTATCGGGAAGGTACGGGTTACAGCCTCTGTGCCCGAGGCATCTATGTGGATGGAGGCCAGAACATCGACATTTACAATAACTTCATCTTCAGCGACATTGGCATTGAGGTTGCAACGGAATTCTGCCTTTGTGCCAAATGAAGCGATGATATCCCTCTATGAGTCGTATCTCAACAATACGGGCAAGTGAATTTAAAAAGCGAAAGAAAAACCTTCCGGTTTCTCTTCCGCTTTTATTTTTAAATTCCTTTGACAAATTCCAGCACCTGCCGGTATATTCCCATCTCATCCAACTGATATTTCTGCAATAATTCCTTTGCCGGTCCAGACTCTCCGAACACATCCTGGATTCCTATTTTCTTCACCGGCACCGGGTATTCTTTGCACACAGCATCACAGACAGCGCTTCCCAGTCCGCCGACAACTGAATGCTCTTCAATCGTAACAAGCTTCCCGGTCTCTTTCGCCGCCCTGCAGACAAGCTCCTCATCTAACGGCTTGATGGTATGGATATTGATGACTCTTGCAGAGATCCCATCGGATTCCAGCCTTTTTGCTGCGGCAAGGGTTTCCGACACTTCAAGCCCGGTGGCAATCAGGGTCACATCCGTTCCCTCTCGCAGCACAATGCCCTTTCCCAGTTCAAATGTGTAATCCGGCGTATCGTTAATGACAGGAACTGCCAGACGTCCAAACCGCATATAAACCGGTCCATCATGCTCCACTGCTGCCCTTACCGCTGCTTTCGCCTCTATGTCATCTGATGGGCAGAGTACAACCATCCCAGGGATTGTCCTCATAAGGGCAATGTCCTCGTTGCACTGATGGGTGGCGCCATCCTCACCGACAGAGATACCTGCATGGGTAGCCCCGATTTTCACATTCAGGTGCGGATAACCGATGGAATTCCTGACCTGTTCAAATGCCCTGCCTGCCGCAAACATGGCAAAGGTACTTGCAAACGGTATCTTGCCGGCAGCAGCAAGACCGGCGGCAATTCCCATCATATTGCATTCTGCAATCCCGCAGTCCACATGGCGCTCCGGAAATGCCTTTTTAAAGACTCCGGTCTTTGTCGCTGCCGCCAGGTCTGCATCCAATACGATGATTTTGTCATTTATCTGTCCCAGTTCTACCAGAGCATTGCCATAGCTTTCCCTGGTGGCAATCTTCTTTGCAGTCATTTCCTTTATCTCCGGCATAGTGCTTCACCTGCTTTCTCCAAATCTGCCATCGCAATTTCATACTGAGCGTCATCAGGCGCCGTCCCATGCCATGCCACAGAGCCCTCCATGAATGAAACACCCTTGCCTTTTATGGTTTTTGCTACAATGGCTGTCGGCTTCCCTTTCGTCTGCCTCGCTTCCTCAAACGCGCGTTCGATCTGTGCAAAATCATGCCCGTCAATATTGATGACATGGAAATTAAACGCCTCAAACTTTTTATCAATCGGATAGGGAGAGCAGACATCATCAATGGGACCATCAATCTGAAGCCCGTTATTATCGATAATAACCACCAGATTATCCAGCTTTCTATGACCGGCAAACATTGCTGCCTCCCAGACCTGGCCCTCTTCTATCTCACCATCGCCAAGGAGCGTATACACGCGGAATGGTTCTTTGCTGAGCTTTGCAGAAAGTGCCATCCCCACTGCTGCCGAGATTCCCTGTCCCAAAGAGCCGCTGGACATATCCACACCCGGAATATGCTTTCTGTCCGGATGCCCCTGTAAATAGGAGCCGGTATGGCGCAGGGTCTTTAAATCCTCCACCGGAAAAAATCCCCGGTTTGCTAAGGTTGAATAATATCCCGGTGCCACATGACCTTTGGAAAGAACAAACCGGTCCCGGTCTTCTTTTGCCGGATATTCCGGGTCAATATTCATCTCCCTGAAATAGAGCCAGGTGAAAAGATCTGCTGCTGACAGCGAGCCGCCGGGGTGACCGGATTTTGCACTATGTACTGCCGTCACAATCCCTTTGCGGATTTCATTTGCCGTTTTTTCTAATTCCAGATAATTCCCCATCTTCTCTCTCCTCCCAGCTTACTCTCCAAAGACAGCACGATAATCCGCCTGGAATTTTTCAATTCCCTGATCAGTCAGCGGATGTTTTGTCATCTGCTCCAATACACCGTATGGAACCGTGGCGATATCCGCCCCTGCAAGTGCACAGTCAATCACATGAATCGGATTCCTCACACTGGCGGCAATGATCTCCGTTTCAATCCCTGAGATACGGAATATACCAGCAATCATCCTGATTAAGTCCATTCCTGGCTGAGAGATATCATCGAGTCGCCCCAGAAATGGGGATACATAAGTAGCACCTGCGCGTGCTGCTAAAAGTGCCTGGTTTGCACTGAAAATCAGAGTCACATTGGTTTTGATTCCCTCTGCAGTCAAAACCTTCACCGCTTTTAAGCCTTCGACAGTCATGGGAATTTTAACAACCATGTTGGGATGGATTGCCGCAATTTCACGCCCTTCTTTGATCATTCCTTTGGCATCTGTCGTCGTAGCTTTTACTTCCCCGCTGATTGGTCCGTCTACAATCGAAGTAATCTCCTTGATTACTTCCACAAAATCTCTGCCTTCCTTTGCAATCAGTGACGGGTTCGTCGTTACCCCACAGATAATTCCCATATCATTTGCCTTTTTGATATCCTCTACCTTCGCTGTGTCTACAAAAAATTTCATTTTCTTTCCCCTTTCATTGGCCTTAATATTATTTTCATTTTATGTATTAATTCATTTAATTAATATATCCTATTAAACAATAACATTTTTTGCAAAAATGTCAATAGTTATTTGTATTTTCATATCTTTTCTTTCTGAATCGGCAAACAAAAAACAGCACCAAAGTCATCTTTCGCGCAAACGTTCTATGACCTTAATGCTGCTTCAGCATCATTCAATATTCAGTTTTATATAAACTGTCCCGGACTGTCAAAGACCCTGTCAATCGCCACGATCGCCGCACCGGTCAGGATGGGATCTCCCTGGTATGCACTGATGGAAAGCGTAAGCTCGTCCCAGACATCCGGCAAGATTCCCTTTTGCACCGTCTCCCGCACAGTCTGTTCCATTAATTCCGGATTCGGACGTGCCATATCATCACCGATAATAATCCGGTCCGGGTTAATCACATTGATAATGTTTATGATCCCGACGCCAAGGCTCTCGCATGCCCTGCGGTAATACTCTGTATCGGCTGTATCACCGTTTCTGATTTGCTGCTCCAAATCCTCAAAATTACAGCCTTCCATACCGGCACGCTCCCCATACACTGCTTTTACAAGTTCCAGTGAGGAGGCATAGCGTTCCAGGCAGCCCCTGTTTCCGCAGGCACATGGTTTCCCATTTCTGTCTATCGTCATATGTCCGATCTCACCTGCCGTCCCCAGTGCTCCTTCGTAGATTCTGCCATTCATCACAATTCCTGCGCCAATCCCCTGACCGGCGGCAATGTAAACAAGAATGTCATCATGATAGGCCTCCTTCAAATCCCACATATGGGCATAGGCTCCGGCATTGGCGTTGTGTTCCAGGAACACCGGGATATCCATCTCCCGGTCAAAAAACGCCTTCAACTCAATATCTTTCCATATATCCGCACCCGTTATTAACGCAATACGGCTTTTTTTCGCTATAAATGGTCCTGGCACAGCAAGCCCCGCGGCCAGCACAGAGTCCTTTCCATACTGCTGAATCAACAGGCGCATCCGCCCCACAATCTGATTTAAGATTTCTTCCGCACCGGGCTGCTTTTCCGGCTCAAAATCCACGCGCTCTTTCACAATCTGCTTGCCTGTCAAATCAAATAGCCCCACGCTGTAATGCTTTCTTGCAAGCCGCACACCGATGACACGATAGCCGTCAGGATTGATGGACACTCCAATCGACCGGCGCCCTTTGCTGCCATTTAAGAAACCAACCTCCTTAACGATTCCCCAGTTTAAGAAATCTTTCATGATATTGGTCACAGTCGCCTGTTTAAGCCCCGTAAGTGCCGCAAGATGTGCTCTGGAGCATACGCCTTCTCTTCTTAAACTTTTCAAAAGGAGAGACCGATTCATCTCCTGTGTCACGTCCTGGTTAATTCCCCGGTTCTGATTCATTCCGTCTTCCTCGCCGCTCTATAATATGCATCAGATATAGTTTCTGTCAGCTTTTCATATTATATCATGTTTTTTTAACAAACGTCAAATAATCGTTTTTCTTTCTATTTTCCCAATAAAAACTGCTGCAGGCATAAACAAATCAACCCGCAGCAGTTCTCTTTATCCTAAATTACTCCCTTTATAAATAATGGATACAGTCTTTGTATTCTTCAAAAATCTTCTTGTTGATCTCGTCTCCCCCATCCGCATTTGCACTGTGAAGGACAGGCGGCTGAATTCCTCTTTCCGCCAGAATTTCAGCAGCCCTGACGGAAATGCCATTGACAATGGAGGCTCCGATTACCGTGGATGTGGCTCCTGCCTTTTCGTGGATTCCTTTGATTTCAACACAGCCGTCCCCAAACTCTCCCCCATTGTCTATGCAGATGTCACACAGCTCGAAAAGTCTTTTTCCGCTGCTGTGGCGGGAAGTATTCTTCTCAGAATATGCCAGATTGGTAATTCCGATGACGGTCATATTCATGGCTTTGGCTTCCAGAGCCATTTCCACAATTCCTGCATTCCTTCCGGAAACTGAATGAATGAGAATCACATCTCCATCTTTTGCACTGGACTCTTCAAGAAGAGCCTTTGACTGGCCTTCCAGCCTTTCAAATCTGCTTGTCAGAGTAACCGGGCGGACATTGAGCATAAGAGATGGATTAAACAGAGGATTAATTACTGCCAGGCCTCCGGCGCGGTAAAACATTTCCTCTGATAGAATAGCTCCATGGGAGCAGCCAAACACATAGATGGAACGCTTTTGTCCGATTGCATCTGCAAGGCACTTTGCGGCGGCTTCCATAGCCTCTCCCTGGCTTTCCTGTACGGAATCCAGAATCCGTTCAATATTTTTAAAATAAGTTTTAATACCGTTCATGAATCACCTCTCCTTTGCTTTTTCGATGAGAGAAACCATTCTGTCCAAAACATATTCGATGACTTTACGGCCTTTCTCCTCTGTTGCATCTTTTGCATTCCCCATAACTGCGGTCTCAGTAAATTCACTCCACCGGATAGGCGTTACATCTATGAGCTCAGGTACCAGCGGGGTTTCATCGACAGCTTTAGACATGTCCACATGTTCCTTGCACAGATACAGCATATAAGAAGTTTCAATTTCATCTGCATGGAAAAATCCGCCGTGAAAATTGCCTGCTCCCATCACTTCTCCCAGAATTTCTCCTGCGCCGGGGTAGGTGAAATACAGGATCTTAAAGTCCGGTCTTTCTTTCAAAGCCTTCCTGGCTGCCTCTTTTATGGCACCGTTATTTCCCAGATGGGTATTGATCACAACAGCCATACGGAATCCATTACGTTCTGTTTCCAGCAGGATTTCACAGAGCAGCTGTGTTAACAGCTCATTGCTGATACTGACGGATCCTTTCATTTCTCCCAGACTCCAGACCTGGGTGTAATGAATCACTGGAAGAATCAGGGAAGGAACCCGCTCAGAAAGCTTTTCACACAGCTTTTCAGCAAGAAAGGAATCCGTACCTATGGGCAGGTGTGGGCCATGGACTTCCACAGCTCCTAAGGGGAGCAGTGCGATATCATGGGTTAGAATTAAGTCTCTGATTGATATCCCATCCAGTTCATTCATTTTATTGCTCATTTTCTCCCCTCCTATCGAAAGGAAAAGCATCGTTTGGGGTTTTCTGTCAGGAATTTATCTGCCAAAGTCCTTCCATCTAAGCCTGATGCATCTGCTTCCTCTATGAATCTGGGAATCCACTTGTCTAATATAAATTTCAAACCGATTCCGTAGCTGTAATTCCTGTAATAGGATTTTCTGGCAAGATCATGGCTGATCAAAAGGTGATCTTCATATCCTCTTTTACACAGCTCCAAAATCACATGAATCCTTGCAGACTCCGGTGCATATTTTATTTTCCCAAGTCCGTCAAAACTTAAAAATCCTCCGTGGGACAAAATCTTCTCATAATAATATAAATCCAGGTTCCGGTCCATATGCCCAAAGGAAACGCGGCTGATGTCCACCTTTTCCCTCTCCAGAATCTCAATCTGCTCCAGCGCCATGGTTCCTGCTTCTGTATGAAGATGAACAGGGGCCTTGGTCTCATGATGGGCTGCTGAGATCGCAACAATGGTCTTGACCTCTAAGGGATTAATGCTGTTATAGCCCGTACCGGTTTTTACCTGCCCTGCTTTGTAAGGGGTTCCTTCCAACCCTACTTCGACTTCACGGATTACGTGATCCGTCAGCTGATCAACGGTTGCCTGTTCCATCCACTCCTGATAAGTATGATAATTTCCTACAATAGGAATTAAATGCTCCGGCAGCTTTGCATCCCATAAAAAAGACTTGTTAAATCCTGCGGTTGCAATGATTTGAATATCCAGCTCTTTCGCCAGTTCTGCAACTCCGGAAACATTTCTTCCATAATCAATGGCAGTGGCATCCACAATGGTACGGCCGCCTAAATCTTTAAAATCCTGCATATCCCCTTTTGTTTTTTCAGGATCATCAAGAAGCAGGTCATCTGCATTTCTCTCCTTCCAATAAGGCGGTACGCATAACAAATGTTCATGGGAATAGGTAATTCCCATTTCCTCCGGTGAGATATCACCGAAAATCGTTCTGACAAAACTCATGATAAATCCTCCTGTCTGTCCGTGAATTCTACGGAAAAGCATAGCCGTAAGTTTTTTGAAAAACTCCGGCTATGCAGGTAAAATCATATTTTTTAGAATAAGAAGCCGGCAATGAACCGGATAATCGGCCCAATGATAAACATATCGGAATCAGCAGCCCACATAACTACATCAGGAACAGTCGTTGGTGCCAGGAACGTAACCATGACATACTGGCCGATTGCAATGATTGTTGCCGTAATCACACCTGCAAACAGCGCTCCTCTGATTCCACCTGTTTTATTGCCAAAAACTCCTGCTGTTCCAGCATGGAAGAAAATAGCAATCATAGTGGGAACAAACACATAGCCTACGGTATTACCTAAAATCACAAGCCAGATTAAGCTTGCCACAAATGCTCCAAGGAATCCGATAATAACCGCATTGGGCGCATAGGGATAAACAATGGGTGCATCAAGGGCAGGTATTGCACCTGGAACGATTTTCGTAGCAATTCCCTTAAAAGCAGGTACCATTTCACCAATAAACATGCGGACTCCGAAAAGTACCACCGCAATACCGCCTGCAAATTGTAAACTGGTTAATATGGAGTATATGATAAAGCTTGTATCTCCTGAGGTTACAAGAATTTCTCTGGCACCCTCTGTATTTTTGATCATAAGAAGGATGGTACCAATGATGAACAAAACTGCCATCGTAATTCCGGTAACAATATTGGAATCCCTTAAAAATCCCCATTTATCAGAGATAACAAGGTCTTCTGTGCTCTTGTCCTTATTTCCTACAAATTTACCTGCCACTGCACCTAAAAATGCAACAGAAGCTGATGTATGTCCCAGTGCCACACTGTCATTTCCCGTGATTTTTCTTAAGAACGGCTGTGTCAAAGCAGGCTGCAATGTCCAGTAAACGCCCAATACAATTGATAAAAATACAGTTACTGCAAATGTATTTGCATTGATATTCTGATCAAAAATGATTCCTGCAAAAATAAGGGAAGTCCAGAACATCATATGACCGGTTAAATAGATATACTTAAATTTTGTAATACGTGCCAGAAGCACATTGATCAGAAATCCAAAAGTCATAGAAAGGGTAACAACGGTACCGAATCTTTGAACAAAATCATTCTGTCCCATATATTTGCCAAGACTCTGTGCTTCCAGTCCAAACACCTCAGCCCACATGGGCTGGAAAACGTTCAGAGAGGAAACCACAATTCCTGAACCAATTCCGATAATCTGGAAACCGATAATCGCTTTAATCGTTCCCTGAACCGTCTGGCTGAATGACTTCTTTTGGAGAATCAACCCCAACATAACGATAATTCCTAATAAAAATCCGGCATTCCCAAAAATATTAGTTGCAATCCAATTTACTACTGCCATACCTAAACCTCCTCCGTTTGTAATTAGAAAACATGGTTCTCCTTTAACACTCTTTTAATTTCTTCTTTGTCGATAAAATTATCAAGAATAATTACTTTTCCCCTCGGGTTTTGAAGGGACTGTGCAATTTCTTTTGTTGTAACAATGAAATCACACGCTTCGCCGCTTGCTGCAGAAGCATCGCTGTGTTCCACCTCCGCTTTCACTCCCTCTGCCTTAAACACATCCTCAATATTCATCCGAAGGATAAGGGAGGATCCCATACCCAATCCACAAACTGCTAATACTTTCATCTTTTTCGTCTCCTTTGCTTAATTATTGTTTATGATTGACATGACCTCATCAGCTGTCACGCACTGATACAACCTTTCTATCACATGTTCCTTTCCTAAAAGTCCGGCTATTTTCGTCATAAACTCAAGATGCTCATTATCGCTGCTGGTTGCAAGTGCCATAATCAGCTTCACCGGATCGTTGCTGCTTCCAAAAGAAACCGGATTTTCAAGGGTAATTAAGGATATTCCGGATTGAATGACTCCATCCTCCGGCCTTGCATGAGGCATTGCAAAACCAGGTGCAATGGCAAAATAAGGGCCGTTCTTTTCGAAGTTTTTCAGCATTGCATCAATATACTCTTTTCTGATATACCCCTCATGAAGAAGCACCTGTCCGGCTTTTACGATTCCATCCTGTGCGTCAGAGGCATGAAGCCTTAATGCTATACATTTTTCATTGATAATACTCATTTCATTCACCTACTTTAATTTTTTTATATAATCCAATAGCTGGCTTGGTGTTTCCACCTTTTTTTTATAGTCCAGGAAGGACTGGTTCTCGCTTAATTCCATGAGAGCCGTCAGTGCTGTTGTATAATCATTGCCTGCAACATTACAGAAACTGATAACCGTATCAATCTCTTTCCCATTATCAAATACTACCGGCTTTTTTAATGTAATCAGGCTGAATGCGGTCTTTTTCACATTATTCTTATTTCTGGCGTGAGGCAGGGCAATTCCATTGCCTATGGTGATATAAGAACCGAACTCTTTGATATTATTGATCATATCTTCCACATAAGACTGCAAAACACAATCCGTCGCTACCAGAAGACCGCCAGCCGCATCAATGGCTTCCTGCCAGTTTTTATAAGTTTGATTGACAAGGATCCTGCATTCTGGCAGATACTTTAATAAAATCTCATATTTAGAATGTTTCAAATCTCTGATTCCATTTAATTCCTTTAGCGCTTTTTCTAAACGGGGACGATTGGTTATCACAGCATTCTGCTCTATTAACTGCATCAGCGTGGATAAATCATTGCCCACGCGGACCATTCCTGCTTTTGTCAAAGCTTCTGCATCCTGCTCTGTAAGCAGCGGATTCACCTCCACCACATTGCTGACAGTATTTATCTTTACAGGGACAGTTGATACGAATAAATCGATATTCTTATTATCCGCATAAGTGTCCAGCCTATAATAAGGAATCACATCTTCGATCACCACATCAAACTTCTGCATGATTTTATTTTTTACCATTTGGGCGGTTCCAAAGCCCAAACCACAGATAAGAACAATCCTGCGGACCCGTTTCTTTTGTTTGTGAACCTGGGAAATGATATTCTCTATCAACAAGGTGAAATATCCGATATCATCTTGTGAAAATTTCTTTTCCAGATAATTTTCAAGCCCTTCTAAACTGCTCTCAACATCATGAAATGCCTCCCCGTATTCTTCTTTTATATCCTGAAGAATTGGATTCTGAATATAAATGTTTCTCCTCACTCTCTCCACCGCTGCATAGAAATGGTTGTAGAGCATGTCCAATGCTTCGTTTAAGCTGTATTCATTTATCAATGACCCAAAAGACTGGTTGGTGTATTTCTGCAGCAGATCAGAAACCAGACGATGGATCCAGATCATACTTCCAATTAACAGATATTGGTCTTTTTCATTGCTTTCTATGGAATATCCTTTGTTTAAAACAATGACAAATTTAAAGAATTCTTCACAGGGCAGTTTGATCTTTAAATGTTTCTCACAGGAACAGCTGATGACTTCTGCCAGCTTTCTCCCTTCCAATCCAACGTATTCCTTTGCATCTGCTGAAACGTAATACCCGCTTCCTGTTCTGTAAAATACCAGAATCAGGTTCAGAACTGCCAGTATATAAATTTCATCATTCTGAATCACCGGCAAATATTCCCATATAGAGGATAGCAAAACTTCCGCCTTCTGTTCTGATTGATACTGGTTAAAAACCGCTTCGATCCATTCTCTTAAATAAGGATTGCAGTTGCGGATTGCAAGCTTCCTGTGTTTACTGTCCTGATTTGACAGGCCGCAGTATTTATAAAGAATATCCATGAGTGCTGAACGGATTACCGTTTCACTTCCATTTAACTCAATCCCCATTCTCTTATGGTTTACAAGTTCCAGACCGTATTTCCCGCATTCCTCCTTAACAACTGCAAGGGATTTCTTTACCGTAGATTTACTCACATCCAGATAGTCTGTAATTTCATCAATTGTATAGTGTAAATCAGCCAGATACCGGAAGAAAATAGTTTCACAGCGATCTTCCTTCGAAAGGTAATACTGTTCTTTTGTAATATGATCCATAGTAAACTTCATGGATAGAGGGGCATTTCTTAGATAGCATCTCTTGTTGCCAAGTACGAAACAGGCCTGTTGGGAGTTTTCTTTCAGAAAACTATTAATTAAGTCGACTGCATATTTAAAAGAACGTTCCGTATATCCAAATCTCTCAATTAATTCTCTGTAAATAAACCCATCCTTCGATGAATTTACCAAATAAAGAAGTTCGATTTCGCGCTTTCCGATTTGAAACATAGCTTAACTCCATTCTTTTAATAACCACTAGTTAATTTTATAATATAGGATAGTAATTTTAATGTAAAGGTCATCCTTGTGCTGTGTTTTTTACAACAAATACCCCAAATAAAATATCGTATCTCTCATTTTTTTAGTAATTCTATCCTGGGCCTTCAAACAACTTTCCTCCTTGCTCTCTTTCTATGTCAGTATATATTCTTTTCCCATGGATCTTAAATATACATTTTCCACACTTCGGCGCAATGATTTAAAAGTTTAATCTCTTCCCATACAATACTGTAACTTTTTTGTAACCCATTCATGGAAAAAATCAGTTATACTACAGTAGTATTCGCAACAGCAAAAATCTCTTCCTGCCTATCAGAGATATCAGCCAGGAATACATGATTGAAAGAAAAAGGAGCACAAAAAATGAACAAAACATATACTGCAATGATATCAATCCTAATGGCTGGCACGGTCATGTTAGCTGGTTGTCAGAAAGCCCCCAGACAAGATAACACCTTGACAAAACCGATTGATGATGTAGCAGCATTAGGAGAATTTCTTCCTGCCGGAGCAGAACTACTGACGCCAAAAAAAGCGGAGAAAAAACAGAGTATTTACATGGAAGACCTAAACAAGGATGGGAATCAGGAAGCCTTTCTCTTATACAGGGACTCTAAGGACAACCGTCAGGTCCATATGATGTTTCTGGTAAAAGAAAACGGAGCCTGGCAGAAAAAAGCGGATATGGAAACCGGATTTATTAACGTTGATACATTTGACCTTACTGACTTAGACGGCAACGGGACGCAGGAAGTCACCATAGGCGGCGGATTGTCCGATTCCGGCCATGACAACCAGCTTTATATTTACGAACTGCAAAACGGCACTCTGGAGCGGAAAGCAGATCTTTCTTACGATACTCTTCATATCTCTGATTTTAATGATGACCAGATACCTGATCTTATGATACTATCGACAAAAGAGAACGAAATGCGGACCGCCGGACTCTATTCCTATGCGGAAGGAAGGTTAAAGCCCATCTCTGAGATTGAACTGGATCCGGAAGGAACGTTAGAGCATGTTACCTTAGGAACATTGGCCGATGGAAAGAAAGCATTGTTTGCAGACAGCGGGATAGGCGCACATTCCATGCTGACAGAGATCGTTGTTTATGAAAACGGCAATCTAAAAAAGGTGGGCGATCCTACTGACAGCATTCTTATGAAGCCCTATCCGCTCTACAGCAGAGATATAAATGGAGATGGAATCGTAGAGGTTGGAGGAATGTACAGCCCAAAAGGTTATGAAGACGCTGCCATGGCAGATATCCCTTTCCTTTACACCTATAAGGATTATTGTTCCGATGGCTCCTTTCAGACAGTAGAAGAACGTTATTCTGACAGCGGCCGCCACTTTTATGTTACCATACCGGCAGAGCTTCATGAGACTGTAACCATCAAACGGCTGGACAATGGAATCCACCTGATTTCTACCGTAGGAGACAAGGTTTTATTAGAGGTGAAATGGGCGCCAAAGGATGCCGTTCCTTCTAACAGTACTCTTCTTGGAACCGCAAAAGACATAGTCTTTTACTCGGAATGGAAGGAAGAGACAAAAATTCCGGCAAGTGCCTTCCATCTGATGGAAGAAGAAATAAACTGAGGTAACACGCACATGAAAACAATTTTGGTAGTGGAAGACGAACTGTCAATCCGTAGTTTTGTCTGCCTGAACTTAAAGAAAAAAGAATATCATGTCCTGGAAGCAGAAACCGGTGAAATAGCACTTATGCTTTTTAAGAGCCAGAAGATCGATGTTGTGATCCTGGATCTTATGCTTCCCGGCATAGACGGATTTACCGTTTGTGAAGAAATAAGAATCTTGGATCCTGCGGCAGGCATCATCATGCTGACCGCCCGGTCTCAGGATGAGGATAAGGTCAAAGGCCTTATCCTCGGTGCCGATGATTATCTGACAAAACCGTTTCATATGAAGGAGCTGGAAGCCAGGATCTTATCCCTGCTACGCCGCCTGGATTATAAGACAGTAAGTGCTGCTCCTACAATCCTCCGATCAGGCCCCTTTTCTCTTGACAGCATACGTAACAAATTATCCTGTTCCGGTCTTGAGATCAGGATCACTCCTACGGAAAGCTGTCTGCTTCAATTTTTTATGAACAACAAAAATCAGGAATTTACAAGAGATCAGATCCTTGATGAAGTCTGGGGAACCCATTATTCCGGCGATCCAAAGGTGGTAGATGTAAACATCCGCCGTATCCGCCGAAAAATAGAACCGGATCCTTCTTCCCCTAAGTACTTATGTACGGAATGGGGTTATGGATATTTATGGAAGGAGTAAATCCATGAAGCGGAAGGTTGTTCTTTATTTTATGTTTTTGATCGTTCTAACCCTGACACTTGTCATGGTCTTTTTTGGCATTGGGATGAAACGGTACTTTTATCAGGAAATCTCCGATACTGTAAAAAATCATTCAGAAGCTGTTTTACCTGTTTGGACACAGCAGGGAGACTTTACCAGTTTTCAGCTGGCAGAAGAAAGCGATGCAATTATAAAATCTTATAAAATGGAAGACGCAGACCTTTCCCTGCTGACACGAAACGGACAGATGATCCAGTCCTCCACCGGATATCTGGTAGAAAAAACCGATTCCATTGATCCTGAGGTTCTTAGATTCCATACAGTTTATCATATAGAAAAACAAGAAAATGGCGGCGAAAAAATCATGGCTGTCTATACTCCTCTTCTATATGAAGGACAGACTGCAGGTGTTTTAAAATACGAGGTATCCCTGACCGATACGGATGCCAGAATCTATAAGCTTTTGTCCTGGGGATTGGTAGTGTGCATGCTGGTTGCATTTCTCGTATTCCTGGTCAGTTTTCACTTAGGCAATTCCATTGTAAAACCCTTAAAAAGCATTATCACGCTGACAAAACGAATGGCAGAGGGAAATTATAAAGAAAAAATCGAAAAATCCTACCCCTATGAAGCAGGGGAACTGGTAGATATGCTTAATTATATGGCAGATGAGATCACAAAGGCAGACCACATGAAAAATGATTTCATCTCTTCCATATCCCATGAGCTACGGACTCCGCTCACCGGAATCAAGGGCTGGGCAGAAACCATGAGAGACCCGGAAGGCCTTACGGAGGAAGAAATGAAGTTCGGCCTGAAGATCATAGACGAAGAAACCGAGCGGTTGATCAGCCTGGTGGAAAGCCTGCTTGATTTTTCAAGATACCAGTCTGATCGGATGATTTTATCCCTCTCTTTTGTTCCCTTTGATGAACTGATAGAAAAAGTGACCTTTGAACTTTTAAAAAAGGCAGAAAAAAAGAATATCCATCTGATCACGGAAACCACTCCAGTTGTCATAGAAGCCGACTGGGATAAGTTAAAGCAAGTGGTATTAAACGTGCTGGACAATGCCATAAAATTTTCGCCAAAAAGCAGCGACATCGTTATCACTCAGACCATGGAAGATCACTGTGTCCGCCTGGCCATACGGGATACGGGGATCGGAGTAAAAGCAGAGCATTTAAAATATCTCACCCAATCCTTTTATAAAGCGGATAAAAAATCCGGGGGAGAAGGTCTGGGACTTGCCATCTCCCGAAAGATCATGACCCTTCATGGGGGTACCCTTTCCATTGAAAGCGAATATGGAAAAGGCACCACCGTAACCCTTAATCTCCCCAGAAAGCAGGACTGTTTTTTTCCGTCAGAAAATAAACAAATGCAACCACCGGCAAGGTAAACCCGAACATTGATGCTGCAGTCCAATTTCCATGAGCATAAGACCAGCCTCCCAAAGCAGACCCAACCGCTCCGCCTACAAAGAATACCGCCATAAATAATCCATTCACCCTCCCCCGTATTTCATCACCTAATCCATAGATTGCCTGCTGCCCAAGAACAAGGTTACCGGAAACAGCCATATCAAGGAGAATTGCGGCAATGCAAAACAGAAGCAGAGAGACCGTAAGATTGCTTTGCAACACATGGGTGAGGGCAAAGGAGAAAGCTGCAATCACGAAGGCCGCTCCTGTAAGTTTTTTCGTCCAGCCCCGGTCTGCCATTCTTCCTGCGATCGGTGCTGCAACCGCTCCGGCCACTCCTGCGAAACCAAATAATGCGATTTCTTTTTGTGTCAGCTGAAAGTGCTGGGACAAATGCAGTGGTACAACTGTCCAAAATAAACTGAAGCTTCCAAATAAAGCAGCCTGATATAAAGCTCTGCGTCGTAAAACTGGGGTCTTTTTAAAGAGTTTCCACAAGGATTTTATAATAGCAGGGTAACTGTCTTTTGGCTCCGGTTTTCTTTTCGGAAGCAAAATACCCAGCAAAATTATAAGGATGCCCATAATGGCTGCAGACAAGAAAAACACTGCCTTCCAACCTATGAAACCAGTAATGAGGCTTGCAGTTGGTCTTGCAAGCATAATACCAAGAAGCAGTCCGCTCATTACATTTCCAACTATTTTTCCTCTCTCGTCTGCAGGTGCTAAATGAGCTGCTAAGGGAACAAGTATCTGAGCAGTGACTGATCCTACTCCAATCAATATGGCAGAAGCAAATAATATATAGAAATTTGTTGCCAAGGGTGTTGCAACCAGCCCTAAAATAGCAACAATCAGTGTTGTTACAGCCAGGCGTCTGTTTTCCAGCAAATCACTCAAAGGAACCAGAAACAAAAGTCCTACGGCATATCCCAGCTGGGTCATCGTAACAATCAGTCCGGATAAACTGGCAGAGATTCCTGTATCCTGGCTGATAGGACCTATCAGCGGCTGGGAGTAATACAGGTTTGCAACAATCAGTCCGCAGGCACTTGCCAGTAAAAATACCAGCCAACGGGAAATCTTTTTTTCTTCCATCATTTCAGTTTTCATGTGTTTTATCCTCCACTAATTTATATACTGAACGTATAGTTTATAAATATATAATAAACGCACCGTTTTGTTTTGTCAACTCTTTTTTTTTAATATAGATGTGGTATAATAAACGTAGCGTTTTTAAATTGTTTCAGAGAAAAATAATAGGGAGAATCATATGGATAAGAAGATAGGACGCCCTCGCAGCGAAAAAACAAGACAAGCAATACTCACTGCTTCGTATGACCTGCTGCTTTTAAATGGCTTTCGTTCCATAACGGTTGAAGGTATCGCCGAGAGAGCCGGGGTCAGCAAAGCAACCATATATAAATGGTGGCCCAATAAGGCCGCTGTTGTCTTAGACGGTTTTTTTGCTGCTACAGAATCAATGCTGGAAGTGCCGGATACCGGTTCAGCAAAAGAAGACCTTTTGGTTCAGGCAGGTAACCTTGCCAGCTTTCTTACAAGTTCAAAAGGGAAGGTAATCACGGAACTGATTGCAGAGGGGCAATCGGATGAGAATGTGGCGAAAGAATACCGTAACCGTTATTTCAATCCCCGCCGGCTTATTTCACAGCACATTCTGGAGAGAGGAATAGAACGAGGGGAATTGAATAAGGATTTGGACATTAAACTAAGCATAGATTTGATTTTTTCCCCCCTTTTCTATCGGCTGTTAATAACTGGAGAAACAGTAGATTCTGCTTTTGTGGAACAATTGATTTCTTATGCGTTTGCAGGATTGAATGCGGGAAAATAACATTGGCTGGTTATAACAACAGCGCCATATAAAATATTTCATTTGACGCTCACGAAAGAGACGATAGAGAATAATTCTATCGTCTTATTTTAACCGTACCGACCTTGGGTACCGAATATTACTAAGCAAACACACACGATTGACAGTTAATCCCCGTAAGCCTTTCTATGTAATATCGAGTATTAATAATAAACCACATTTGGGTACTGAATCTCATAATAGTCCAAATAGATAGCCCCTGGAGATCATACTCTTCTACCAATCCGGCTCTTGTGTCAAAACTTCTTGCATCTTTAAACCATATTAAATGCAGAGATTCATCGCTATCCGTATAGAAAAAATATGGTGACTGTGCTTCTACATTAAATTGTATTTTTATCCCATTTTCTGCTGCTATTTCTACCGCACGATTATAACTTATAGCAGCGGCTTCTGTGACGCCAGGAACATAAGGAAGTACCCAATCATAACCTAGAGTGGTGATTCCGAATAAAATTTTTTCAGGGGGTATAATATTAACAACATAATCTAACAATTCTCTTAAAACATTAACCGGGAATATTGAGTTTGGATAGCTATATGACAATGCCCAATCATAAGATGAGAATATAATTCCATCTACAGATTCGGTTAATTTTCCATAATCTATTTTTTCAAAACTGACATTTGGAGCCTCAATATTCGCAATAGGCGTAATAGTAATCAGTATCTTATAACCCTCTGAATGAAATTTATCAGAGGCTCTTCTCAAATATTCTGCATAGCTATTTAAGTTCTCATAAGTAATGTTTTCAGCATATATATTAATACCACAAAAACCTTTCGCTTTCATTATGTTAAGAGCGTTATCAATAACACGATCCTGCACAGAAGGATTATTTAAAATATTATTGGTCACTCCCGGGGCGACTAATCCATCTTCCGATAAAGTGGAAACAAACATCAGGGGTGCAACACCATAAGTTTTAGCCAGATTGACAAGTTCAGTATCATCCGCTTTGAAGATAATTTCTCCTTCATTAGTAAACCTATAATTGAATATAGACAGATAAGTTAAAAAAGGAAGTGTTTTTATTAAAATAGGTCTATCTATATAAGAAAAGGCATAACCAATAGTTATAATTGTTCTTGTTCTATTCGTTTGATAACTTATAACTATCGTTTCACCTTCGTACAAAAATTCTCTGTCTGAAAGATATGGATTGTTTCTTAATAACTCCATTGTCGTAGTATCATGCTGCTTTGCAATGCTCTCCAAGGTATCACCGGCCTTAACCGTATAAAGTGTTTCAGGCTGAACAATCACAATCGTTTGGCCTACTGCCAGGTTGCCAGGGTTTGTTAATCCGTTTTCCAATATTAATCTGTCAACAGGGATGTTATAATGCTCTGATATTGAATAGATGGTATCACCGGGCTGGACAACATGTATGATCATGGCTTACCTCGCTGATCTTATTAATTCTATTATATGCCGTACCTACGTGTTCATAACTTTATGTCACAAATTACCATAGTTATCCACCGTTTGACTTTGTAAGGTTTTCTTTTTACTATCTGATTGTATCCTATTGTATTTCACTAACAATATTCGAAAATAATAAATAAATATTGCATATCAAAGCCTTCTGCCAACCGGACCGCATAAGTTTCTCCGGCCTTCTCTAATGTCGGAAGCATATAGCCTTCGTTATAGCGAATTACCGGAAGCCTGTCATAAGCCCTCATGCTCATATGCTTCAAAGTTTCCTCCATACTGTGCAGGCATTTTACTGCGCCCAGACCGGTACCTCCGGCAAAGGCTGCAAGAAGACATCTTTTTCCTGCTAAATATTTATTATGTGCGGTCTCACATCTGCGCAGACGATCCAAGAATGCAAAAAAACAGGAAGGACCTCATAACACATTCCTTCCTGTTTTTTTCTTCTATCCTCCGATTCTGGATTCCAACCCAATCTTCAATGCATATTGGTGATATTCCTCTAAATCTTCTTCATGAAGCATTTTATCAGTCATCTGGTAAACTCTTCCCAATTTCTCGTATTTCGCTTTTCCTAGTGTATGATAAGGAAGAAGGTTTACGTTTTTAACTCCCAGCTTCTGTAAGTATCCCAAAGTCTTTTCTATTAATGCGGAATCAAAGTTGAATCCAGGAATAATCGGCATGCGCACAGTTAACTTATCCGGACACATCTTTACCAGATATATCAGGTTTTCTTTAATCTGTTTCCCATTTCCTCCTGTAATCCTTTTAAGCACTTCGTCATCCAGATGTTTAAAATCGTAGAGAAAATGGTCGATATAGGGTTCAGCAGCCTGCAGGGCTTTTAAAGAATAATTCCCTGTAGTTTCTACTGCCGTATTCAATCCCCTTTCCTTACTTGCTCTGAGAATGGCGATCAGCCCCTCCAGCTGTACAAAGGGCTCCCCTCCGCTAACCGTGATTCCCCCGCCGTCGGAATTATCATAGTAATCCTTATCCTTCATCACTTCTTCCATGATGATATCCAGTTCCATATCTTTTCCATAAAATTCAATTGCATCCTGCATACAATTTTTCTCACATGCCAGGCAATCGGTGCATAAGTTCCTGTTATAATGGAACGTTCCGTTGTCATCAAAGGTAATTGCCTTAGTCCCGCAACTCTTTTCGCATGAACGGCACCCGATACACTTCGACTCGTTGTATAACAGTTCCGGATAAGATGTCTGTGTCTCTGGATTGGCGCACCATGGACAGTACAGGGGGCATCCTTTTAAGAAAACGGTGGTACGGATTCCCGGCCCGTCATGGGTCGCAAAGCGTTCAATATTGGTCACTCTAATCATACAATGCCCTGCTCAGCAATTCTTCCTGGATATCCTTTGTCAGATTCACAAAGACCGCACTGTAACCGGCCACCCGTACAATTAAATCCGGATAATTTTCTGGATTCTTTTGTGCATCCTCAAGAACGCCATAGTCCACCACCGTTACCATGAGCTGGCAGCCCCCTTTCTTAAAGTATGTATCAAACAGCATCTTTACTTTTTTTCTGTCTTTATTGAACATACGGGGCGTGAATTTGATATTCTGCACGCTTCCCCCATGATATTTTGCCTGGAACTTAACCAGGGAATTCAAGCAGGCGGTAGGCCCGTTTTTAGCTGCTCCGCCCTGGGGATTATTAGCTGGATTCAAATAAACACCTGTTTTCCTTCCGTCCAGGCTGGCAAATGTCCCATGGCCCCAATCGGTATTTGTCTGGTTATTTGAAATAACAATCAGAAAATATCCCATGCCATAATCAATCCCCTTCTGGCGGATCCCTTTGGCTACAAATTCAAATAAATCATTTGCCAGATCATCGCATTCCGTTTTGTCATTGCCGTATTTATCCTGATCCAATAAATCTTTTCGAACCCTCTCATATCCTTCAAAATTGGCAAGCTGTGCCTGGTGCAATTCACTGAGACTATATTTTTTATCGATATACACCAGCTTTTTAATTGCCCAGAGTGAATCGCTGGAATTGATGTTTCCGTATGTTTCATTGGTTCCGCCAAGGATTTCCACTCCTCCATCCAGCACTGCCTTCCCTCTATTGATACAATCATCCATCAAAACAGAAGTAAACAGAAAGGAGACTTTTTCATTCATGATCTCATAAGAACGGTATTGAGCCTGTATGCTTAAATCAAAGTAATATTTTAACAACTCCTTATATTTATCAAACAGTTCGTCAAAGGTTTTGAACTGGGAACATTCCGGAATCTCCACGGGTCCGCTTTTTCTTTTCCCGTCCGTAGGGTCTATTCCGCCGTTTATGGTGATATTAAGGATTTTTAAAAGGTTCAGTAAAATATTCGGTGTCCCTACGCTCTTACCCTGAATGACAAATTCACCGCATCCAAATGGTACGTACTGTTCAGCGATCTCCCGTTTCACACGCATGGAATACATAACAGCAGGAACATTCACATCATCATTGTATAAAGTCGGATATGTAGCACCGCTTCCGATACAATCATAGGCCATATCCATTATGTACTCTGGGGTATCCTTGCTAAAGCGCAGAGTAAACTGGGGTTCTACATAACGAGTGTCCTTGCACACCCTCATACAGATACGGGCAAATGTATCTGCTTCTTTCGGATGTTCCCGACCTACACCGCCTACTATAATACGCCCGTTAACCGTAGTACGCCTGTTCTCAATCATCTTCCACAAGGATTTCAGATACCGGTAAGACTCTTCCTCGTCAATCAAGCCATGATCCAGATCATGCTGTAAAAACGGTCCCAGCACGTCATCCAGCCGCCCATAGTTAATGACTCCGGCACAAAGGGCGTAAATCCAAAACAACTGCAAAGCCTGGTGAAACGTGCGGGGTTTGTTCTTCTTAATATACTGTAAGTCATTTTCCATTAGTTCCAAATCTTTCAAACGGGACTGGTCTGCACCGGTTCTTGCTTCTCTTACCAGCTCCATCTGACGTTCCATTACCTCCTGCAAAAGACAAAGGCTTTCATAACTACATTCCAGGAATTCATTCTGTTCTTTTGAACGGATCAGTTCTTTTAAGCCTTCCACTCCATATTCCATCAGCTTTTTATAATTCAACATCATACCCGACAACCTGGCTGTTGCCATCAGAGGATAGGAGCAATCAATAAACCTTCCCACGGTATCCTCTGTCAATACTTCCTGACAGTAAATTGCTTTCGTATCGTGTTCCTGCCAGTAATCGTAAAGCGTATCAACTCTTGCTTTTTCTTCTTCGGTCGACAGCGTTTCTTTAAATGCCCTCAGCTTATGGAATACGCAGTAATGGCCTACGCCTCCGATACTTGTTACGCTGCCAAAGCCAATGGGCAAAAAATCAAGTCTGCCTGCCAGCAGATCATCACTTTCAATCGAACGGAAGAGAACCGGGTATATTGCTTTCAGGCAATTAATCTCTCTTCTCGCCTTATCCAGTCCCTCACTGTTTCTATGCGCCTCTGTATAGGCTTCCATAATAGACAACTGCTCCCGCGGTGTTTTTTCACTGGGAATTGGGATTGACACCTCTACGTTCTGAGCGCCGTCAATGTTAATTTTCTTTTTCACTGCAGAGTCTCCTCCTCTATCGAATATTACTTGAAAAATCACTTATGTTCTTTCGCTTTCCTCTTACTGCCCCGTTTTGCAGTCCTGTTCCGGTTCTGCACTTTTAGTGAAAAAAAGAGGGCGCTTAACTGCGTCCCCTTTTCTTCCAATGTATTCTAACTGAGACAAACGGTAAAATTATCCGGTGCCTCACCTGTGTCAGGGAGACGATTGACATACACGTTTGTAAAATCCTCCAGACTTGCCCATGAGAACATTGCCTTAATATGAAACTTGGAGTCATCGATCAGGAGATGATTGTTCTGGCTCTTCTTCATGATCTCCTTTTTCATCGTCCCAATCTCCATGTCGAAAATGTAAACTTCACCGCTTTCCATATTAACTCCATTGGTACTGAAAAAAGCATGGTCAAAATTAAAATTCCGAATCATATCCACAGCCATGGATCCTGTACTCAGATCATAATCTGGTGAAAAACGACCACCCAGCAGATAGATATCCCCTTTGTACGTAATGGGAATCTTTTTGATTAAGTAAATGCTTGGAGTTACAATCTTTACATGGTGCGCAAGCAGCTGCGGTAACAGGTATACAGGGGTAGTGCCGGAATCCACATAAACGCAGTCCCCGTCCTTTACATTCGTGACAGCCCGCTGGCAGACAATCTCCTTTGCCTCCGCACACAGACTCTCCTTGTTCACGGTAGGAACTTCGTTGAATACCGTCAGTGTAGAAGAAACCTCTCTGCACATAGCTCCACCCCGCTCCCTGCTGACCAGCCCCTGTTCCTCCAGTTCAATCAAATCCCGGGTTACCGTGGATTTTGACACATTTAACTGTTCCATCAATTCCTTTATGGTTACAAAAGACTGTTCTTTTACGATACTCATGATATGATAAAGCCTTTGCTGTGATAGCATAACGTCACCTCCTTCGCCATTATCATATCAGAGGAGGAAATCATATGTCAATCTATCATTCTTTCGATCGATCTTAACCGGTGCAATGCCTCCGTTCCGGTTATCCTTGCCGCAGTTGATACATTAGTTTCGTTTTAATTTAAGACGCTTTAAAGTTATACAGACAATTGCAGTCACCACAGTTCCCGCAGCCATACAGATCAGCCCCATAAACGGCTTGTTCACTGCTCCCAGGATCAGCACAATTGGGCCGCCATGAGCAACAGAATCTGTAATGCCGAATAAGAATCCCATGGTACATGCCACTACGGATCCAATCATATTGGCCGGAATGACGGCCAGCGGATCGCCCGCCGCAAACGGGATAGCTCCCTCGGAAATCCCCACCAGGCCCATGGCCAGAGCCGCCTTGCCGTTGGCAGTCTCCTCCGGAAGAAACAACTGGTGCTTACGGTCTAAGAATGTAGCCAGCGCCATGCCTAACGGTGCAACCGGAATCGCCATAGCCTGAGCTCCCATAAACTGAGGCTGTCCTTCGGCAATTAAACCAACCGAGAACATGAATGCTACCTTGCCAAAGGGACCGCCCATGTCAAAGCCCTGCATCAGACCGATTGTAATGCCAAGTAAAATCATACTTCCGGCAGACATGCTTTCCAGCATGGCGTAAAGAGCCGTCATCAGGGACGAAATGGGTGCTCCGATAATAAATATAAATACAAATGCGATAAACAAAGATCCAATAATAGGAATAATCATGATCGGAACCAACGGCCTGATCATCTCCGGCCAACGAAGTTTCTTCATCCACCTTACAAAGTATCCGGTCAGAAAACCAGCCACAATGGCTCCGATAAAGCCGGTTCCGGCTGACGCTCCGTAAAAAGAACCGTTGTTGGCGATCCAGCCGCCAATCATGCCAGGAGCCAGAGCCGCCCTGTCACCGATAGCAAATGCTATGTAGCCGGCGAGAATCGGGATCATCAATGTAAATCCGGCGCTTCCCACTGCAGAAATCTGATTCCAGAAACTGCCTTCGGGGATCACAAGACCCTGGGGTGTGGGTTTTCCTCCCACTGCCAGTGCGACTGCAATCAGCAGGCCACCGATTACCACAAACGGGATCATAAAGGAGACTCCGTTCATCAGCGCCTTGTACAGCATCTTTCCACTAAGCGCACCGGCAGGCTCCTCCGCCTTCCCACTGGCTGCCTGCAGAACACGCTCTGGGGACCTCCCTCCAAAAACCGGGGCCTTTCCATCAAGAACCTTTCTGATCAGCTCCGCCGGATGGTCGATTCCTTCCTTCACGGTGGTGGTAACTACCTGTTTTCCCCGGAAACGTTCCATGTCCGTCTCCTTGTCACTTGCAATGATAATCCCCTCAGCTCGTTCAATCTCTTCTCTGGTGGGAACATTTTCCGTGCCGATGGAACCGTTTGTTTCCACCTTTATGGATACGCCCATCTCCTCAGCAGCTTTTGCCAACGCTTTCGCCGCCAGATACGTATGTGCTACTCCTACCGTACAGCCGGTCACCCCGATTAAAAACCGTTCAGACCCTCTGCTCTCTGTCCGCACCTCCTCTGTGCAAAGTGCCGCCAGAATATCTTCTGGCCGTTTTGCCTCCTTTAGATATTCCAGGCAATCACAATCCAGCAAACGGGAAGTAATACCGCTTAACAGTGTAATATGCGTATCGTCCGCATTGTTTGGCATAGCAATGAGAAAGATGATATGGCTGACCGGGCTCCCCTCTTCAAACCGGATTCCACGTTTGGAGGTTCCGATTGCCACCGCTGGTCTCAGTACTGCATCCGATTTTCCGTGAGGCAATGCCACTCCATTCTCCAGATTTGTGGGTACCTGTGCCTCTCGCTCCAACACATTCTGAATATAGCTGGCTTTATCCTTCAGTACATGTTCCTTATAGAGAAGTTCCGCCAACTCCTCTATCGCCGCATTTTTATTCTCTGCCTGCATGTTGACTTTGATCAGCTTAGGCGAGAGAAATTTTGTTATATCCCCCATTTTGATTCCTCCTGATAATAATAATTTTCTGCGGTTTCGTATCTTTCTATGTATCATGTTCCGGCTCCACCCATTCAATACTGCTGTTCATACCTCCTTTACACTGATTCAGGTGCCACTTCCCCGCCGTATTCAATAAATCAACTATAACACCATTTTGATTTATTGTCAATCATTTTGATTCATATTGATTCATTTCAATTCTTTATGGTTCACACTTGTAGAGATTCTCTTCTTTTCTGCAAAAAAATAGAGAACGGTTACTACGCCGTTCTCTATTTTTACCCTGTAAGATGTAAGCAGTCCGATCTCTTTTTTGTCCCTGTATCTAAACGCCGCTTATGTCAGTATAATAATCCTGGTTTCATAAGGTTTTTGTCTGCAGGGTACCATGCACATTCTATTTCCTGATTTCCGGACAGGGCCTCATTGATATGTTTCAGATTCTGTTTTCTTTTTAAATCAAAAGGCGCTGCATAAAATTGATACTATTTACTATAGCTTAAGCTTATAAATACGATATACATATCTTACTCATACTTCTATTTATATTTTTTTATTCATAAACACAAGGTTTGAATTAGTTTCATATCCATTTTTATTGTAAAATCCTTCAGTCCTTGGGTCTTTCAAAGTGATTAAATTAATATTTTCTATCCCTCTTCTCTTAACATCCTGTTGAACCAAAGACAGCATTTTGGTTCCAAGCCCCATTCTGCTAAAATCTACAGAAATCACAAAATCCTGTATATGAAATTCTTTAATCCCTAAATAGGAGGTTATGTATCCCATTAAAAATCCAACTATATTTCCATCTTGGCGAGCTTCATATCCTAGAGCCATCGGATTCTGAAGATAATCATTTATCCTCATACCAGCCATATCCAATGTCCACGTTTCATTCCAAGGTTTCAAACGAAAAGAATTTACATATAGTTCTAAGATTTCTTCTGAAACATTTCCTTGAATAATTTTTAATTCCATAATAAACCTCCCCTCATTGTAAAATATTATAAATATTTTTTTCCTATACTAAATCCTCTGCCTCTTACTTCATTCACATGGCTAATAATAACAAAGGCCTCTTCGTCTATTTCATGAATCAGCTTTTCAAATTTAGATAAATCATTATTAGAAATAACAGTTAGTAAAATATCCATCTCTCTTTCCAGATATCCTGATTTACTATGCAAAAGCGTGACTCCTCTGTCAAATTTCGAAATTATTGCATCTTTTATTTCCGATGATTTTCCGCTTATTACTTTTATCTGTATTTTATTTGTACCAAGAATAAGAAGTTTATCTAAAACGATGGAATAAATCATAACTAAAACAATGCCATAAAGAATTTTATTTTTATCGCTAAAAGCTACCTGCAGAGCAAGTATAATACAGTCGCCTACGTATAAACTGACAGATACTGGAATATGCATATATTTGTTCAAAATTAAAGGCGGTATACTCATTCCTCCAGTACTTGCCCCAACTCTGATCACAAGAGCAATCGCACTTCCTATACAAATTCCTCCAAATATTGTACATAAAAAAATGTCATCTGTTATTACTAAATTAGCGAACAGTTTTTGCAGTACTTCCAAAGATAATGGAAAGAATAATGTACTGATCAGTGTAGTTAACGCGAATTTTTTTCCCAATACGAACAATCCAATCATAAACATAATTACATTAAAAACTAATACAATACTTGATATAGGTAATTTTGTATAATGATTAACGGCAATTGCAATCCCTGTGGTTCCTCCGGTAATCAAACCTGAAGGCATAATAAAAAACACAATTCCTACCGCATAAATAAAATTCCCTAACATGATCGTTAAAATTTCCAGTGCTAATCTTCCCTTTTTCATCCTATCCTCCAAAAAAAAACACGTTTGCTAAGATTTTCCCTAGCAAACGTGGATCAAGGCATATGCCTAATATCTAAAAATTTATTTTTTATAATAATAACATAAGCACTTTAAAAACTCAACAACAATCGTATACTTTTTTAATAAGATCATCTATGATGAAGAGATACCCGATGAGCTCATTTTACTCTCAATCGTTTTTGATATTTTGTAATACATTTTCAAGATGGCTTACCACTGCTGCTTTTGCCTTTTCTTTATCTCTTTCCTTAAGAGCTTGAATGATTTCACAATGTTCTTTATATATTTCCTGTCTGCGGTTTGTATTCTTCGTTGTATGGGTAACAACCTCATCAATGATATCATAATAGGAATCAATAAAATTCATAAATATCGCATTATGGGAAAGCTCTGCAAGACGATAGTGAAAATAGTGATCGATGGAACGCGCTCCTTTTTTCTTGTCTGTTTCTGAAATCAAATCATATAATTCTACAATCTCTTCATCCGATGCAGTCTCAATGATTTTCTCCACAGTCCTTTGTTCCAAGCATATACGCATTTCAATTAAATCGCTGTAAGAACCTTCTTTTAGTGTAATTCCCGCAGGAACATTCAAAATTTCCGAAATATTCGGATTAACAAATGTACCCTCTTTCGGCTTTCTACAGATATAATTTCTTGCTTGTAATATCGTTAGGGCTTCTCTTAGAATTCCTCTGCTTACGCAGAATTCATCAGCCAGATCAAGTTCATTTGGTAATTTATCTCCAGGTTTTAAAGTACCGTCTTTTATCTGTTCCATTATAACCCGTACAACTTTATCTGATAGTCTTTCATTCTCAATTGGAGCAAAACCCATATTGATACCTCGCTTTATCTCTAACTTAACATTTAAAAGGTCTAACACATTAATTATACCTGAATTAATAGATAAGTCAACGAATTGCGTCGACCCCTTCCTTGTCTGGAGTGGAACTGGCCGCTAAATCTCTATAATTTCAAAATCACCAAATAATGTTCTCCCCATGCCAATGGAACCACAGCCAAACATGCCGTACCGGAAGCTGTCATCTTTCATCTCTATTATTTTCTCATCATCTATGGACAAGGTAATCATATCACCAACCGCTTCCAGAGTAAGTTTATAAGCAGTACCAGGTTTCCAGGCAAAATCAGTTTCTATCATTTTTTTATAACCAAAATCATTTTTATAGATGGCTGCTTTCCCCTGTTCTGAAAATCCGGCAATATATCCACGCCTTGCACCTTGAGCACGGATTTGTAACAGGTGGCTTTCCCCATTGATCGGAGTTACCGGTACTGTCACCCTTACATCTTTTGAAAAATAATTACCGGCATAGGCAAAGGCCGGCTCACACCTCATTAGAGACAGCGCATCTCCGTCCTTCCCCCAGGCTCCATGATTGACAGAAAATGGGGTAATTGTACCAAATTCATTTCGCTGCTTTGCAATTTTAATAGTATACTTGCTTTTACCTGTAATATAAAATTCATCTAAGTATAAGAATCCCAGGGTTTTGGCTTTTGCAATGGAATAACCTTCTATTACAATACCTACTTCATCAATTAAATCCCCGTCTACCTCCGGTATCACAAAGGTCACGTCAATCCATTCCCCCTGCACTAATTTAATATATCCCTGTAAATGCTCTTTTTTATCGCTCATAGAACGAACATAAGGTGCTATCCCAAGTGTTTCCCAGCCATTCCACTGATCCAGATAAAGCTTCATAGATACTGTCTGGCCCGGATATACCGTAGGCGTAAATACCGGCATATAACGCTCATCAGAAAATTCTTCCCGCCGGTAAAAAGGTTTATAGAACAGCTTACATTGATTTCCGCGTGTCATCCGATCGACCAATATCTTCAGCGAACCGTTTCCTTTAAATGCTACATCAGTGGAATGGCTTGCAGTACAATAAAATGAATTTGATACCCGCATATTATGAGTAGATCCCGGCAGTTCAAAATCAAAATAAACTTCTCCTTCTTTTATACTATCAGGCAGAGAGGCCGGAGCTTCTTCCTGAGCCAGTCTGTACCCCAGCAGAGCAACCTCTTTCGCGTAAGTAGGTACATCCAGATTGTTCAAATAACCGGAAATTCCAGATAGAATAATTCCATCATTCATTGGCTTACGATACTTTTTCGGCAGTCCTTCGATCCCACACATAACACCCAGTACGGTTCCTACATTACCTGCATTACAGTCTGTATCCCAGCCGCACATAGTCGCAATTTCAACGGTCCTTGCAAAATCTCCATTCCCATATACCATGGATAATGCACATACACCTGCGTTAGGTATTATATGGCAGACACCGCCGTATTTATCATATCCCCAATCACGCACTAGCATGTTATAACAATCCCGCCAATTACTGTTTTTTTTGTAAAAATCAAGGACTGCATTTACAACCTTTGCATATATGCTATGATCAGGGATTTGTGACAGCCCCACTTGAATAATTTCATGGATATCCTGACACTGAAAGGCATGGGCAATACATGCACAGAAGAAACGGGCACCATAAATTCCTTCTCCATCATGGGACACGCTGGCGGCACTCTGCCCAAATTCTGCTGCTTTGTCCGGCCGGCAAGGATTTACCAGTCCCCAGGTATCAATAAATATCTGGCCTCCGATCTGTTCTGCAAGTAATTGGCCATTTTGATTCATAGACCCGGATTGCGGTGCAGGAATACCATTCTTTAAGTTTAAGTATGCAGTATGCTCCGTACTGATGCCATAGCCGCCCCACCAGAACATGCCAACACCCTCGCGGGTATAATTCAGCCATGCCCTGGCAACATCCTGGGGTTTTAAATTACCGTCTTTTGCATCATCATATAAAGCCCGTAGAAAATAAACCGGCCCATTCACATCATCATCTGCAGCAAAATTTTTATAGTCTTTTACATAATCCGTAATTTCGCCGTATGTATTTAAAATACGTTCATAAGTCCATATGGTCGGCTCTACAGGAGCCCCTAAACGAATACCAATATTCATCCCCAGAAATCCGGAATATACCTTTTCCAAATATTTATCAGGTATCATATTCTCATTCTCCTTTGATAACTATGACCTGTCTGTCAATCAGACAGACAGGCCATATGATATTATTTAATTAAGGCTGCTAATTTGGCTGCGCGGTCAAAGATATCAATTCCTTTTGTAAAGCCTAAACAGGTTCCGGATGGATATCTGGTTTTTTGCAGCCACTTCTCTGGTATGCCTTTTGCACCATATTTTGCTCCAAGAACAGCCCCTGCTACAGCTCCAATGGTATCTGCATCCCGTCCAAAATTGCCGGCGAGAATCAAACCTGACTTAAAACTGCCATGCTCTAATTTTAAGCACCCAAATACTTCCGGAAGCGCCTCCGCCACCGTAGAACGGTGTGTGGAGAATAATTCATAATGCAATGGCATCCAGGCATCTGCAATATCACCTTTTGCATCCTCTACAATTTTAAAGGCACGTAATAATGTTTCCCTGAACCAGGACCCTTCCGGTGCTGTTTTTAAAACAGCATCTAATATTTCGTCCATGGAAGCATCAACCATTGCCAAGGATACTGCAACAGCAACGGCCTGTGCTCCCCAGACACCATCCATATGATGGCTTACGCTGGCATCAATTTCCGCCAGTCTGGCTGCTCTTTCCGGATCACCTGCACATAGGATACCAATCGGGCCGCTTCTCATCGCAGCGCCATCGCTTAAATAGTAAGCATTGAATCTTCCTGATTCTGGCGGACGCATGCCTCTCCGCAGATTATTGCATGCTTCCACTTCGCTGACACCGCCACGTTTCAGCTCATCTTCTGTTGCCACATGTCTTAACCACATATTTACTACATCTTCTGAGGTAAAATCACCGCCGGCTTCAATCATAGTTTCAGCCGTCAAAAGGGCAAATTCCGTATCGTCCGTACTCCAGGAAGAACCCTTATTAAAATCTGTAGTTATTCCATAATCTCTTTGGTTTTCCGGGCTTCTTGCAGCATCCCCGAAGGAGTCACCGATCGCTAAACCACCGAGTGAACCGATTGCTTTATCCAGTGCAACTTCTTTATTTTGAATCAGATATTCTCTTGTTAACATCATACGTTCCTTTCTTCTCTTGATTATTTCAATATCGTGTTCGCATATTCAGTAATTTCTGCTCCGCCTAACGCATTCCAATCTGCAACAAATTGATCGAAATCATCAATGGAACGGTTACCGCTTATTACATCCGCTGCAAATTCTATGTAAAGTGCCTGACTTGCATCCCAGTTCGTTGCATATTCATCCGGTATAACAAATGCATTGTCAAAAGAAGAATAGGTATTGACCATATCTAAAGATTTAAGGGCTGCTTCGCTGAAATACGGAGTCTTACTTGATATGGGCGCATCAAAATTTGCAATTGATTCATGGAAACGAGGCCACCATTCCGATATTTTATCGGTTAATACAATTTCATTATTCTCTATATTGTATTCTTCACCTTCGTAACCCAATTTATCGAGAAGCTGACCTTCCTTACCGGCCATATACTCTAAGACTGCAAAAGCGACATCCTTATTATCCGAATATTTGCTGATTGCCCAGCCGCGGGATTCCTTACTGACATCACCTGGAGTATACCCTTGTGCTGCACCTTTTGCCGGCGGAAGAATAACCAGCTTAGCATTTTCCCCATTTTGTATTACCATCTTATTATTGTAAACATTAACGACACTGCCTTGGGTTCCGCTCACAACTCCAACTTCGCCATTATAAAAGGCACTTTCTTTTGTATCCCATTTTTTTGTCAGCCATTCATTATCCAATAAGCCCTCTTTATAAAGCTCTGCATAAAATGCCAATTTTTCTTTTTCTGCATTTGTAACTTTACTGTAAACAAACTTTTCACCTTCTTTTATCCAGGTTGCCTTAACCCCAAAGGCCAGGTTAAATACGGTATCCAGCTCAGATATATCTCCGGGTACAGTAAATGCTGCTTTTAAATTGTTGTTCTCTTTTAATTCCTGGAAGAATGCTTTATAATTGTCTGTAGAAGGATTATCCAAAAGTGCCTTACTTGATTTTGCTGCATCAAACCAGTCTTGTCTCACAACCGGAACCTTTATTCTATCCGGTGACAACCATAAAAGATATGGATAGTTCGCTAATCTTTCCTTGTTAAATGGCTGCATTAATGCTTTAACATTCGTTGAATTATTGACATATTGGGTCAAGTCTTCCAAGATTCCCTGGGTAATGGCAAATTGATAATCGCCGCCCTGGAAATACATCAGATCCGGAATTTCACCGCTTTGAAGCAGCAGACTCATACTTTCTGAATAAGTACCATCAGAGATCGGTGCCAGTTCAATATGTACTTCCCGGCCAAGCTCTTTTGAGACACCGCTGCTTACTGCCTCCAGAAATTTTACGGAAACTTCATCATCTGCTGATAAATCCTTTATTACTGCCTTAATTGTTACAGATGATGAATCATTCGTGCTGTCCTGTATGCTCTGTACATTGGAACCGGAATCAATCTTTTTTCCGCAGCCAGCCAGGGACAGTATTGCCATTCCCATAACTAATAAATATGAAATTGTTTTTTTCATTGCATGCCCTCCATATAATCAATATAATTTTTTTTATGCCTTCCCGCAAAGCAAACGATTATCTACTCTTTCACACCTCCTGACATAACACCATTCGTATAGTATTTAAGAATAATAGGATATAATAATAAAATTGGTACAACAGCTACTACAATGGTTGCAGCTTTTAAGGAAGCGTTATCCAATTGCGCAATATTATTATTCGCTAAAATATTGGATGCACCGACAATTACCTGTGAATCTGAATTAACAACAAATTGTCTTAAAAGCACCTGCAAAACAGTATGATTTTTGCTGGTCAGAAAGATACTGGATTTAAAAAATTCATTCCAGCGGAACACCGCATAAAACATTCCTACCGTAATTAATGGGATTCTGCATAAAGGAATCATGATCTTAAATAAGATGTTATAATGCCCAGCTCCATCAATTCTTGCAGCTTCCTGAATGGAAGCCGGAACCTCTTCCATAAATCTCATTAATATAATCAGATAATAGACATTTACACTTCTGTAAATAACCATGGAAAACAGATTATCCAATAAATGAATATTTTTCATCAAAAAATATTCCTGTACAATACCCGGCTCAAATATCATCATAATAATAAAGAAGTACATAAAGACCTTTTTACCAACCAGGCCCGGCCTTGTTAAAACATAAGCCGCACTGGATGTCAATATAATATTTAAACACACGCCGGCAACCGTAATAAATAATGAGTTCAGTATACTTCTGATTACAATAGGCTGTCCTAAAATAACCTGATAATTAACCGTGGAAAATCCTTTGGGCAGTATATCAAATCCTTTCAGGCCATGAACTAAATCCGGTTGTGAAAGAGATCTTGCCAGGATATTCAATAATGGAACTAACATACATAAAGCTAATAGCATCATAATAAAGCCGCATAGAAGTTTACCAATTGATATTTTCTTTCTTCTTTTCATACTTTTCCTCCTACCATGCACCCTTACCAGTCAGCTTTTTAGAAAACAGATGGGTAGAAACAATTAAGAGTGTACCGATTACACCTTTAAATAGATTGGCTGCTGTTGCCAGGGAATACTGGGAATTTTGCAGACCAATCCGATAAACATAGGTGTCTATGATATCAATCTTAGAATTAACTGCAGCATTGGTAAAGTTCAGCACCTGATCCAGACCTGCATTCATAAAGAAACCGATATTCAGAATTAAAACAGTAACCATTGTTACAGCCAAAGCCGGTAAAACGATACTTCCAACAATCTGAAAACGGTTAGCCCCATCTATTTTTGCAGCTTCATATAGAGTTGGGTCAATCCCCATGATTGCCGTTAGATATACAATAGAATCCCACCCAATGGATCTCCAGGATTCTGATGCCAGCAGAACCCATCTTATTGAACCTTTGCTTGTTAACAAATTTACTTTTTCAAAACCTAAACCGGTCAAAACGCTGTTTAAAATCCCGGTAGAAGGGGATAAAAATTCAAACCATATTCCCGCAATTACAACCCAGGAAAGGAAATGCGGCAGATAAGAAATCACCTGTACGCTCTTTCGAAAAGGACCTGCCTTGAATTCATTTAACATAATTGCAAAAATGATAGGCATCGGAAAAAACAGGAATATCTTCATCGCACTGATAATCAAAGTGTTTTCCAGTATCTGAAAAAATACCGGAGTCGAAAATAACTTTTTAAAATATGTAAATCCTACAAATACATTATCACCTTTAATCCGGTAATCATAAAAGGCCAATTTCATACCAATGATCGGAATCACATGGAATACAAAGAAATATATTAAAGTGGGCAGTAAGGTAAGATATAATAACCTGTCCCGCCAGATGCGCTTTAACTTTGATTGTGCCCCCCCGGCTTTTTGTTTTGCCATCACCCGACACTCCCTTTCTAAATGCTGACTATTAATTCACTTAAAGGTGCATGTTGTTGTGCCCCATAAACATCGGTATCGTAACAAGTACCTGATGATATTTTTCTCGCAAATGTAATCTTAAACCCCAATGCCTTGTCATAAAAAACAATTTGCGTGATTTTATCCTCAGTCAACCGGTATAGATTGCAAACCGTAGTTTTATTAATAATATTACTGTCTTTTATTTTTTGATATATGACCGGATCATCAAAAAGAACATCCAGAGTAATCTCGAAAGGTCCACTGTTCTTTGAACGTATTACTTTCGCACAATCATATAAACTGCATTCCGCCATTTTTATCTCCTCCTTTCCATTACATATCAGGGTATTCAATGGGAAACATCTGACAACTATCTTCCACTTCCATTAAGTGATAAACAGAAAATTCATATACTGGACCAAATGAAATATCACTTGGCGCGAATGGGAAAGCCAGATTTCCGGCAGTTGATTTTCTTCCGATATAACCATAATGCAGTAAACTGGATCGGAGTGAGCCGCATACTGCATCAGCAAGTTCCTGGGACTTTGCAATTACCTCAAAAACGATTCCGACTTCATGGGGTAATTCTTTCGAAGGTTCCAGCTCTCCCATTACACCATTCATTCCATAATTAATAAAGTGAATCGTATAATCTTCCTCCGGTATATCCGAATAATAAGTTCTGACTTGTTCTTCTGCAAGTCTCTCTATTTCCTCTAACCGTGATATCATAAGAGAATCTCTTACACCCGCTACCACAAAGGTTCTGTAGGCAACTTTCATGGCTCCCTCTAATTTAATACAGTAAGGATTCGATTGTTCCATCCTGCTTCCGGTTACAAATACACTCTTTTCATCAACCTGTTTAAATTCACAATCTTTTAGATTTAAGGTTATTCCCGGACCATGAAGGATATATGGATGATCTTTTTCATAAAATGTATGTGCTGCCACAGAAAGAGGAGTGCAAATTCTATCATCAGATAATGGTGTAATCAAAAATCCTTCCTCGGTTATGGTTCCAAGCATGCAGTCTTTCGTAGTTCCCGGTACGGCACAAAGGGCTGCACACTCAAGAATCTTACCGGCATGATATCCATAGCTCAGCGGAAATCCGTGATACACGGCTACTGCCGCAAAGGGAGATGGGTCATAAGCTCTTCCGCAGATTATGATATCAGCTCCCGATTCTAATGCTTTTACAATCGGTTCATGCCCCATCTGAGCCACAATACCATTGGTTAATTCCAACCGTACTTCCGTCAATTCTTTTACAGAAAGACCCAACGGCTGAACTTTGCCATTATGTAATTTTTCTTTTACCGCTTCCTTTGGAATATCCGCCCATATGATCGCTACCTTTTGTGATTGCAATGCTTGTTCCTTAAGAATTTCTTTTATAATATTCCAGGTCCATTCAACATGAACTCTTCCCCCGCTTCCTCCGGCTGACCCGATGATTACCGGGATTCCAGCTTTTGCCCCCTCCGTAATCATGATTTCCAAGTCTTTTTTACAGGCTTTTTCACTTACAATTGCTACTCCGGCACCTAATTTATGCGGTCCTGCATCAGTACTTCCCGCATCAACAACAATCGCATCCGGTTTATAAGACATTCCTTTTAAAAAAGAGGATTTGGGATATCCGTAACCAAGGATTCCACAGGGTGCAAGTATTTTTATTTCCTTCTTCATATGACCTCCAGAATTCAATGTACTATTAAAGCTCATAAGTTTATTAATCTAATTGTTTAACAATTAAATTATAGCACAATTATCCATCAAGTCAATAATTTTTAATGATTTAATATCCAAATTTACCAACCAAACTTTTCTGCCATGTCATTAAATATTTTTTCACCGTTCATCATCCCATAGTCTTTCATGTAAATAACCTCAACAGGAATATCCGGGTACTTTTTCATTATGGTATCCTTCATATATCCTACCTGAGGCCCAAGCAAAATTACATCACTCCCCGGAGCTGCCGACTGCAAACTATGAACAGAATAGGCTTCGCACTCTGTACCTGCATAGCCTTTCTTTTCTGATGCTGTGATAATTTTCTTACACAGCATACTGCTTGACATACCGCCGGCACAGGCAAGTGTTATTTTAAGTTTTTTCATATTTCTGCTCCTTTTCTTCTCTTTGATTTTATTTCTATTATATCAGCACCCTAAGGCCCTTTCAATTTTTCCAGCAAGCTTACAGTAATAAATTATATCACTTAGCTTTTGGATATAGACACACACCATAGAAAAGGAAATTGATGAATTATCTACAGGCACAAAAATATGCTCCCTCCTAAGTGACAAGCTCTTATTATTTCACTTGTCAACCTCGAAGAGAGCATATCAAATTTCACAACAAACCATCTATACGGTCCAACGGATATTCACAATCCGCGCCCTACTTGATGAAGTTAATTTACTCCGCCAAAGCCTTAATCTCCTGATACTTCTTATGATCCGTATATAATTCTCCGGTATATGGATTTCTCTTTGTCTTATACATTCTGTGAATCATATAGACAAAGACTCCGATATTTGCAAGAAGAGCCAGCAAACTCATAACAAACAAAAAAGTAGTATCCGGTGATACACCTGCCACCGGTTGGATTCCTGTTCCGGTCAATACCGTATACCCGTCAGGGGAAAGCATTCCTTCCCGTATCGCTGCTTCTGCAATAGCCTTACTGGATCGGGAATGCACCAGAAAACTGCTGGCATCCTGAAATACCGGAAACGTCTGGGCAAACATACACCACAGTGCCAGTGTCTGGGCACGATGCTGCAGCCATGCCCCCTTGCCCACTGTAAATGCACAAATTGTGGGGGCCAGTAAAAGTGCTAATCCGCAATACCATGCGTGAGTCGGAAGGCAGTTGTAAGTATAAGCGAAATTCCATAAATCATAGGCGATAATCCAGAACCACATCATATCAGGCCAAAGCATATCCTGGCTTTTATCCTTACTGGTCTTCTTTCGAATACAGATTCCAAACCAGCCTGTAATGGTCACAATATTTAAGAGACCTGCAATCCCGTTCATGACATTCCATGAACCACCAATATAGTACTGGACCTGGTTGTTCATAAACTCCATAACCGGTGCCACATACTGGCTTACTTCAAAATCACGGATACAGGCTTCCAGAATATTGATCGCCAGAATTAACGGCGGGAAACACAACGCAATTTTATTATGCTGAAGCTTTTTGATATGACGGATACACCAAAAGCCAATACACCCCGCCGTAGAGGAGTAAACCTTTGCCAGATGAAACCAGTCCATATAAGAAGTATCCTTTAACGTCGTCAGCCATAAAACTGTTAAAACAACCGGAAGCACAACAAAGCAGCCAAACCCCACCCACTTAAAACGACGGCTCAATTCATTTGCGGCAAACAACGATATAAACACCCCAAGCCATACCAGTAAAACCAATATTGCAGGAACACTTTCTGAAAACACAAACATACCCATTCCTCCTTGTTTCACACGCTTCTATTTCCTTCATATTAAATTCATGAGAACGTTCTGGCATTCACCTTTGACTTTTAAATTGCGGCTCCTTCTTCCACAGTCTCCGCCGCTTCTTCGTTAGAATCCTTTAGTTACACACGATTTCCTTAATTATCATGTCGTCACCTTCCAGGATTTCCATATCCATACTGCCGCAGCCAGGGCAATTTAAATCACTGTAAACGGCATTAAATACCCTGCCGCAGCCTTTACATTTAACAATACCGGGAATGACGATAAGTTCCAGTTCTGTCTTTTCCATAAAAGTCTTATAGGAGGCAGCAGGCCAGCTTTGCTCTAAGTATCTGGGCACGATACCGGAAAGCTCGCCAACTTCGATGACAAGCTTGCGGACCTCTGTTATATTCTGCTCCTTTACGATACGCTCAATGGTGTGGACCATAGAGTTTAATACACCAAGCTCATGCATTGTTGCCTCTCCTTTTCTTGTTAGCTTCTTCTGCCAATGCCTTCTTTGAGGGTGGTTGCAGCAATCTTTCCGGTACGAACAATGGCGTTGGCGGCAATCTTGACAGGAAGTTTTTCATAGGTATTTGGAACCGTGTTATAGGTGCGCTCTAAATGAATTGCATCAAATTTGCATTTGGTGGTACACATGCCGCAGCCAATACACATATAACTGTCGATTTCTACCGCACCACAACCAAGGCAGCGTTCCGTCTCTTTCTTTAACTGTTCCTCTGTGAAGGTCATACGTTCATCATAGAAGCTGCCCTTTTTTTCAGGAGAATGGCCTGGTCTCTGGCGGGGTGTCGTATCAAAATCCTGTAATCCGATAGCAACGTTATTTTTATCAAAAGCATGGTATTCCCGGCGGTCACGGCCAAAGACAAGAGACTGTCCCGGCTGTACATAACGGTGAATAGAGATTGCACCTTCTTTTCCGGCTGCAATGGCATGGATCGCAAATTGGGGTCCGGTAAAACAGTCACCGCCAACAAAAACGTCCGGTTCCGAAGTCTGTAAGGTCAGACTGTCAGCTTTGGCAGTACCGCCGCGTCCAAGCTCCACCTTACTTTCTGAGAGAAGTCCGCCCCACTCAATGGTCTGGCCAATGGAAAGCAGTACGGTATCAGCTTCCACAGTAATGGTATCATTTTCATCGTACTTTGGAGCGAAACGCTGGTCTTCGTCAAATACACTGATGCAGCGCTTAAATTCTACACCAGTCACCTTTCCATCTTCTGTCAGGATACGCTTAGGACCCCAGCCATTATGAAAGGAAACATTATCTTCCTCAGCCTCTGCAATCTCATCCGGTAATGCCGGCATTTCACTGGTACTTTCCAGACAGTAAAGATTAACAGCTGCGGCTCCCTGTCTTACCCCTGTACGGGCTACATCAATTGCTACATTTCCGCCGCCGATCACAACTACATTACCGGAAAGCTCCGCCTTTCTTCCAAGGTTTACATTGCGAAGGAAATCAACGCCGGAGATAACACCTTCAGCATCCTCCCCTTCAATGCCAAGACTTCTGCCGCCCTGTGCGCCGATTGCCAGATAGAAGGCTTCGTAACCTTCTTTCCGAAGTTCATTAAGAGTAATATCTTTTCCGACTTCAATTCCGGTTTTAAAGGTAACACCCATTTCACGCAGAACGTCTATTTCAGCATTAAGAACCTCCTTTTCCAGGCGGAAAGAGGGAATACCAAGGGTAAGCATACCGCCAAGTTTTTCTTCCTTTTCAAATACGGTTACCTGATAACCATCAATTGCCAGGTAATATGCACAGGAAAGACCGGAAGGACCGGAGCCGACCACTGCGATTTTATTTCCAAGGTGATAACGCATAGGCGGAATATAGCGGATCGAACCATCCAGCTCTTTATCCGCAATAAATTTTTTGATTTCATCGATGGAAACCGGTTCATCGATATCTCCGCGGGTGCACTCGCTTTCACAGCTATGAGGACAGATGCGTCCGCAGACAGCAGGGAAAGGATTTTCTTTCTTTATCAGCTCTAATGCTTCATGGTAGCGGCCGGAAGCAGCAAGCTTTATGTAACCCTGTACGGAAATATGAGCCGGGCAGGCAGTTTTACAAGGAGATGTGCCTTCTTCTGCAACATCTTTACGGTTCTCACGGTAATCCACATTCCAGTTGCTTTCTCTCCAGACATGGTCACGTGCGGTAGGTTCAGCCTTTATGGCAACAGGCGTTTTGGAACAGAGTTTCTGGCCAAGTTTTAAAGCATTAACCGGACAATTTTCCACACACTGTCCGCAGGCTACACAGTTTTCCTTTTTTACCTTGGCAGTGAAGTTGGAACGTATGGAATCCGGAGTATTAAAAAGGGTTGCAAGACGCAGGGAGAAGCAGGAGCAGCCACAGCAGTTGCAGATTGCCGCTGATTCACCAAGTCCGTCGGTATGGGGCATTTCATGCATCAGGCCGTTATTTTCTGCAAATTTAATAATTTCTTTTGCTTCTTCCCGTGATATCTGGCGGCCTCTGCCTGTTTTTATGTAGTATTCGGCACCTTCACCCATCTGGATACAGATGTCTTTTTCCAGATGGCCGCAGCCCTCATCCAGTACACGGCGTGACTGGCGGCAGGAGCAGTCAGATACCGTGAACGTATCATATTTATCCAGGTAATAAGAGAGACGTTCCCAGGGCTTTGTACCAGGGATATCTTTGATGGCCTCTTCGACTGGAATGACGCGCATCATTGCCATGCCTTGAGGGAATTTTGCTGCCATAGGCGCAAGACGCAGTCTGGTATATTCTTCGAAGGCTTTGCCGATTTCAGGATGTTCGTTAAGCTGTTCACGGTTATTTACCATCATTTCTAACATACCGGGGGCAAATATATTCACAAAAAACCGTTCTTTATGATCTTCCTTATCCTTCCATACTTTGGCGACTCCTGTGTAGGCCAGCTGCTCTAAGAGGGCCTTTGTCTCTTTTTTACTCTTTCCGGAGCGCTTGGCAACATATTCGAAGGTTCGTGGTTTACGCAGCCCGATAATCATAGCAATATCAGCCATGTCATCTGTTACGACACAGTTTAGAGCGTAGTATTCGGGAGAATTCTCATCGATTTTGTTCATGGCTCCGGCTATACCGCCTACCATCTTCGCCAGTCTTACAATTTTAGGTCTTAATTCACTCATAATTTCCTTTCCCGCGCTTGTTTTGCGCATTTAAGTTTATGAATACCTTTTTATGATAGTTATGCTTTTATTATTCACACCAGGATTTTACTGCATTGCTTAACCAGTCGGTCCATTCCTTTATACCTTCATCTTTTAAGGCACTGATGGGTATGATCACAGCGTTGGGATTACGAAGTCTAATATTAGCTTTGCATTTTTCCATATCAAAATTAAAATACGGCATTACATCCATCTTGTTAATCAGTATCACATCGCAAATAGAAAACATCAGCGGATATTTTAGAGGTTTATCATCTCCTTCCGGTACGGAGAGGATCATAGCATTTTTTACCGCGCCTGTGTCAAATTCTGCAGGACAGACCAGGTTGCCTACATTTTCTAATATTACAAGGTCAAGACCTTCTGTATCAAGTCCCTCTAATCCCTGGCGGGTCATTTCCGCATCCAGATGGCACATACCACCGGTATGCAGCTGGATAGCCTTTACACCAGTTTGCTGAATGGTACGGGCATCCACGTCAGAATCAATATCCGCTTCCATAACACCAATGTTAAAGTCATTCTTTAGGGCATTAATCGTACGTGTCAGAGTCGTGGTCTTCCCGGCTCCGGGACTGGACATCAGATTAAGAAGAAAAACCTTCTTTTCCTTTAATTCTTCACGAAGCTTTCCGGCTTGTATGTTGTTGTCAGCAAAGACACTTGTTTTTATCTCAAGAACTTTAAAATCTTCCATGTGTCAAGCTCCTTTCTTTATATTCTCTTTTCTGTCTTATGTTGGCTTTAAATCACATTTTAAAATTTTCCTTTTTTCAGTGGTTTTTCAACCGTCAGGAAGAAGGAAGTGCTCTGGTTCAGCCAGATGAATCGCTTAGTTTATTTTTTAACAATTTTATTATAAAATATTCTATGGAAACTGGCAATATTGTAAAAAATTATTGTCACTATGGCTTATTTATTTGTTGAATTTTTGTAAGAATGTATGATAAAATGGTATTGATTTCTGGTATGGCCAGAACCAGAACAAGGGGGGAAACGATGGAATTTCAGAAACTTAGCGCTTTGAGCCTAAAAGAAATGTTTATTTGTCAGATTCGGGACATGATTTTATCAGGGCATATCCCTGTTGGAAGTAAATTACCTCCTGAAAGGGAGATCGCGAGGCAGATGCAGGTTAGCCGTGCAGTGGTCAACAGTGGGTTCGCAGAACTTGAAAAACAGGGTTTTTTGGAAGTGCATCCAAGGCAGGGGGTATTTGTAGCAGATTATGGCAAGAACGGAAATATCAATACCTTAAATGCCATTATGGAATATCACGGAGATACGCTTGGGCAAGCAGAAATTTACTCAATTCTTGAAGTACGCCGGGCACTGGAACATCTGGCAACGGATTCGATTATAAAGAATTCTACGAATGAGGATATTCTTGGATTAGAAGGATTATTAGTGGAAGTTGCTGATGCAACTACGATTGAAGTAACGGTCTCAGCCACCTTTTCTTTTCATCACAGACTTTCCGTTATCAGCGGAAACAGTATTATACCTTTAATTTACATATCTTTTAAACCTGTTGTAACACAGCTTTGGAAGCGCTTTTGTCTGCGCTACGGGAAAGAGGCACTATACGATAGCGTACTTTGTTTATATAAATGCCTCAAAGAGCGTGATGCAGAGGCAGCAAGAAGATGTACCGATAAACAGCTGGATGAGGCCTTGGAAGGTGGGCATCAGATATATTAAGTAATAATAAAAAATAAGAGGGCTCGGGGTAGAAATGGTTGTCTGAAAATCGAATAAAGTGCGGTTCCTTATCCAGGAAACGCACTTCTCACTTTCATTATTTACCATCAATTTTTATTTTTATTTCTTTCCCATTATAAGAAAAGCCTTTCTTACCTCTGGAAGATGTATAGAGCACACAACTTCGTCCGCAGATTGACTGCGGAAATGCATATTTACTCTCGCCAATACACAGTTCTTTTTCAGTATCATTCCAAGAGACAGATATGAGATTATATATTCCTTTCTCATAGTCATATCCATCACCGGAGTCCTCATACAATTGGAAAAATCCGTCTTTTCCCTCATAAACATGAAATTCAAATGGATTATCGGAAACCTCTCCAGCATATTCCAGTCCCTGCTCCATTGGAATAATAGATCCTTCCCTGATAAATACCGGTATTTTATCAAGTATTCCATCAACTGCAATCCACTGTCCGCCCTCATATCTCTTGCCTGTCCAGAAATCATACCATCCCCATCCTGCCGGAAGATAGCACTTCCACTGTCTGGCACGATCTAATAAACGGTTTCCAGTCTCATAGTACATTGGTTCCGTTATCGGACAAATCAACAGCGAATTACCATACATAAACTGTGAATCTATAGAGCGGGCAATCTTATCCTCCATAAAATCAAATAAAAGGCTGCGAAACATTGTATAGTCATTCAACATTATCTGCCCGGCCAGTGAGTAGGTATACGGCAGCAGCCTATATCTCAGTCGGATACATTTCTCAATCGCATCATAAAACATACTGCCCGGTTCACCGAAATTCCATATCTCCCTGGGAGTATCGGTTCCATGGGAACGGAACATCGGAAGGAATAAGGAAAACTGAAGCCATCTCACATATAGCTCCCGATAAGCCGCATCCTCTACTCCCAATTCGTATCCACCCTGCCAGAACCACTTTGGTTCCGGGTCATTGTGACATCCACATCCCCGCTTTTTCCAATTATCTTTCACCACAAAGAATCCACCTGCATCCAGGGTCCAATACGGATGACCGCTCATGCAGAAATTCAATCCTTCCCGGATTTGGCACTTCATTGTTTCCCAAGTTGCTGTGATATCTCCAGACCACAGAACGGTTCCATATGCCTGAGAACCCGCATAGCCAGATCTGGTTAAGTTTAAAACCCTTTTATCCTGACATACATTTCTCTGGTTCTCATAAATCCCCTTTGCATGAACTGTTCCATATAGATTCGCGACGGCAGGATCGAGATATTTCTTATGCTCTTCTCCCACAAGCAAAAATCGTTCCCACGGTTCTTTTCTATATCTGCCTTTCCAGTCGGGACCGCTGAATGGCTCCGTTGAATCACACCACCATGCGTCTACACCCTTGGAAAACAGCTCCCGTTCCAGCTGCTCCCAATAGACCTTTCTTCCCTCCGGATTAAAAGCATCATAAGTGGCAAAATCATTCAGCAATAACCCCTTTTCCAGAAACTCCTCATAATTTTCTGTCCCTGAATTCAAATTCGGCCACACAGACAACATGACATGTACGTGTTCCCTATGAAGAGCTGCCGTGGCTGCCGCAAAATCCGGATAACGGGATTTATCTAAAACCTTATTTCCCCATTTTCCTTCCTCCCATGTATTCCAATCCTGCACAATACCGTCAATGGGAATTTTCCTTTTTCTGTATTCTAAGGCTACATCGATAAGTTCCTCCTGCGTCCGGTAGGATTCCTTTGACTGAATGTATCCAAAAGACCATTTCGGCAGCATCGGTGCTCTACCCGTCAGGCTCCGGTAGCCTGCGATTATTTCATCAAAATCCTCCCCATATATTATGTAGTAACGGAGCTGATCCACCGTATCAAAGTGGAGATAGGCGCCGCGGGAATCATCATTAAAGGTCATCAAAGAACCACAGTCAAACAGGATTCCATAACCTCTGTCTGAAATCATAAACGGAACCGGATTTCTCATATTATGCTGATACAGATATTGGGTTGTCCCCTTGTAATTGTAGATCCCTTCCTCCCCTTGCCCGAAGCCATGAAGCTGTTCTTCTTCCTGCCATGCGAAATATATTTTTCCTCTGTAAGCAGTCCGTACTTCTTTACGAACCAGATTGCTCACAAAATTCCGTTCCCCGTCTACGGTTTTCACATGCTCTATATCCGGTTTTTCTCCGTTCGTGGTGTAGTGATAGACCGGTATTTCTTCCAATTCTCTACCGGTCTCCGTAAATAGCAGCTTTCCTGAGCCGGCCGAAGTCCAGCGTACATTTCCTGATATTCTATCAATCTCCGCCTGGATATTTCTATTCCTAAGCGTATAGGCAGATTCTGTAATATCATATTTCAAATCCTCAGTCTCGGTCACCCCGATTCCCAGAGCAGATCGATCAGCCTCATGTCCGCGCTTAAAACAATTACAGCAGATAATGTTAGGAGTAACATTCTTATATATCAGCGTTGTCTCACCCAGCTCTATGGTAACACCCTTAACCTTATTCCTCGTCATATTGTTATCCTTTCACAGCTCCGGCGGTCATACCGGAAACGATATATTTCTGTCCCAGGACATAAATCAGGATTACCGGAAGGCTGGTCAATAAAATATCAGCACATACCAGGTTCCAGTCCTTAAAATACATACCAAAAAAGTTGTAAACCGATAATGTCATGGGCCATTTTGCGGAGCTGCTTAAAAAATACAGCGGTGAGACAAATTCATTCCATGTATTCAAAAAGGTAAGAACAACTACCGTTGCAATGGCAGGCTTTAAAAGCGGCAGGATAATTGACACAAACAGCCGCACCGGACTGCAGCCATCAATTACAGCAGCCTCATCAAGATCCACAGGTAATTTAGCCACAAATCCATGTATCAGGAATATGGAAAATGGCAGTTGCATTGCCGTATACAAAAGCACGATACCCAATCTTGAGTTATTTAAGTGCAGAAACATCATCACCTTGGTCAATGCTACATAATTAACCGGCATGGTTATTCCAAGCACCATGTACATGTACAGAAACCGATTCCATTTCGAACGATTTCTTGAAAACACGTAAGACGCCATTGATGCTAATATGGTACATAAAGCAACGCTAGCCGCCGAATATATACAGCTGTTTAAGAAAGACGTTAATAGTTTTCCCTTTTCAATAACAACACTGAAATTAACCCACTGAATCGGAAAACCAGGGAACTTAAGATTCATTTCAGAGGCTGCGAGACTGTCCTTAAAGGAATTAAATAAAATCAGCAGTAAGGGAATAAGTGAAATTATTGTTATAACCCATGCCATTGCATTGGCCGCAACGGCCGCGGCCCGCTTTTTTGCCTTCATTATTCCATTACCTCGTCTTTCGTCATAATACGTATCATGAAAAATCCGATGAATACCATAAACACAAACATGACAGAGGATAAAGCCGTACCAATGGCATACTGCCCTGTACCGAATTTCTTAAACACAGCCGTATAGAGCACCTCCGTCGTTGCTCTTCCCGGACCGCCGTTTGTCAGAGCATAAATCATATCAAAGACTTTCAGCCCATATATAACATTCAGAACAGTCGTTGTCGCCAGTGTCGGCAGAAGCAGCGGAAGTGTAATAAACCGGAATTTCTGCCATCCGGAAGCTCCATCAATACTGCAGGCTTCATAATAATCAGAAGAAATGGAAAGTATCCCGGCGATTAAAATTGTCATAATATATCCGGTTCCTCTCCAGATATCCACTGCCATTACCGATCTAAAGGCATAATCCGGACTTGTGAGCCAAGGCTTTGCCAAGGCTCCAAGCCCTATCCCGCGCAGGGCTGTATTTAAAAGCCCTGCTGCAGGATTCAGGATTGAGGTAAAGATCATTCCCAATATCAGTGTCGATAACACGGAGGGCATGAACATCACTCCTCGATGAAAGTTCAGCAGACGGATGGACTTTGTAAGCAGCACCGCCAGTGCAAGTCCCAGTATATTTTTTATTATTGTTGTTCCAAGAGTAAATGCCAGAGTATTTTTTATAATCTTAAGGTAGTTTTCCTTTGCTGAAAAAACCGTTTTAAAATTCTCCAAACCTACAAACTTCAGACTATCTGAATAGGATGACCAATCAGTAAAGGAATATCCGATTCCAACCACCCCCGGAAGAACAAATAAAATTGAGTACACTAACAATGCGGCGACAGCAAACCATATAGGGTAAACCTTGTTTTTATTCATAGTAACCACTCACTTTCAAGATCCAAGCGGTCATTTCCATGCCGGATCACTTGCGGCCTTTGCCTGCTGGGCTCTTACCTCATCAATGGAAGTCAGTACCTCTTCCGGAGCCATCTCTCCAACAATCATTGCCGATAAATTTGCCCCTATCTCGCTCCATTGCGGATTTACATATTTTACGGCTGTCTGAAGTACGGTCCCTTTCTTATCATATCTGTTATAAAAATCCTGAATCGTCTCCGTATACATGCTGGGAGCGTTCTCAAAGGGCAGCTTATTGAATTTACCTACATTTTCAGTCAGATAAGTCAGATTTTCTTCCCTTGCCAGAAATTCCAGATATTGCTGTGCTTCAGCCGCATGTTTGGAACCACTGAATACGAACCTTGCCGGTCCCGCCGGATTTACATTCAGTGTCTGATTATCAGCGAGCGGAATAACAAAATATCCGATATCATCAACTGCAATTTCAGGATTTACCTTATTGACCTCCACACCAAATCCCTGATTGGCGATTGTCATCGCATACTTACCGGATGCAATATTTTTTGCAGAATCCGCATAGGTATTGGACATGTAATCTTCACCCCAGTAACCTTTGGATATCATGTCATTGATCTGATTTAAAATTGTCTCCAGTGTCGTATTGCCAGCAAATGGTACTTCGTTATTATTCCATCTTTCCACAATTCCTGGCTCCACGGTCTCAGCCTGGACTCCTGTCTCAGGCAGCCAAAGGGTGTGATGCCATCCGTCGGAAACACATTCATAAATCGGAATAATTCCCTGTGCTGCCATTGCATCACAAACCTGAGTAAAGCTTTGATAGTCCGTAGGAATTTCCAGATTCAACTTTTTGAAGATCTGCTTGTTATAACCAATGGCCCAGACGGAGGATACGTCCTGAATCGGCTGTCCATATAATGTTCCATCAACGGAAAGCTCATCGGCAACCAGCGGCTCAACCTGGCTGCTCCATTTAGTTCCTGACAAATCAACCGCATTTTTTTCCACATTGATCTGATCCTTTATATCAAATTTGCCGCTTTGTGCGCCAAAAATATCGGTACACTCTCCCGTGTTCAGCTTAGTCATCAGGAGATTTACATACTGGTCGGAAGGGATAATCTGATAATCCACCTTAATCCCCGTCTCTTCTGTGAATTTTTTTGAAAGATCAATCTCCGCATCCTGAATCCAGTCCTGGCTTGCCATAAAAGAAAGTGTTACACCGCTTTTATCCGACTTGGAAACGGTCTCAGGACTTACTGAAGATTTCTCACTTGCGGCCGTACCTTTCTCTTCAGCCGTCTGCTCCTTCGTACAGCCGGAAAAAACCAGTGCGACTGCCACCGTCAGACTCAATACAGCTAATTTTCTCAACTTCATTTAGTAATACCTCCCCATAATTTTTTCTTGACTTTTATCAAGTTACCTGTATTATATAGTATAATATAAACATTTTTGAATGGACATTTCGAATCACTTTCATGTATATTTTTAACCTTACAAATAAAAAACAAGAAAAGAGCTTTAAAAATGGCGGCAAACATAACAAAAAAAGGGCGGAAAAGAAGCATCATGTCAACACTTTTCCTACCTTACACGGCATTATTCATTATCATAATGCTTTCTTTCACAATTCACACCATAATAAATGAGACAAGAAAGCTTAAGATAAATGCGTTTTCTACTCTACAGAACAATGCTGCCATCATCATGGACAACTTTGAATCAATCATTCACGACCTTGATACTGTGTCCCAAAATATCATATATTCAAATCTGATCAAAGAAAAATTCGGGACTTATATCTGCTATCAGGACAGTTCCTTAAGCTCCAACGAAATATACCAAAATATCAACAATACAAAAATTCTATATGATCTGATTATAGCAATGATCGGTCCGAATTCTCCTGCAGATCAAACGTATTTATATTCCCTTGATTATGGTAAATTCGGGGTTGGTCTGGACAACAGTGCTACAAAAGAAAGCGTCGTGAACACGGACTGGTATGAAAAGGTAATCCGCACACAAGGTAAAAAATATATTTACTGCGGAAGTGACGACAAGCTGGGACGCTATTATTCTTATCCTGGTGATAATTACTTCATCTCTCTTTGCCGTCTGTTCTACAGTCCCCTCAATATACCCCAAGGTATCGTTGAGGTAAAAAAATCCTTTAAAAGAGTTGCATACGCGGTCGCTACCTTTACCAGCCCTTATGAAGAGGAGGTTTACATATACAGCCCGGATGGAAAAACAGTTTATACTACGGGGAGCACGCAAGAACAGGAACAATATTATTCTCTGATTCAGGCATACCTAAATGACCTTTCGGAAAAATCGGACAAAGCATCCATATATTTGAAATCAAATAATAAATATATCATATTTACCTCATCGGACTATACAGGCTTTATAACAGCTCTCATTATAGATAACCATAAGTTAATGAAGCCCATCTATCAGTATGTTTTTACTAATCTCATTCTGTTGTTTTTCGCAATGCTGGTAACGGTTATGGTGTCCTATTTAATCTCAAAAAGGATAGCGACCCCACTTTACAGGATCTATCATCAGGTAAGAACTTTCCAGCTAATTGGCGAAGGAAAAAATACAACCGCATTTGAAGAAATGGAAATCGGAATCACAGAGGTAAACACCTTATATCAGGCACTTCTGAAAATGCAGGAACAGGCAAGAAAATCAATGGAACGCGAGCTTCAGCTGCAAAACAGCGATATGCAGTCCAGAATGCTGGCGCTCCAGGCCCAGATGAATCCGCATTTTCTTTACAATTCGTTGGCAACCATACAAGCCATGGCTGACGAAAATATGAATGGTGAGATTATTCTAATGTGTCAGACAATATCCAAAATACTAAGGTATATTTCTTCTGACAGTGAACAGCTCGTTTTATTAAGGGATGAACTGATCCATACTCATGATTATTTAGAAATCATGAAATTAAGATATTATCACTCTCTCCAATATGAATTTCATATACCGGTAGAAATGTATCAGATAAGGCTTCCAAAGCTCTGTCTTCAGCTTATTGTGGAAAATGCCATTAAATACTCAACGAAATCAAGTTCTCCATGGAACGTGGAAATTCGAGGCATTATGACAGACACCTGTTGGGAAATTCAGATAATGGATAATGGACCCGGATTCACAGAGGAGGATCTGCAAAGGCTTCAAGCCCAGATACACCTTATCGAAAAGAATGGTGTTCTGCCTAATCTGGAAATAGATGGAATGGGATTGATGAACATATATATCCGTTTTAAAATTTTGTATCAGGGGAAACACATATTCAAATTAAGCAACAATGTTCCTCACGGAGCAATTGTCGTCATAGGAGGATTTATTTCATGAAATACTCTGTTTTGGTAGTAGAAGATGAATTTTTAATTGCCAAAAACATAGCCAGAAGAATCGAGCAGTTAAATCCTGCTTTTGAAATTGCAGCCATTGCCCCAAATGGCCTTGAAGGTTTGAAATTGGCTGAAGAGCAACTTCCAAATGTAATCTTTACAGACATCCGTATGCCTGAGGTAGATGGACTGGAATTAGTTAAAAATGTTCATGAAAAATATCCGTTTATCTACTGTGTAATCATCAGCGGCTATACAGACTTTGAATATGCCAAAGAAGCTCTTCGCTATGGGGTGAACGATTATCTGTTAAAGCCCGTAAACTACGACGAGCTTTCAGAAACCCTGTCATCTCTGGAAACAAAGCTTCTCGTATCCATAGACAGCTTTGACTCTTGTACGTTACATCACTCGTCTAATAGGACAAAGGAAATTGTCGAATTGATTAAAGAATATATCCGTAAAAATTACCAGACGCAAATTGATTTTACGTATCTCGCTTCAGAATTTGGGTTTTCAGTTCCATATCTCAGTAAAATATTCCTAAAACATGCAGGTATTACGCCTTCCAAATATCTAAGAAATTACAGACTCAATATCGCGAGACAACTCCTGCGTAATCCAGATATTTCTGTAGCCGACGTGAGCCAGCTCACCGGATATTTTGACCCATTTCATTTCAGTAAAACATTTAAACAGGTGTATGGCATCAGTCCAAGCGAATATCGTAATGAATAAAAGGCTCGAAACCCTCCTGTCTATATCACTACGCCTTTTTTCAGAATTAGGTTTGCATACAGAGCTTTTTCGCTGGTCATGATTACTACCGAAGAGTGTTCCTTTGTCTTTTCATAAAATTTCCACTTATCTATCTCTTCAAAGCATTCTGCCCCCCGCTTATCGTATCTTTCCACAATCTCTTTGTATTTCTCCCAGATTGGGGTTTTAACATCATCTCCGGGGACTATTCCCATGAGAGTTACCGGATGCTCCACATAGGTATCCAGGGGAAATATCTGTAAAATAGCATCTAATATCTCCGGCACCCCATGGCCATCCATACGAATTACCTTTTTTCCGTAGGTATGTCCCGGAAAATTCCCATCTCCAATTGTAAGCTCGTCTGTATGTCCCATTTCACATAATACTTTCAATAATTCCGGGCTAATAATTGCTGGTATTCCTTTTAGCATAACGTTTAATCTCCTTTCTTTTCCTTAAGTTGAATTATATAAAATACTACTCCAAATAATTAGTGTCTAATCAGACATGGCGCTCTTATGCATGTCGTGTTATCGACCATATTCTATTTTCTAAGTGGGTTTTATACAAAACTGCCCAAGTTAATGTGATCCCTTTTGATCCTTCTTTTGAGGCCTGTGTTGCAGACTGCCCTGTTACAGACTGCTCCGTTCCCTGCTTTTCCAAACTTGTTTCTTTAGCAGGACTATTATTCTTTGAACATCCAGCGATTAACGAACTGGCTAACATGGCAGAAAAAACCAAACCCAATATTTTCTTTTTCATTGTAAAACCCCCTCCATTTATTTGTTAAATAAATGATATCCTAAAGTAACTTGTATCTCAATTTTAATAATTATATATTTTACTAATCTTTTATACATCAATTGCACAACTATAATTAGGGCTAATAAAAACGGCAATGGTTTTATCCATTGCCGCTTCAATTGCATGTATCCGATCAGCTACTTCAAATCCTTCTCACCCGAATGACATTCCATGATGCCTTGCCTAGAATGCTTATCAAGTTATCCCCATTCATTTGAGATCTTTTTGTACTCACCGGCCTTACCATCTCTTCCCCGGCCGTATTGCACATCTTTAAATCTGTGTGTTCAAGCACAATATGTTCCAAAAGCTGATATTCCCCCATACCTCTAATATCGGTAAGAAGTTCAATATCCTGAGAGATGTTTCGGTTTACAGCAAAGATTGTCAATTCTTCCTTTTCTTCATTCATGACTGCCACACATTCAATGTCAGTTACATCTTCATGGGTTTTCGTATCATGCCGCGGCGAACTTAAAATTGGTTTCAAAACAATTCCCCTGCCATATTTTGACGCATGCATAAACGGATAAAAGATCGTCTGCTTCCAGGCTCTCCCACCGCCTCTTTCGGTCATAATCGGCGCAATAACATTCACCAATTGTGCCAGACAAGCGATTTTCACTCTGTCCGCATGTTTAAGCAGGACAATCAGCATCAGGCCTACCAAAAGAGCATCCTCAAAAGTGTAGATATCCTCCAAAAGTGATGGGGCAATCTGCCACGGTTGATTTTTCGTTGTATCTTTATCCGCTTCGTTGGAATGGAACCAGACATTCCATTCATCAAAACTGATATTCATGGTTTTACTGCTTCTCTTTTTTGCTTTTATATAATCACAAGTAGCAGTTACAGAGCGGATAAACCTCTCCATATCATCGGATTTGGCCAGAAAATCCTCCGTATCGCCAGTATCGTTTCCATAGTATTGATGCATGGAAATATATTCAACATGATCATAGGTATACCCCAATATCTTTGCTTCCCATTCCGGAAATGTAGGCATTTCTAAAAAAGAGCTTCCACATGCTACCAATTCAATTGTCGGATCGATAAGTTTCATAGCTTTTGCTGTTTCTTCCGCCACCCGGCCATACTCATCCATCGTCTTATGGCCAATCTGCCATGGCCCGTCCATTTCATTGCCTAAACACCACAGCTTAAACTTATGCGGTTCTTTTACACCATGGGCAATCCTCATATCGCTGTATCTGGTTCCTGACGGATGATTACAGTACTCCAATAGATTACACGCATCAGCAAGTCCCCTTGTGCCCAGGTTCACTGCCATCATCATCTCTGAATTCGCTTTCTTTGTCCATTTAGCGAACTCATTTACACCTATTTCGTTAGTCTCCAGACTTCTCCAGGCCAGATCCAGACGTCTGGACCTTTCTTTCACCGGTCCCACACTGTCTTCCCAAAAAAAGTTAGATACATAGTTTCCTCCTGGATAGCGAACCACCGGAACATTCAACTCCCTTACCATTTCTAAAACATCTTCCCGAAATCCATCCTCATCTGATAATACATGGCCCGGCTGATAAATTCCATCATAAACAGCTCTGCCAAGATGCTCTATAAATGATCCGAAAATCCTCTTATCCACTTCAGAAACCTGATACCCTTTTTCAATCAGCATTTTTGCCTGCTTCATAATTATATAGACCTCCAAAACACAATATTTTTTATCCTTTTACGCCGCCTGCAGTCATTCCTTCTACAAAATATGACTGAAAGCAGACAAATAAAATCAGTACCGGTACGATAGCAAAACAAGAGCCTGCCACCAAAATATCATAATTATTTCCATAGGGCGACATTAAACTCTGCAAGCCTACCGGCAAAGTAATTTTATCAGCCGATCGCATAACAATCATAGGCCAAAGAAAATTATTCCAGCTTTGCATCCCCTGATAGATTCCCATTGCCGCAAAAGAAGGCTTCATCAATGGCAGCATGATTCTGAAAAAAATACCATATTCTGAACAACCATCCACACGTGCGGAATCTACAAAATCCTTGGGAATGCCGGTTAAATACTGCCTGAAAAAGAACACCAGCATAGGAATTACCATGTAAGGAAGAATAATTCCCCACATGCTGTCCATTGCTCCAATCTTTGTAGTCAGCCTGTATAATGGCAGCAGAATCACCTCTGTGGGAATCATCATAACCAGCAGCACTGCCATAAAAAGAAGGTTTTTCCCTTTAAAATTATACATCGCAAACCCATAGCCCACACATGCAGACAGAAAAAGGGCCAGAAACACCTGTACAACCGTGATCACCAGACTGTTTTTATACCAGGTAAAATAAGGATTTGCCGAACTGAACAGATACCGGTAATTATCCAGATTGGCATAAGCCCAATCAATGGAGAAGTTCAAACCATTTCTCATAAGATCTGAACCCGGACGCAGCGAAGAGACTGCCAGCAGCAAAAGAGGCAATAACAAAAGAAATGCTGCAATTGAAAAAATTGTCACTAAAAGAACAGACTGAATCTTTTTCTTCCAACTGTTTTTCATCCTTTATTCCTCCTTTCCAAGTGTGCCATTCATAACCAGCTGGATTATATTGATTCCCATTACAATCACCAGCAATACTACACCGATTGCACTGGCAATCCCTATATTATTCTGCTCGAGGCCCATACGATATAAGTATCCTACAATTGTTGTAGCAACGTTGTTTGGAGTCTTATTTCCATTAAACAAAATATATGATTCTGCAAACATTGCCATTCCGCCGAAGATTGATATGGTCAGAACATAAACTGTAGTCGGCTTTAGTAATGGTAATGTAATATATCTAAAACGCTGAAGAGAGCTTGCACCGTCAATATCGGAAGCTTCAAACAGGTCCTCAGGAATTTGCTGAAGTCCTGATAAATAATACATCATATTAACTCCCGTCCATCTCCATGTACACAATAAAAATAACGTAATCCATACTGTAACTGGATTACGCAGCCAGACAATCGGGTCTTTGCCTAAGAATCCCAGTACCTGGTTCATAAACGAGCCTTCCAACTCACCAAACATCAACCGGAATACTACTCCGGCAACCACAATGGAGGTCAGTGCCGGAACAAACATGATACTGCGAAAAAATGTCTTAAATTTCATCTGTCTGCTATTTAGCAACACAGCCAGGAGCATTGGGATAAAAATCATGATGATACAGGTAACCACCGTATAAAACGCGCTGTTCTTCAGGCATTTGATAAACACCGGATTCAGAAGGGTCTGATAATTTTTCACCCCCACAAAGCTTGTCTTCCCACCTGAGATCTTCTGAAAGCTCATTACCACTGTATTGATCATGGGATACGCAAAGAACATCAAAAAGATCAGGATAAACGGTGATACAAAAACATAGGGTGCTGCTTTTTGCGAATAAATAAAGCGTTTTATAAGACTTTTTTTCTTCATTTTTCTCTTCCTATTCTTTCAACCTTAAATATGTGAGAAGGTGTAACCGAAATTACACCTTTTCACCATGTGCTTTTTATTTATCGTATATCACAGAATCCTGCTCATTTTTCAGCAATTCTGCAGCATCTTTATCTTTTGCAGTCTCAAATGCATTCTGATAAGTTGTGGAAACCAAAACACCATAGCATGCCGAATAGCTTCCTGCTATACTTGGAGCAGTCAAATCAGTACCATTCTTTAACAATATATCAAATGGATTGGTCTTAAAATACTTAATAAACTTATTTTCCGTATCCTGGGTAATTTTAGTATCCTTCCATATCTCTGTCCGGATAGGATCAAATCCCAGTTTTTGCCATTCATATATATTTCCTTCTCTGGAAAGTTTGGCAAATGCCAGAAATTCTTTTGCAAGCTCTTCATTTTTCGTATATTTTATTACTGATGTACCGGTTCCTCCCTGTAATACTTCTCTGGTGTCTCCCTTATTCCACACAGGTATCTCATAGATACCAATCTTTCCATCCAGATCCTTGCAGTAGTCAGTAAATCTGCCCATATACCATAGCGGCATCATTACAGAGGCAACCTTTCCGCCGTTTAAGTGACCAAACCATTCTTCTGAATGATAGCCACCACCCGGAGCAACTTCGCAAATTCCTTCATCCATCATGCTTCTGATAAACTCAATTACCTCTGCATGTTCTTTGGTTGCGAGATTTGGTTTACCTGCTTCATCTACATACTGTACCCCCTTCTCAAGCAGCATCATCTGGGGTAAGAAAAGGTCTGATGTTTCCACCGCGCACATGTACTTTCCGGTTTTTTCAAGAACGGTCTTTCCGGCCTTTACATAATCATCCCAGGTTACAATTGCCGCCGGATCAATTCCTGCTTCCTTCATAATATCCATATTGTAATATGCGACTGATGCGCCAAGATGGAAATCTATGCCATAATAGTTTCCCTTCTGATCTCCGTACATTTCAATACGGGACATAACAACATCATTTTTATAAGGTTCTACAACATCATTAATGGGCAATAAATAATTATCCTTCAAATACGATGCATAAAAACCAATCTCAATATCTGCAATATCCGGTGTGCCTTCACCTGACTGGCATGCTACAAGGAGCTTATTCTGAATAGAACTGGAGTCTCCGGTTGTTACCGTCAAGTTAATTGGTTTGTCAGGATTGGCTTCATTCCACTTGTCCGCCATATCGGTATAGAAGCCTACATGCAAAGCCTGAAACGTCCATAAAGACAAATCCGTTCCATCCCTAACAAATTTATTTTTTCCCACCGTACTTCCATCTGCTGACTGTTCTTTTGTCTGCTCCTGTCCTGCCGCCGAATTTCCCGCCGCCTCCTTCTTTGCCCCGGTTTGCCCACAGCCTGCCGTCACGGAACAAACCATGGCGAAACACAATAGCATACCTGCCATTCTCTTTTTCATTACAAATCCTCCTGTCTACTGTTTGATTTGCGCTACACTACCAGTTCTTTATGTATTTACTTTTAAGTTAATTCAATTATATACTTTATTGTATGTTACGTCAATCTTCCATATGTATATTACTATATTTTCATATATTATTCACATATTACCCCCACACTTATTGTTCAAAGATTCTAGTGAATTAATATTAAAGTTAATTTAATGACCCAGGCACAATGACTCAAATTCAAAAGTAATTAAACTCTTATCATTGTCCTTAATATATACATGACCATAAACTTTTGATATAATCAGTTTATAATAAATGATTGCGTGAACGGAGTTTTGCAATCGCCTATTGAATTAAAAAACAAAGGAGGCCGAGAACATGCAAATATGGGTATCTGAAGAAAACCTTCCATTTTTTGAGGCTTTATCAAGTCCTGTCCGCATTAAAATACTCGAGCATTTAGCTCATGGCGAGGCCAATATCAAAGACCTGGCAAAAGCAGTAGGCGTAACCAGTGCAATGATGACAGCGCACATCAATAAGCTGGAGGCCGCCGGGCTGATTCTTTCCACCCGTACAAAAAAAGCCGGAAAAGTTTGTTCACTGGTTAATCAATGGTATACATTGCGTTTACCCACTGTCCATTATCATCAAATCCAAAATTACGAATTACAGCTGGGTGTAGGTCAATATACAAAAGCAGAAATTAAGCCCACCTGCGGTATTGCTAGCAACGAGAAAATCATTGGAGGGCACGATGACCCCAAGTTCTTTTATGATCCTGAGCGCATTCATGCCCAGTTAGTCTGGTTTCGCGACGGATACGTCGAATATGAAATACCCAATTACGTGCCTGATGGGTGTGAGATAATTGACATAGAAATTTCTGCTGAAATGTGTTCCGAATATCCTCATATTAAAAACGATTGGGAGTCTGATATTAATCTGTATTTAAACGGACACCCTATCTGCACCTGGGTATCTCCCGGTGATTTTGGCGACCGAAGAGGTAAATATACTCCTGGCTGGTGGTTATCTGCTCAATATGGTATCTTAAAACGATTTGAAATCAATAAACAAGGTGTATATCTTGATAAAGAGATAAAATCTTCCCTGACCCTTGATGCATACGACCTTTCAAGGGATCATTGGACCCTCCGCTTTGAAGTTTCTTCCCTAAACAGACGTCCCGGAGGTTTAACAATCTTTGGTGAGAATTTTGGCGATTATGCCAGAGGCATTGTTATAAAAGTAAATTATAAGCGCCCGTTCTTAAATAACAACGACAATAAAAACGATCTATACAACACTTCCTTATAATACGTTTCAAACACTGTCAGAAAACTCCCCCCAACTCCCCTTCCCCTTATTTCGAGGTGATTGCGGGGAAAGGGGGGAGGGTCACTTTGATGTATCCGCTACTGTACGCTTTTTTCCAGCCGAACCACATTCCAACTATGTCTTCCAAACACAGTTGAAAAGTTACCATTTTCCAATCGGGAAGCCTTAGAACTCGTTGGCTTTACTGTGTCAGGAGCTGACTCCGTATTCACTGCTTTCATATCATCATGAGTCAGCACCAGATGATCTTTCACCTGATATCCCTCAAACTGTCGTAAATCACATACAACTTCCACATCTTCCTCCAGATCTTTGTTCACGGCAAAGATTGTAAGTGTCTCAGACTCCTGATCCCAAATACAGACGCTGTCCAGTATGGACACGGTTCCGTAAGTCCGGCTCTCATATACCGGTGCTTTGATCTGAGTAAAAAGAACAGTTCCTTTCCCATAAACGGAAGCATGCATGTAAGGATAGAATATGGTCTGACGCCAGGCACCTGTATCCGATGTCATGATTGGAGCGATTACATTCACCAGCTGCGCCATGCACGCAATCTTTACTCTGTCTGCATGTCTTAAAAGGGTAATCAGCATGCTGCCCACTAAAAGTGCATCTTCAAAGTTATATACATCCTCAAGCTGATGGGGCGCCTTATTCCATGGTTTGATCTGTTTATCCTGTTCGTTGCTGTGATACCAAACATTCCACTCGTCAAATGATAAGTTAATTTCCTTCTTTCCATGTTTTTTCGCTTTCACCGCATCGCAGAGAGATATGACTCCCGATATAAAATCATCCATACCCTTCGAGCAGGCAAGGAAATCTGATGTATCATTGCTGCGGTTTCCGTAATACTGATGCAGCGAAAGATAGTCCACTTCATCGTAGCACTCATTTAGTACCTGATATTCCCATTCACCAAACGTGGGCATCATCATACCGGAGCTGCCGCAAGCCACGGTTTCAATGCTGGGGTCCAGCCATTTCATCAGCCGCGCAGTTTCTGAAGCGACACGGCCGTACTCCATAGCTGTTTTGTGGCCCATCTGCCACTTTCCATCCATTTCATTGCCCAGGCACCATACCTTGATGTCGTGTGGTTTTACATAGCCATGAGCCTTGCGCAAATCACTGTAATAAGTACCGCCCTCAAAATTGCAGTATTCCAGAAGATTCTTCGCATCCGCCGGACCTCTTGTACCGAGGTTGACCGCCATCATGATATCACTTCCGGCCAGCCGGGACCAGTCTACAAATTCATTTAAACCAAACTGGTTTGTTTCGATCACCTGCCAGGCCAGTTCTGTCCTTGCCGGCCGCTGTTCTTTAGGGCCCACGCTGTCCTCCCAGCAAAAACCAGATACAAAATTACCTCCCGGATAGCGCACGATAGGCACATTCAGTTCCTTTACCAATTCCAGGGTATCCTTTCGAAATCCCTGCTCATCAGAATTTACATTTCCCTCCTGATAAATTCCGCCGTAGACGGCCCGTCCCAAATGTTCAATAAAAGAACCGAATATCCTCTGATCAACGCCTCCCGTCAGAAAATACTTATCGATGATGATTCTTGCTTTTTTCATTTTTCTCTTCTCCTATTTTAATTCTTCGATGTTTACTCATACCTTAAAATAATCAAACCAGGCAGAACCACCTTTTTCTTTTGTTGCATAACTAAACAAAGCGAAACGATAGCCCACAAAATGTGTTAATCTGTATGACATGTTCAATTGCCTGCCAATCCCACTCCATCTGCTGCCATCTAAGCTATAGTAGAAATCAGCAGTGTCAGCCATGTCACGAAAGTCAAAGTCAATGCGAAGATATATTACTTTCTGTTTTAAAGGTATGCTTTCTGTAATTACCTCTGGCTTTCCTGTCTTATATTCCATATTATCAGGCTCAAACGGTTCCGGTTCTGCCATTGCCATAATGACTTTTGCTCCATCAACCTCCAACTTAACTCCTACATAACCATACTGATCCTGAAAAGCACACAAACCTGCAAAATCACCATTTTTCATATTTGATATATCAAGCAAAGCCCTGCCAGAACAAATGGGGCCAAAGGTTCGTTGTGTCAATGTATTAGGGGCATCGGATATGTTGCGGCAAAGCGTACCATTGGTCAACTTGAGCCAGCCTGGCCTTTCTCTCAGTGACCAGTATCTGTCATCGTGATTGTGATTCCACTGCCACTGGAGAGATAAGGATAATTGATTAAAATCATCCGATTTTACTATATTGAGGCTGGTAAATCTTTCCGTATTTACATGATTTATATTGGGCAGCTTACCACAGGCTTCAAATACAGGCCACCCCTCTTCCCAGATGAACGGGACAAGAACCGGAATCCTGCCCACCGAACCATGATCCTGAAACATCAGGGAATACCATTCTCCTGTCCCGGTATTAAAAATACCTCCCTGTGCAACACCTTTATTGTGAAATCCCATATCATGATCGAGGAGCACTTTTCCATCATACTCACCATCAATTCTATCTGAGCGATAACATATTTGAATTCTCCTTCCCGAATACAAAGGGGCGGGAGGCCATGCGATTAAGAAAATATAGTACATTCCATTCCATTTATATATGTGAGAGCCTTCGGCCGGAAGGCCGCCTTCTCTACCCACATCAGCGTTAGGAATCACAACTTTATCCATGCCTTTCGGTTTAACAGCCTTTGCATCTGATGTTAATTCAATGACCCGTATCGTTCCACTCCCATAAACCATATAAACCTTACCATCTTCATCAAAAAGCAGGGACATATCATGGTAAATGCCCTCAAGCGTGTACCTGTCCCATTGATTGCTTTCAATATCTTTTGTCTGAAATATATATGTTTTATTCGCATTGTATGCTGTGAATGCAACATAAAAAGTATGATTAGCGTACCTTAAACAGCTCGCCCATGATCCTCTGCCGTAATCATGCTTTCCATTTTTCAAAGCCATTTCATCGCTGGTTTCCAGAATATCATAAACATAACTAACAATATCCCAATGAACCAGATCCTTAGATCTCATAATTGGACAGCCTGGCGTAAAGTGCATGGTAGTGCTGGTCATATAATACGTATCATCAACCCGGATCACATCCGGATCCGGGATATCAGTCCACCAGATATGCATTCCCCTTTTATGTCCTATGGTTTCACCATATTTCTGCATACCCCGCTCCTTTTACTCTCATTATTCTAAGATGAATGAACTTAAGCTGATTCCGCCCTCGCCTTTAAATTCGAAGAACAAAGCCTGAACTCCGTCCGGAATCATGATTTCAGCAGAATTTACAACCCAGACGTTTGAATACCCTACCGGAATTTTCCCGAAGGTTTCACCATCCCACGCAGTTTTTACTTCAAAGCACCCGTTTCCATACCCTCTCGTTTTAAGAGAAATCCTTGTGATACCCTTACACTCAAAATACTTAAATCCGGCTATCGTAGAATCCTGCATATTGGCGATATATCCTATCTCTTCATCGCCATCCCGACCATCCTGTGTAATTCTGGGATATTTCCCGTCAATCCAACCAGCGTGATGAAGCAGATGGTCATTTTTCATTGTTTTAGAAAACAAATTACAGGCAATGTATGCAAAGTACTCTCCCTTTCCAACCAGAGGGGCGCCATTTAATCCGCACGAGGTCATTTCAACTTGTTCCATTGAGCCGTCCTCCTTAATCTGAACCGGTTCGGCACAGCCCTGACGGCTGAAATTTGTTCCGTTTGTATGTCTATGATAAAAAATATACCACTGACCAAATACTTCTGCCATGCCGCCATGATTGTTTCCGGGAACATACGTGTGCATCCCAGCCGGCTTCCCATTTGTAATATTCTCATCACAATTGCTTACAATTACGCCTCCATAAGAAAAATCCTTTGTCGGACTCTTACTGGCTGCATAGCATAATTCATGCATCCGACTCGAAGAATAAACGAAATAATATGTATTTCCATGTTTTCTGATGGATGGTCCTTCAAAGAACTCATGTCCTTCAAACCCAGTTCCGCTGCCATAGCAATTTCCGGGCACTATGATTACCGGCTCCTCAATGATTGTCAACATATCCGCCGCAAGCACTGTCGCCATAGCACCTTTGCGTGACTTGTCTCCAGGGCCGCAAAAACCTGTATACAAATAGACTTTATCACTCTCCAATAAAACTGCAGGGTCAAATTGCGGCTGATCATTGGCTCTTTCCCCCAGCCGTGTTCCCTTCATATCACGCACATAACCGTAAAAGCTGTATTTTCCTGCAGGGGTTTCACTGACCGCCACAGAAACAACCGGAACTTTATCCAAAACATAATACAGATAATATCTGCCATCCGGTCCTCTGACTACATCCGGTGCATACAGACACATGCTGCCGTCTGCATTGAAAGGATCGTTCGTCTTTTCATAGATAACACCTTCATACTTCCAATCGCACAAATCATCTACCGGCGCAGAATAACAAACATAGTCATTTAAGCAATATGCGAATCCATTGAAACGGTCATGTGATCCGTACACATATACACGCTCCTCAAACACATGTGGTTCGCCGTCGGGAATGTATTCCCATGACGGCAGATAGGGATTAAACACCTGTTTTTTCATTTCAATTCCCCCTCCTTTTCCTTATTACCCCTTAACTCCACCTAACACGATGCCTTTCACAAAATACTTTTGCAGGAAAGGGTATACCATAACAATGGGTAAGGAGCCTAAAAATATTTGTGCAGACCGCAGGGTTCTGTCTGATATCGTGGCCATTTGCTGGATTTCTTCTCTTGTCATCATACTGAATGAGCGCTGAACCGCAATGGTTTGTATGTATGTCTGTAATGGATAATTATCCGGATTGTTCATGAGAATCAGGCCATCAAACCAGCTATTCCAGTTTGCTACAAGTGAAAACAGCAAGAGTGTTGCAAGAGCAGGTTTTGATAAGGGTACATATATTGTCCAAAGAGTGCGCCAATGTCCGGCTCCATCAATAAATGCCGCCTCCGCAAGTTCTCTTGGAACTTCACGGAAAAAATTGAGCAATAGGATAACACTGAAAACAGGTACGGCGCCAGGAAGGATCAATGCCCAAATACTATCCAAAAGGCCGAATTGTCTTATTACCATGTACCAAGGAATCAATCCGGCATTAAATATCATAGTAATAAAAAAGAACCATGCATAAACTGTTCTGAACCGAAAGCTTGCCTTTGGCTGAGACAACGGATACGCTGCCGTAATTGTAAGTAAAATACTTAAACCCCCGCCCATAATAATTCGTGTAACTGAGACTTTCATTGAGCGCCAAAATGCAGGACGCTTTGCAACAAATGAGTATGAACTTGTGGTAAAATCCTTAGGCCATAATGATACGTCTCCGGCGGAGGCCGCTGCACTGGAACTGAACGAAACAGCAGCAACATGAACAAGCGGTATCACGCAGATCAAAGCAAGCATGATAAGGATAATAGTATTTAATACCGGAAACCACTTAAACTTCTTATTCTTTTTCATAAACGATTCCTTTCCTAAAACAACTGATAGTCTGCAAACTTAATAGCAAACCAGTATGAAACCGAAATTAAAGTCAGTGAAATAACTGATTTAAATAGACCTACCGCTGTAGCAACTCCAAATTGTGCCTCCAACATACCAATCCGGTAAACAAATGTATCAATAATATCTCCGCTTGCATATACCGGCGGACTATACATATTGAAAACCTGGTCAAATCCTGCATTCAATACATTTCCAAGGCTTAACACCATTAATAGAACTATAACCATTCGCATACCCGGAAGGGTGATATGCCAAATTTGCTTCCAACGATTTGCCCCGTCAACCTGTGCTGCTTCATATAGGCTTAAATCAATACCCGTTATTGCTGCCAAATATACAATCGTTCCATATCCAAATGACTTCCATGTCTCAGTTACTATCAAAGTAAATGGAAACCATTTATTATCACCCAAAAAGAATATGGGCTGACCACCGAAAGCTTTTATCACATGATTAATCAGACCGTCCCCAGGAGCAAGTATGTCTATAAATATACCGCCTAAGACTACCCATGATAAGAAGTGGGGCAAGTAAATTGCCGTCTGAATGCCCCGTTTCAATGTATTACTTTTTACCTCATTAATCAGAATCGCAACTATAATCGGAATCAAAAGTCCGAAAATAATCTTCATAACGGCAATAAAGAGAGTATTCCAAAGTACGCTCATGAAATTTGGTAATCGGAACAGATATATAAAGTTGTCAAATCCAATCCATTTCTGGTCACCAAACAGCCCTTTGGCAGGCACAAACTTCTGGAACGCAATAATAATTCCTCCCATCGGTAAATAGCTGAAACAAATGAGCAATATTACACTGGGTAAAATCATTAGATGCAATGGCAGTTCCCGCATTCGTCCACGTTTCATAAATATCATCCTCACTTCCTGTTTAAAAAAAACGAGAGGAAAAGTTTTTTGTTAAACCTCTCCTCCCTTAACTTATTTTTTATTTTTTAACGGACTGATACCATTCGTTAACTTCCTTTGTCATCTGAGCCCCACCAAGAGCATTCCAGTTTTCAACGAACTTATCAAACTCATCTATGGAAACATCACCCATGATAATCCGGGCAAACATCTCCAGTTCCATGGTACGCAAAGAGGATTGTTTATCTACCATAGTCGGCGTAGGTGCACCTACAAACTCCTCTCTCATCACCTGTCCATTTTCAATATATCCATTCAGCGCATTAAAGACTCCTGTAGGCCCATATATTTTCTCCCAGCCCCACTGAGTGGTATCACCACCATAATAAGCTTCCAGATTTTTCTGAATTACAGCCGGTTCACCTTTCAGGATACTCATATCTCCCAGCTTGCGTGCTTTTTGAATCTCATTAAATGCCTCAAGATTCTTATTGGTCGGAGCCGGTGCAACCGGTGAGAACTTCCATACACCTGCTGCTTCATTTTCAACCGGCATATAATAGTAATCAAATTCATTGTTCTCACCCCAGTTTTTCTCAAGGTGCAGATTAATCAATTTAACTACGGCTTCTGGGTTCGCATAATCTTTGCGAACAGCATAATACCATTGAGTACGGAACTTTTGCGGAACTTTAGGTAATGTATCATCAATTGATACGATCGGATAGCCAACCCAGTCCGCTTCCGGGTCATTTTGATAGCTGCTGATAAGCGGATACATCGGATTCCACTGCTCACCAAAATCAATACCTATTTTTCCCGCCGCTATCATCTCTGCAACCTTGGCGCCGTCTTTGATTCCAAATTCCGGATCAATTTCTCCGGCCGCATACATATCTGCCAAAGCCTGTAATGCATCCTTTGTTTCCGGAAGCACGCTTCCCCAGGCTAAAGTTCCTTCATCCGTTTTCACCCACATATTCGGATAAGAATGATATCCTGCAAAAAAACCCTCTGTACCCATGGCACCGCTGTACAAATTTTTTGTAATAGCCATTGCATAGGTATCATCTTTGCCATTCCCATCAGGGTCAAGGGTTGTGAACGCTTTTGCAATTTTCAATAAATCCTGCATCGTCTTGGGAGGTTCCAGATTAAGCTTATCCAGCCAATCCTGACGAAGCCATAGATATTGTGTACTTTCCACTGATGCATCTGCATAAGGCACAGCCATTAAACGGCCATTAAACGTAGCAGACTCCAGGATTCCAGGACCTTCTGAATTATAAACTTCCCTTGTCAGTTCGCTGGCATACTTGTCATAATACTCTGTCATGTCTACGATCATATCTGATTCTGCCAATTGCTTCAACTGTGTCCGGTTTACAATCAGTACATCTGGTAAGTCTCCGGATGCAATAGTAACATTTAACTTCTGTGTATAAGCGTCATCATTGAGACCACCTCTTACAGTCCAGGCATAGCTGATGTCAATACCTAAGTCCTTTGAATACAAATCCAACCATCTGTTGCTATCAATTGTTTCCCCTGGAGTTTTCGGCAGTATGTTATCATTCAGATCATTATCTACCGTACGGGCAAACGTCATTTTAATAGATGGATCATATTTTCCAAACGGATCCCCTTCTTCTGCCGAAACGGAGCTGTTTGCTTCAACAGCAGAGCCTGTTTCCTTTGATCCGCTTATAGAAGATGATGAAACCTCCGAACGGTTGCCTCCGCAGGCAGTAAGCAGTAACCCCCCAATCAATACAGCAGATATACCTGTGCTAATAATACGTTTTCTCATATAGCCCTCCTTGTTTTATACTTTATAACCAACTCCTTTCCTTATTATAGACATTTGTTTGGACATTTTCCATGACCATTTTTTGATTTACTTAACACCTATTTACCATAATAAACGAATGCCTTTACATATTTTTACATCTATAACATATCTTTAGTTTTTAAGCCTTTTCGTTGTAATACATGAATCCCGGTATTCCTGAGGTGAGATTCCCTCTGCTTTTTTAAAAAAACGTGTAAAAGAGGCTGCTGTGTCGTATCCAACCTTCTTTGCAATTTCATATATCTTTTCATAAGGATTTTCAAGTAATTCTTTTGCTTTTTTTATTCGTGAATTTTCAATAAAAGTTGAAAGCTTATGTCCGGTCGTCTGATGATAAAGCCGTGAAAGATAGGATGGATTTAAATAAGTCTTTTCAGACAAACTGGTCAGCGATAAATCTTCAGACAAATGATTTTCAATATGCCGTCGCACAAAATTAATAGTATCATTAGTCCTTTTGCTCTGCTCCTCTTTTTGTACGCTAAAAATCATATGAGATAATTCAAAAAGATGCTCCGCCGCCTCCTTCCAGGTAGCATAATTTTCGCTGCTATACAGCCAGTTTAAATTAATGGAATCTGAAAACCGATCCGCCAGCTGGAAACGATTTACACAGGAAAGGAAGAATGTTATGATCGTCTGATATGCCTCTAAGGCGATCACATTATTTTTGTCCTGTATTTCACCAAGCGGTTCGAGCCATCTTCGCAGAGAATCATAGTAATCCTGTTCTTCTCCGGTTTCTATGGAATGATACAGATTACTTAAGTCTTTGCGGAACAACAATCCCTGCAATAAGGTGGTGGCAGTATTGGAATCGGCCTCAAAAGACGGAGTAAATGTCTGTCTCTGTTTACGAAACTCCCTTTCATCAATGATTGTTTCCATGTCATGACCAACCTGGTAATTGAGCAAATCAATGAGAGCTACATATTTCTCTGCAACTTCCTCCCATTTACATGGCTTTTCAGCCAAAGCAAAACTTACAGGAGCATTCAGCCTTTCCCGGCAGGCTGACTGAACCATTTCCAAAGTCCCTTTTAAAAATATGCTCATACTGTCATGGGGCTGATCCGGATATGATTGTATTTTTGAGGGCTGAGCAAAAACAGCTATTTTTTCATCCTTAAGCGGAACTACCAGGCTGTTGATATGCATGGCAAAGTATCTGACTATCAGCTGCTTTATGGAATACATAATCTGGTTTTTCTCCCAGAAGTCTATGGTTTTAGGTAAAATCAATATTTCGCCTAAAATCAGCATCACAGGCTCATCTGCATTTAGATGGATAAAGAGCCTCTCAAATTCCTTCCCATTAATTTTTAAAGAATTATCATTATTAAGCAATGCATTAAAATACTTCTGGCAAAATAAATCCTGAGCAAGATTTATCTGGTCCTTGGCATTTTGTATCAATTCATTTGTCTGGTTTTCATCTTTTAACTCCTGGATCACACGTTCCACTGTTTTTATGATCTTGCCATATCCCTCAGTCTTCAATATGTATTTTACATTGCTATATTGTATTGCCTTATAAGCATAGTTAAATTCACTATGCCCTGTAAGGAAAATCACGCGGCACCATGGCCATCGTTTTTTGATTTCATCCAGCAGCTGAAGGCCATCTATTTCTGGCATATTAATATCTGTTAAAGCGATATCAATTCTTGTACGTCCCAGCCACTGTATCGCTTCTTCGCCAGAATATGCTTTATATACATCCAGTTCCAGATTTTCAAGACTGGAAAGGATGTCATATAACCCATTAACAATAATCTCCTCATCATCTGCAATTAAAAGTCGATACATTTTACTCCCTCCTAGGCCCTAAAACCAGTTCAACCATAAGTCCTCCCAACAGACTTCGATCAAGCAACACACCGCTGACTTCATCGTACTGCAATTGTAAACGTCTGTTAATGTTAAGCAATGCCGTTACTTCTGCGTCATCAGGTTGTGATATCAACATTTTTTGCAGCTCTGAAAGTTTTTCATCTGTCAAAGTGGTTCCATTATCTTCAACAATAATATGAAGTCTGTCAATATGATTTTCAAAAGAGATGGAAATGATCCGGTCTTTCATCCGCTTTTCCACCGCATGTTCAAATGCATTCTCGATCAAGGGCTGTAAAATGAGCCGGGGAACGGGATATTGTTCATATTCCTTAGGGCAGGAGCCGAATATAATATCAAGATTCTTTGTAAAACGCATGGATAAAATGCTGGTATAAGTGCGTGCATGCTCAACTTCTTCACAAAGAGGGATTATGTCTGCTGCATTCCTGGTAAGATAGCGGTAGTATTCCCCTAAATGATTGGTAAACTCTAACAGGTTTTCGTCCCCCATCTGAGCCATCGTATTGATAATGAAAAAGCTGTTATATAGAAAATGCGGTTTGATTTGTGCCTGAAGCTGCTTTAGTTCAGCTCGCTGAGTCAATATTTTCTGCTTATAGGCCTGATCAATTAACATATTTAAGCTATCGACCATTTTGTTGAATCTGGTATACAAATAAGCAAATTCTTTAGATCCAACATCATTTGTGTCCAAACTTATCTGCAGGTTCCCTTTTTCTACCTGCCGGAAAACCTCTACCAACTTTTTAATAGGTTTATTTATAAAGCGGTTCATGGATAATGTAAAAATTATAATTACGGTTATTGATACCATGATGAATACCCATATCCAGTTAGTAAAATTTTTCATCGGTGTAAATACCAGATTTTCAGGTAAATACCTGAGCAGCAGCATATTTAGATACTTAGACTTTGTGTACACGGAATAGCAGCGATATCCCTCTATATTACTAAGATTAGTGCCACTTTTATCGACTACATTAAAATCGCCCAAAATCGCATGAGATTGTACGGGTTTCCCTGTACTTGCCATGGCGATTTCATTGGAGTTTGTGAGATCTATCAAAAACGATCCGCTGTTAGGATAAATGTTAAACTGCTCTAAATCTTCTTTAAAAACATCTTGATTCAGCTCTATCTCTATCACATAGTTACTGATCCGACCTGTTTTGTCAGAAGGATCAACGGTTGTAAGATATAAACCATCTTCATATCTGACGATTTGGGCCCCCGCCAGCCCGGCTGCGGACCGTGTGCGTTCATATACCCTTTCGTCTAAATCATCTACTCCCCTGGAAGACGAAATTGTTTTATTAATTGAAAATATATGTGCGCTGACATTTATAACATAGCTGCTGCTATACTCAATAGTAATAAGTCGTGCCTGAAGCTGTCTCATATTGCTGACAATTTCATAATCACTCATAATACTATACTGGACTGCGAGACGGTTCAGATGCTCATCATTTAAACAAGTGTATTGCAATATTTTAAGCCGTTCAATTTCTTTTTCCAGCTGGCTTAAATAAAATTCAATCTGAGCAGTTGATGATTTTGACAGCTCTTCACGTACCGTGTTGGCTCCCCAATTGCGGATATAAATTCCAAGTATAAAAATTGGAGCTATAACGATTAAAAAGATAGTTATTATTTTCTTGAAAAGACTGATATTCAGCTTATGAACTAATGAATGCATATTTCCCCTCCCTGGTATGGCATTTTTCGTTGCCTTTGAAAGATCTCTATAATTCATGCTTAGTTTAAGCATATCAGGTAAGGTTCTTTTTAACAATCACATATTCTTCTTTTTTACCTGTGTTCCACAGCCAATCTATTAAGGAAATAATACGAATTAATTCACATCTTTGGCATACAATTGTTATAACAACATATAGGGGCAAAATTATGGATCGAATAATAAAAGATAGAAGTATTCTAAAAAATATAATAATTATCATAATTTTCAGCCTATTATCTATTTCCATCGTTAAAAGTATATATAGAATCTATGTAGTCTCTTCCGTACAACCTGCTGATGGAATTTTAGTTCCGATTATAATGTATCATCAAGTAAAAAACAGTGGTTTTGGCAATGATGTCATTAGTCCCAATGAATTTGAAAGTGATTTAAAGTATTTAAAAGAAAATCATTACAATACTATAACAATGACACAATTAATAGAATATGTTCATGATAAAAAGGAATTACCCCCGAATCCAGTCATTCTTTCTTTTGATGACGGGTATCTTAGTACCTATTTAAATGTTTATCCTCTGGTAAAAGAATATAATATGAAAATAGTTTTATCTGTAATTGGAAAAAGCGTCGATGATTTTTCAAAAGTATGCGATGAAAATATTGAATATTCTCATGTAACATGGGATGAAATAAAAGAAATGCAGCAATCTGGACTTGTTGAAATACAAAGCCATTCCTACAACTTACATAAAATTTCTAAAGGACGCTATGGATGCTGCCAATTAGATAATGAATCATTAGAGAACTATGAAGAATTTTTATCAAATGATTTAAATAAGCTGCAGGAAGAAATTTTGTCTGTTACAGGCAGTAGTCCAAATACGTTTACCTATCCATATGGCAGATATAACGATAAAATAGAAACTATCATTAAAAAACTAGGTTTTAAAGCGACTCTGACTTGTAAATTTGGGGTAAATGTGATAGATAATGATCCCGATACTTTATACAGTCTAAAGAGAATACGTCGAGCCCATAATCAGAGCATTCAAAAAATGTTAAAAGAAGGAATGGAAACTGTGAAAAGTAATAAGTAAATTTACAGTGATCAGAAGGCCAACTATTACGATAATTTTAAAATTGTGAGTGCCCCCGAATGATTGGCCATTTAAATGACTAAACCCCGTACAGCCATCGTTATCAGAGCATTTTGCTTCCTATAATGGTTGTACAGGGCCAGGCACCTGATATATAATAATATATTACTAATAAATATTTTGATTTTCTCTGAACTGCCTCCACACATTCTCAAAGAAGTTATCATCTTCAGGAATCGTTCTTACCTTTCTCCATTCAAATTGAACCTTACCATTTCTATAAGAAGCTTCCTGTATCAAACCTGCACTGCTGCCGTCATCAAGGCAGAATGTAAATTCTTCCAGCAGCCTCGGATCTGGCTTTTGTCCGCTAAGATCCGTGTAAAGAGCGCTGCCTCTGCTTCTTCCTTGATGATCAACATAATCTTTCATAGCAGAGAGATACACAAACTGGCTGATAAGCATATCTCTCAGCCGAAAGGCGCGCCAGAGTTCCTTCCCGCCTTCCACCCAGGCGAAATCACCTAAATGCGAAAGCTCCTCCTGAACCTCCTTTATGGCCAGTTCAATCTTTTCGGGATTCCGTATGGCCGCTCCGAACCGGCTCATGCGGACGGCTGCCCGGTTCCAAAGCTCTCTCACTGCGATTCGCCCATCTTTTTTACCCGTAACCTGCGATACCATCTTTTCCGCATCATATACCGCTTTTCCGGCAATTTCTTCAAAACTTTCACCCGTATTATCAGGCTCTCCCTGTCTCCTGGCTGCTATGTACTGCGCAGCTCTTGCTGAGCCGACCTGGCCGGAATTCAAAGCGCTTCCGCCCGGGCGGTAGACACCATGGCTACCGCAGACCTCGCCGGCCGCAAAAAGTCCCTCCACATCCGTATGCCACCATGCATCAGCTGCTAAACCTCCATTATTGTGCTGAGCACACACTGCAATCTCAAGAGGCTCTGTCCTTAAATCTACTCCTCTTCCAAGATAAAATTCCACCGCCGGCATATTCATATGGCTTAATCTCTCGATCGGTGTCCCATAACATGCGCCTGCCCTGTTTAAATATTCAAAGGCCTCCTGATCCAGATTTTCAAAATTCACCGGTTCCCTGCCGGGATTCTCGCGAAAATCAAGAAATATCCGTCTGCCTCTGCTTCTTTCCATATATACCAGAATATCAATGATCGAACTTCCTCCGGAAAGCTTTCTTACGTCAAAAGGCCATTGATATCCTTTAAGAAAAATACTGCTGAGCATAGAATCCCTGTTTTCAAAGAAATCCATTAAAAACTCACGCTCATCATTTCCATTTTCATCCGTAGAAAAGAAACGGGGAAGCACCTGCATATAGGTTCCCGATACGTTCCACCGCGGATGAATGGACGCTATCCCATACTGCCATTCTGTCAGATTTTTCCCTTTCGCCCCCGCCTCAAATGCCAGACCGCTGGATCCATAATGTCCGGCCGGATACACGCTGTCCGCATACATCCCGGCCGGCCCGCCAGTGGCAAACACAATATTTTTACAGGAAAAAAGTACAAAACGTCTTTCTTCATCATCCGGACAGCTCAAATTCAGACAAAGCAGTCCATACACCCTTTCTCCATCGGAAAGAATCTTAATTACCTGCATCCTGTCAAAAATCTTAATATTCTTTTCCCTGACTGCCTGTTCCAGGCACTCTGTCATCTGTTTTGAAGTGTATGGGCCTACACTTGTAGCACGGCACCTGGGATCATGGTCCGTCTTGTAACCAACGAATTCCCCCCACTTGTTCTGGGGGAAGTTCACGCCGAGGTTAACAAGCTTTAGAAAACATCTGGCAGATAATGCCGCTTCACACAAGGCAATGTCGCCGTCCATACACTGGCCGCTGAACAGCGTCTCTGCCATATCTCCCACGCTGTCAGGATCGTTCCCGCAAAGCGTCAGCTTATAATAGGTCTGTTTATCAGAACCGGTGTTGCGGGAGGTTCCCGCTCCCACATGATCGGTCACAATCGCAATATCTTTCTGGCCTAAAGCCCACAGCTGATCTGCCGCATTAAATCCGGCTGCTCCGGTTCCCACGACAACCGTGTTCATCTGATACAACTGTACTTTATTAAACATCTGTAGTTTCATCTGGTCCGCCTTTCTTTACAGAATTAATGGGACTGCTGCCGATTTCACATTCTGCAGCAGCCCCATTCACATGGTTTTATCAGGCTTATTATAACCTCTGGATATGAAAGCCTCCATCTACATCAATATAATTTCCGGTTGTATAGAGGAATTTATCACTGCAAAAAACGCTGACCGCATTGGCCACGTCCTCCGGCATCCCCCACCTGGTAATCGGGAATGCGCCCCGCTCAATAAGTGTGTCATACTTTCCCTGCACCGTACTGGTCATATCCGTAGCAATCACTCCCGGGCGGATCTCATGGACAAAAATGCTTTCTCCTGCAAGACGGTCCGCATAAAGGGTTGTCAGCATAGATATGCCTGCTTTAGAAACACAGTACTCTCCGCGGTTTGTACTGGATACAACGGCAGAGCAGGATGAAATATTGATGATGGTTCCCCGCTTTTTCCCTTCTACGGGCTGTTTCAGCATCTGGTTTGCAACTGCCTGTGTCAGAAACATATTTCCTTTTGTATTGATACCCACAACACGGTCAAAGCTTTCTTCTGACATCTCCAGCAAATCCGCCCTTACATTTGGCGCAACACCTGCATTATTGATAAGTACGTGGACAGCACCGTATTTCTCCACCGTTTTTCTGACAAGATTCTCTCTGTCTTTGGAATCTCCAATATTTCCCTGGACATAAGTATATTCAATCCCGGCAGCTTTAAGCATGTTCATATTTTCCTGATTTTTATCTTCGGCAGAAGTAGCCATGATGACCACATTGTAGCCGTCAAGGCCCAACTGATAAGCAATGGCAAATCCAATGCCGCGGCTTCCTCCTGTTACAATCGCTGTTTTTTTCACTTTCTCTTTCACCTTTCATCTGTTCACCCATGCTTTTTGGGCATAAAGGTATACCCGTATACCCGCAGGGTGTTTCTCTTAAATCGTGTCTCTAAGGATGTAAAAGGACCTTAATACTGCCCGATTTCCTATCAAGGCAAGTTTCAAGAGCTTTCTGAATATCATCAAGAGGAAAATGATGGGTGATCAGAAGTTCAAGGTCTAATTCTCTGGCAACTTTAAGTGCAATCGGGAAATCCCAGCAGTATCCCTGAGCACCCTGGATTTTAATTTCATGGGTGACAAATCTGCTTGCAGGAATATTGATCTGCGGATTCTCAAAGATTCCAATAACAGTGGCCAGGCCATTTTTTTTTAACGTCATCATCGCCTGTAAAAATGATGCTTCCAGGCCAACACATTCGAAACTCTTATCAACACCCTTTCCATTTGTAATTCGGCGTATCTCGTCCTCCAGATCTGTTTTTCCCGAATTAACCGTTATGGTGGCGCCAAGCTTTTTCGCTGCTGCAAGCCTTTCATCAGAAAAATCCGCAATAATGACTTCGGCAGCTCCGCTCTTTTTGCATATGGACGCAATCAACATTCCTATCGCGCCTGCTCCAATAACTAGAACTGTCTCTCCAAGGCGGATATCTGCGCGGCGCACCGCATGGGTTGCCACGCTCAAGGGTTCAATCAGGGCACCTGTGTCATAAGTCAGGTATTCAGGAAGCTTATACACATACGGCTCATTGACCAGAATATAGTCAGCCATGGCTCCGTCGCCATTTCTGTATGTAAACGATATATTCTCACAATATCCGTAATCTCCATGACAACAGGCATCGCATGTTCCGCAGACAATACAAGGCTCCACCGTTACCCGGTCTCCTACAGACACATTGGTAACGTCTTCTCCAATCTCAACCACATCTCCTGAAAATTCATGTCCAATGGTCATCGGAAGGGGGGCGGAAGGGTGTTTCCCTTTAAAAATGTGGATATCACTGCCGCAAATGGCACTTGATTTAATTTTAATCAGAACCTGACCCTTTTTCGGAGACTGAATATCCCTTTTCCCGATGATTGCTTTCATGGGCTCAATTACTTTCCCAATTCTGCTGGTTTTTACACTCACTTTTAAGTCCTCCTTCATTGGAAACTTTTCTCACGCATGGAAGCTTCCTCTCTGTACTCCTTATAAAAGCCCGCGTAGATTTCGCTGTCTTTGATGACGCAGCCGGTTCTTCCATGGTCTCTCATAATCTGAGTGCATTTTGAACAGGTGACGCAGCACTGCTTCGGATCCATTTCTCCTTTCAGCAGAATATCCCGGGGGGCATCCGGATATGCAAAGCCGGAACGTCCCAGACCCACAAATTTACAGCTTCCGTCGGCCAGGTTTGCCGCACCTGCATAAGAAAGGAACTGCCTCAGCCATGTATAACCATTTCCCACAACAGGGACATCACCTGCTGCTTTCTGAATCTGCCGTGTGAACTCAAACAGACGGCCCATGCTTTCAAGGGGATGTTCATCCGGAGTGGGGACTCCCATGCTGGATAAGTCGAAAGGCCTTGTTACCTGAGGATAAATATAATAGGGATTTCCCGCAGAATTGCTTAAAAGATCAACGCCCTCTTCCACCAGCATCCGTACAAGAGCCATTGGCTCTATGGGATCAAACTTCCACATGTCTTTCTGATCACAGCCGAAGCCATAGGGATAAGGATGAGCGTCAAATACATTGAAACGGCAGGCTATAATAAAGTCATCGCCCACAGCTTCCCGGACGGCACGGATTGTCTGGCGAAGAAACCGGCTCCTGTTTTCAAAGCTTCCGCCGTATTTTCCCTCTCTTGTGTGGCTGGCAATCAACTCACTCAAAAGATACCGGTGGCAATTTTTGATATCCACACCGTCAAAACCTGCTTCCTTTGCCAAAACCGCACTTTCTACATAATGAGCCGTTAAATTGTCCAGATATTCATCGGTCACGACAGGTGCATCTGCCGCAAGCCCGACTCTCGGATCCAGAACAGGGTCATGCTGGGGAACCATAGGTGCTCCCTTATGGCCTTCCGGTCTGGAATAGCGGCCGGAGTGTGTTAACTGTAAAATATTCAGTGGTTTTTTTCCATTTCGGGCAACTGCCGACTGATTGCAGCGCTCAACAACTGCCTTAAACTGCGGCATATTCTCCTTGGTCAGCATCATCTGGAGCGGATTGGCCCGTCCTTCCACGACAACCGCACAAGCCTCCCACCAAAGTAATCCCGCTCCGCCTTCCGCAAACCTCTTATACCTTCTTTCAACAAGCTCAGAAGGAGAACCATCGGGATTTGAATCACAGCCTTCCATTGGAAGAATTGCAATTGCATTGGGTGCAATCCGTTTTCCTACCTTTACCTCGGCATGAAGCGGAGATAAATCTTCGCTGAATTTTATATTTACACCAAGAGAATTTACTTTTTCTACAACCTCATTTAATGTTTTAAAATTAAACTTTTCATGTGACGCCATTCTTCAGTCATCTCCTTATTTTTAATGCCAGTCATGCTGCTTCATATAGAGGATTCCAGATTCGGCAATCTCATCCGCACTCTTTTGTGGCTGAACCCAACCGGCGTCAAAGCCGCCGGGCGCAAATGTTTCCATTGTGATATGCCCTTTATAATCGTATCTTTGCATCAACCCCCATAAATCCTTCCACGGAAAGAATCCCTGACCCGGAACTCCTCTGTTATTGGAGCAGGCATGAAAATGATACATTTTTTCTTCCTTCAGCACGGCTTCAAACGCATCCGTGATGCTGTCTTCCTCAATTCCGGCCTGATATGTATCAAAATGTACCCCTACGTTTTCCTCTCCAATATCGGAAACAAGCTTTAACGCCTGAGCTGCTGTATTGACAACGCTGGTCCGATACCGGTTTAAAGGTTCAAGAGCAAGCCGCACACCGCATTCTTTTGCTATGGCAGAAACTTTACGGATACCAGTTACTGCAAGCTCCCACTCTTTTTTTTCATCATCCACAGACAGCCGGTGTTTCTTCCCTCCCCCCGTATAAAGAGGGCCGGCAAATACTTTTGCGGAAACTGCTTCCGCCGATTTCAAACATTCCGTCATATATTTTATTGTGTTCTTCCGGATCGTATCATCAAAATTGGAAAGATCACGCCCAGCTCCAAGTGCGGCGCAAAGGCTCACTTCCATATCCAGGGAACGGATTTCATCCACAAGTTTCTTCGGAATCTCAGGAAAAGTCATAGGAAGTTCCACTGCCGTAAATCCCATCTTAAAGGCTTTTTCTGGCAATCCTACACATTTAAGTCCCAGTTCATTCTCCCAATTCCAAAGATTAATTCCCCAGTGGTTGCTCATATATATCTCCTATCTTGTTGAAGCCCGTATAATTAAATCTGTCTCCAACAGCTCTTTTAAAGGCTGGGGGAGCACTCCCTTCTCATCTTTATATTGAATTTGATGAATCAGATTATTGGTCGCCCTTACACCTATATCATAAAATGGCTGTGCCACAGTGGAAAGCGGCGGCTCCACCATCCCTGAAAGAGTTACATTGTCAAAACTGAGTACAGAAACGTCTTTCGGAATTCGGATCCCCATCTCATGAAGGGCATGAAGAATAACAAATGCCTTCGGGTCGCTGGTTGCGAATATCGCATCCGGCCTGTTTTCCGAGTTCATCAAAGCCTGTGTCATGCTGTAGAAGCTGCTGCTTCCTGTCGCCTCCCTCATAACCAGGTTTTCATTATAAGGGATGTTATGATCTTCAAGCGCCGCCCGGTAACCCCTATGACGCTCATTATACAAATAAAGGTTCTCCCGCCCCAGCGCCAAAGCAATCTTTTTATGTCCGGATCCGATCAGGTAACGGACTGCATTATAGGCTGCTTTAAAGTTATCTATGGCAACAATATCTATTTTTCCCTCGTCCTTGGCATAAAAGCGGTTTATGAGTACAAGGGGGAATCCTTCTGTGCGGAGGTTTCTTATATGGATCGAGTTTGGAAGCATGGAGCCTACAATAAACCCATCCACCAGACGTGATTTCATAGTAGAAATATAGTCTTTTTCAACACCGCTGTTTTCGTCGGTATTGCATAGAATTACCGTGTAATTTTTTTGTCTAGCCGCATCTTCGACCCCCCGCGTAATCATGGGAAAAATAAGGTTCTGGATATCCGGAAGCATAAGGACTATGGTATTGGTCCTGCCCATTTTCAGACCTTTCGCCATGACGTTGGGGCTGTAGCCTGTTTTCTGGATGGCATCCATGACACGCATCCTTGTGTCATCACTTACATAACTTTTTCCACTTAAAACTCTCGATACGGTTGTCGCTGAAACACCTGCCAATTCTGCAACCACTTTAATATTTGTCATTCCAATCACCTCAATATGTGAATTCCATAATATGGATTCTTTTCCCTAATTTTATCACACATTGTCAGAATATACACGAAATTTCAGCATAGTCGTTTAATTGCATTCAGTCTTCCCAAAATACAGTTGCTCCACGGTGTGCTGAGGTACAATTTTTGCGGTAAAGATTTAACCATCCCTTAGCCGGTTTATGAACGGGTTCGAAACGTTTTCTTCTGTCAGCAAATTCCGCTTCTGTCACATCTACCGTCAGCATCCTCGCCTCAACATCGATATAAACCATATCTCCGTCTTTGATCAAAGCCAGGTTTCCGCCCTCATAAGCCTCCGGACTCACATGTCCGATTGCAAGACCGCCGGTTGCACCCGAAAATCTGCCGTCGGATACAAGGGCAAGCCGGCTGCCAAGTCCTTTTCCGAGAACAGCTGCCATAAATGTCTCCATATGGGGCATTCCCGGGCTGCCCTTCGGTCCTTCATACCGGATAATTACAACATCGCCGGCCACAATTTCATCCCTTAAAATCGCATTCCAGGCATCGTCCTGAGAATCGTAACACTTGGCCGGTCCTGAAAATTTCCATGCTGCCGGATCTACCGCACTGAATTTGACAATCGCACTGTCCGTTCCGATATTGCCATGAAGAACGGCAAGTCCACCCTGTTCATGGATGGGATTTTCCACAGAATGAATCACATCCATATCATTATTTTCAACAAGTTCCGCCTTATCGCCGATGGTGCCGAACATGCCGCCTGCTGCCGTATCGATTTTCCCTGCTTTGGCAAGTTCTTTCACAACAGCCCCAAGCCCTCCGGCCGCATCAAATTCTTCCATTGTATAAGTTGGATGGTTGGGATAAATGGTGCTGATAACGGGCACTTCACGGCTGATTCTATCAAAGGTTTCAGGGACAATATCGCATTTTACCTGACGTGCAAGTGCCGGGATGTGAAGCAGGCTGTTGGTAGAACCTCCCGTTGCCATCATATAGCGTACGACGTTCTCAAAGCTCTTTTGTTCTATAAAATCACTTGGCCGTCTTTCTTCCTTTACTGCCTCCACAATCTTTTCAGCCGCTTCCCTTGCCATCTCATGCCAACGGGGGGTCTGGCTGCGGACACTTGCGTTACCGTGAGGAGAAAGGCCAAGAACTTCGGCCATGGCGCACATGGTATTAGCCGTTCCCATAAAGGGGCAGGCTCCCGGAGTCGGGCAGGCATTTCTCACGATTCCTTTGTAATCCTCTTCGCTCATATCACCCGCAATGTAGGCTGCATAAGCCTGCTTTGTATGGGTCAGAGTCAGCATTTTCCCCTTATAATGACCTGCCGCCATGTATCCGCCTGTAAGCATAACGGTTGGAATATCCACCCTCAAAGCGCCCATGATCATACCCGGAACAACTTTGTCACAGGTTGCCATGATAATCATGCCTTCCAGCATGTTTAATTCTGCAACCGTCTCCACTTCACTCGATACCAGATCTCTGGCCGGAAGCGTGTAACGGTCACCCGGTGTATTGGAGCAAATTCCGTCACAGACACCGGTGATAGGAAGTTCCAGTGCAAGTCCACCGGCTTTATAGATTTCCTCCTTCATCTCTGCGATGACATCTTTAAAGGGGAAATGTCCCGGATTCATTTCATTCCATGAGTTTATCAGGCCGATTATAGGTCTGGCCGCATCCTCAGGCGATATTCCCATCGCATAAAGCAGTGTATTGCGATGATCCATAGACTCTTCATTCCACTGACGTATCATCTTTTCTCCTCCTGTCATTATCCCTAAATTGATACTTAATGACGCTGCATCAGCCTCCCAGATAAGCTTTCCTAACCACATCAGACTTCATCAGTTCTTCACCTGTTCCGCAGATGTTTACCATACCGTTTTCAAGAACATATGCTTTATCGCAGATCGAAAGCGCTTTTCTCGCATTCTGCTCAACAAGCAGAACAGTAATTCCGGAATCCCGTATCTCCTTAATTAAATCATACACCTGGTTTACAATAATCGGCGCAAGTCCAAGGCTGGGTTCATCAAGCAGCAAAATCCTGGGATGCTCCATAAGTCCCCTGCTGATAGCCAGCATCTGCTGCTCGCCGCCCGAGAGAGTTCCGGCAAACTGGTGCTCTCTTTCTTTCAGAATAGGGAAACGCTTAAACTGCTCTTCAATATCTTTTTCCAGCTGTTTTCTATGATGTAAATACCCGCCGACCAGCAGGTTATCACGAATGGTGAGGCCAGAGAAGGTTTTACGTCCTTCCGGCACATGTACAATTCCTTTCGCAACGATTTTGCTTGACTTGGAAGGTATTGGCTCCCCCAGGAATTCGATGGTTCCCTCGACTGGCTTCACCAGACCGGAGATGGTCCGCAGGAGAGAGGTCTTTCCGGCTCCATTGGAGCCGATGATGCTGACAATCTGCCCTTCATCCGCTTCCACATGGACCTTTTTCAGTGCCCTGACATGACCATAGGTGACGCTTAAATCCATTACTTTCAGCATTGCCATGTGTTATCCCTCCTCCTTTCCAAGATACGCCTCAATTACTTCCGGATTTCTCTGGATTTCTGCAGGGGTACCCACTGCAATCGTCTTTCCGAAGTTCTGGACATGAATGATATGTGAAATGGTCATAACCAGCTCCAGCCTGTGTTCTATCAAAAGAATTGCAAATCCAATATCTTTGGAAAGTCTTGAAATCAACTCCGTCAATTCCTGGACCTCTGTAGGATTCAGTCCGGCAGCCGGCTCATCTAAGAGCAGTACCTTTGGATTACAGGTCAGCGCCCTTGCGATCTCAATACGGCGCTGCATGCCATAGGCCAGGTTTTCCGGCCGTTCATTCTTATAGTCAGCCATTCCCACCATTTCCAGGTAATGTTCGCAAAGTTCAATTCCTCTCTTTTCCTCGCTTTTGCGTTTCGGTGTTGGAAAAAGGCCTCCGATTATGGAATACTTCGACTGGGGATCAAATGCGCACATAACATTCTGCAATACGGTAAGTCCCTTAAATAAGCGGATATTCTGAAAGGTGCGTCCCATTCCTTCTCTCGTAACGAGATATTGTTCTTTTCTGGTTACATCCTTCCCATCTAACATCACCGTTCCCTGATCCGCCGTGTATACATTGGATATAACATTGAAAATAGTTGTTTTTCCGGCTCCGTTTGGTCCTATAATTCCATGGATCTCTCCCGCATCTGCACGGATAGAAAAATCCTGAATAGCCTTTACACCGCCAAAGCTTTTATAAATATTCTTAACCTCCAGCAAGCTCATCAGTCTTCCTCCTTCTGCAGCTTTACCCGGCCTTTTCTTCTTCTTAACAAATCTGCAAGCTCATACTCGCCTAAAAGTCCCGAAGGTTTAAAGTTGATAATTAACAATACCAGGATTGCATAAATAATGCTTCTGTAATTTGCAAGCCCTCTCAACACTTCCGGGAGACCGCTTAAGATCGTGGCTCCCAGGATTGATCCCGTCAGACTGTTCACGCCTCCGAAGAAAACCATGATTACCCAGTCGGCGCTCTTCTTCCAGCCGAAAATGCTGGGATCCACGTATGTAATATAGAAAGCATACAGGCAGCCACTGAAGGAGGTAAGGGCAACACTCAATAGGAACGATGTGATTTTGATTTTTGGGACATTGATTCCCATGGCCTTCGCCGCAAGCTCATCTCCCCGGATCGCAATGCACTGGCGTCCGTATTTGCTGTTTTTAAACCAGTTTACCAGCAGGATTGCAATGACTGCAAACGTGAATGCCATCAGCGTTGTGGTTTTTTTCGGAATACCGATGAAACCGGAAGCGCCGCCTGTAAGCTTTGTCGTTCTGTTTAACAGAGCGGTAATCGCTTCTCCAAATCCAAGTGTAACCAGGGATATGTAATCCCGTCTTAACCTTACGGTTGGAATACCCACCACAAAGCCAATACCAACCGCGATTATAACAGCCGCGATACAGGCAAGGGGAAACGGGACACCCAGTTTTACGACAAAAATACCGGATACATAAGCTCCAACCGCCATGAATGCCGCCTGCCCAAGGCTGAACATTCCCGTAAGTCCTGTCAGAACATACACGCCCGCAACTGCAACAAGCGTAATACATATCTGCGTGAAAATATTCATGTATAATATCATTGTGAGTACCCCCTATGCCTTTTCCTGAATATTGCTGCCGGCAATTCCGCTTGGGCGGAGTAATAAAAACACAAGCATAATAAGGAAAATAAATACCGGGGTGTATCCCGAACCCACAGTACTGATTAACAGTGTCTCAAGCAGCCCGAGAAGCACGGCTCCGATGATCGCGCCCGGCAGACTTCCCAGACCTCCGATTACCGAAGCAATAAATCCTTTTACTACCAGGCCGCCCAGAGTCGGGTACAATGTGTAGTTAATGCCCAGAAATACACCTGCAAGTCCGGCAAGAGCACCTGAAACCACAAACGCAAACTGAATAATCCGTGTAGCATCAATCCCCATCAGGTTCGCAGTATCCCTGTCAAAGCTGACGCTTCGGAGTGCCCTGCCGATTCTGGTTTTCTGAATAATATAGGCCAGTACAAGGAGTGCAACAGCGCTGGTACAGAACATCAGGAGATCTGATGTAGAAACAACAACCGACCCAAACTTAATTGCCGCCTTTTTAAAGAACTGAGGATAGCTGTAAAAATTTGCCCCAACTTTCAAGGTAACAAGTCCTTCATACAGCGTTCCTAAAGTAATAGAGGAAACGAAAAAGTATACGGAAGAGCTGTTACGCTGTATAATACGGCGAAATGCCACAAATTCTCCAATCAGTGCAATGCAGCCGCCCGTTACTATCGCAACCAGGATTGTCGGAATCAAACCCAGTCCTTTGGAAGCTACCAAAAAGTATCCAACAAATGCACACAGCGTCATGGTAGCACCATGAGAGAAATTTGAAAACTTTAAAACATTAAATATCAATGAAAAGCCTGTCGCAATCAGCGCGTAGACAGATCCCGTCGCAAGGCCGTTGATTATAATCTGCAGTGACATGATATGCCTCCATCCATTTTATAAGCTTTAGTTATCTGCGCTGAATCTTTCCAACATTTTTGGTGTTGTTCCTTCATAGGTAAACATAACCATATCAAGACCGGTAGTCATATGAGTCTTTGGATCAATGGAGATATTTCCGGTAAGGCCTTTAAAATCCTTTACATTTTCAATCGCAGTACGAAGAGCAGCGGGGTCATCTGTTCCTGTTTCTTCCAGACACTTAACGGCAATTTTAACGATGTCATATCCAAGGAAAAATTTGTTGGTAGCTTCTACCCCTGTTTTTTCTTTAACCGCTGCAATCATTTTCTGAAGCTCCGGCTCCGTGTCATCCACATTGTTAATGCAATATACGCCATCACTGCTACCACCAAGCATAGTGTTGAAAGGCGGACATGCATCCAGGCCGCAGATGATTGCACCTTCATATCCCAGCGCACGTGCTGCCGTAACAATGTTTACAAGATCCTTGGTGTAGTTTGGCGCATAGATGGCATCAACATTTGCATTCACGATAGGGGACAGTAAGGTTTTAAAGTCTGTATCGTTTGCATTATAAGCAACCTGCTGTTTCCCATCAACCGTACCGCCGTTTTCAGTAATTGTGGAAATGAAAGGATCTTTCAAAGAAAGCGAGTAAGCATTACTTTCATTATAAATAACGCCGAAGGTCTTAAAGCCGTTCTTCATAGCGTACTTTGCCATAATCGCTCCCTGCTGGATCGCATTGGGCTGAAAACAGAACATGTTCTTATATGGAGTGCCATCCGCCTTAAGCTGTGCACTGGGATCCATGGCAAGGCCCATAACCGGAACTTCATACTGCTCCGAGGTTTCCTTGATAGCCAGAGCGATATTGGCAACAGGCGGTCCTACGATAAGGGAAACCTTGTCAGAAGTAACCGCTTTTGTATATGCGTTAATAGCTTCTGTTACATCCGCCTTGGTATCATAGGTGTTCATAACTAGCTTTTTCCCTTTTACTCCGCCATTCTCATTGATTTCATCCACGGCCCACTGCGCTCCTGCCTGCACCATCTGGCCAAGGCTGGAAGTAGCGCCCGTAATGTCCTGGAGACATCCGATTAAGATTTCTCCATCCGTTGCCGTTCCCCCCGCTTTGGTTTCCGTTCCTGATGATGCTGCATTTGCAGCGGTGGTTGAAGGCGTCTGGGAACTTCCGCATGCCGCCAGATTGAATGTCATCAGACCCGCACAAATAATTGCTATTGCTTTTTTCATATACACTTCTCCTTTTCTCTTTTGAAAGAATAAGCACCCCTTGTCAGATACTTTCCTCCGTTTTTTCGTGATACTTTGACAGTTTCCCTTTTAACCATCAATATGTTATCGTTTTCATACTGATTTTTAAAAAATTTAAAGAGTATATTTCGCTATTTTGCTCAAATATTACTCTTTAAATCCAAAAACATCATACATCTTTTTTATCTTTATGTCAATATATACAAAAAAACTTTTTTTAAATATTTATTTAGTATATGAAAAGGTTGTCATATACAGCGTTTTTTATGCCTTTTTGTTGACAACGATAAAGATGTGAGTATAATTTAGATAATCAGGATAAATAAAATACTATAAATTATTGCAATTAAGGAGAGTTCAACTATGAATGAAATTCTGAATAGGATTCATAAAATCGGCATTATGCCGGTTGCAGTACTTGATGATGTAAAAAACGCGGTTCCTCTTGCAGAGGCTCTCTGCGGCGGGGGGATTCACTGTGTAGAAATTCCCCTCTCCACCAATGCAGCCGAAGAATCCATTCGCATAATGACTGAACGGTTTCCCCAAATGCTGATCGGAGCCGGCGACATTCTGACAGCCGCACAGGCCAGTCTCGCAGTTAATGCAGGAGCAAAATTTATCATTAGTCCGGAGTTCTCATCATCTGTTGTAAAATATTGTATGGACAGGGCTATACCAGTAATACCGGGTGTTTCCACTCCGGCTGATGTTGAAACGGCAATTTCATTTGGGCTTGACGCTGTAATAGTTTCCTCTGCCGGACAGGATGGGGGCCTCCATATGAACCAGACCATGTATTCATCCTATAATCACATAAACTTCATTCCGGCTGACGGCATAAATGAGAAAAACAGCAGTTCCTATCCGGCTTTCGATAATATTCTGGCCTGCAGCTTGATGGTGGAACAGGAATTGATCCAGGCAGGGGAATCTGAAAAAATACGCGATCTGACAACGAAGGCCATCCAGACTATGCTGGGTTTCGAATTCACTCATATTGGAATAAACTTAAGTACCGATGAGGAAGCAGAAAAAACAGCGGGAATATTTGAAGCAATGTTCGGATTTCAAAAAAAATCAGGAGCCGGTTCTGTATTCGCCGGTACTGCCATTGAATGTATGAAGCCTCCTTACTTCGGTACGAAAGGTCATATCGCTATCTCCACCAACTCCATTGTCCGTGCAAAAAATTATTTTGAAACAGCAGGTTATAAGTTCAATGAAGCCTCTGCAAAATTCAATAATGATAAAATGATTGTAATCTATTTTGAAGAGGAAGTCGGAGGCTTTGCGGTTCACATTCTTCAGCGGTGATTTGAACCGACAGAATTTGTTTCGATATGGGATACCGATAGCTGAAGATATACCTTTCATTATTTGTCTTTGCTTCTTATCAAATGTCCAGTCTCTATTAGATAAAATTAAAGCCGCAGGCATTCATGCCTGCGGCCTATAAATGGAGATAGTAGGATTCGAACCCATGACCTCTTAAATGCCATTCAAGAGCTCTCCCGTTATGTCGGGTGTGCACTTGTCTGGAACTCCAAAAGCATATAGCGATGGATATAAGAAAGAAAATTTGGATCATTCTATTCCTTTCTTTTTCGAAGGTACTGTTTTTTGCACTAATCCGTCCGGGTCACTCTCCAGATGACCCCTGTATTCGGAATAAACACATCCGGGTTCCCCTGAATATTCAGTCCGGTATCTACGATATACATTGCTCCGTCAGGACCGAATAACAGATGGGCCGGCCTCTCAAGACCACCTCCGTTTGACAAAGAGGACGGAAACCCCGTCCGATTGATGGCAAACGTGCTGATGGTCCTGGATTTCATATCGATTTTGGATATTCTGTGTCCTGCATTCGCATAAGATATGGTATCGCCGACCTGGGAGTGTATGGTGCTGCCATATTCAGCGATGTACACATCCCCATAAGGACCGAATTTGGGATTATAGTTAAATTCAAACCCTCTTATAGAGGAATTGGGCGGAAAAGTCACGTAAGGCCTTGGGGGAATATTGGGCTGATTTTTAAAGAGAAGAGAAGGCTGTACACCTCCGCTAGGGGTAAAACGCGGCGAATTTACGGGTTCGCCACCGGAATAATCCGGCCATCCATACCACAAATTAGGTGTAATATAATAAAAATCATCCGTAGCATTCTCGATGGGCCTGCTTCCCACTGCCTGATAACCGTTATTGACCGCATACAACTGCCCGCTGTAGTCAAATCTTAGGTAAGAAGGATTTCTGAATCCCCATGCGACCTGTTCTAAGTTGGAGCCGTCCAGATTTGCCCTTAGAATACTTCCTGACGCCTTGATATACCGCTTTCTGATCTCGTACTCTATATTGGGAATGCCATAGGGAGAAAAAGCACCCGTTAAAGCGATATCATCGGGTAAGCCTTCTGTCAGTATGTTATTTGTTGCGAAGTTTTGTCCATAAAGCATAGTGTAATCTCCTGTGTAATCACACAGAAGAGGAGAAACTGTCACCCACTCATTGTCATTCCCAACGACACCGCTGTTAGTCACCGTTCCCTGCCCGAAATACATCTTATTATCCGGAGAAAAGGTGACCGGGCTGTTATAGTTATCGCCGTTGCTGGGCAGCCCCATAATGATATTCTGCCTTGTACCATCTTTGTATATCTTTGTGATAAATCCTCTGTGAGATACGTAGATTACACCGTTTAAATAATTAATCCCTGATATGGGGGTAATAAAATCATCTGCGATCGTTTCAAACTGACCATTGATCATCTGCAATATCCGGGGATTTCCGGTAGCCAAACCGGAATCAGCCACCAGGATCTCCCCGTTTTCATTAAAAACCATCCCAATCGGAGAATTAAGACTTTTTATAAATACTTCTATCTGATAACCTGTGACAATATAAATATCAGATGGATTCAAATACCTTTCCGTAAAACCATTGTCTTCATTGCAGGAGCTGATTTTTCTCCCATTACTATTATAGAACATTGGCTTTTTCCAGGAATTTTTTTATTACATTATATTCATGATTGTTAAGATTATACAGTTATAGGAAATAATGCAGCAAGCTTATTTCATAGAATTATATAAAGCTGTGAATCAGGTCCTTGAGCACGCTTTCCTCTGTTTTTTGTTCTATCAGTGGCAGTCCGTCTTTTAAAAGCCTGTTTTTTCTATGGAACTCCATTTTTTCTTCCCGATAGAGGATGCCGGTGGGGATTTTTTCACTGACTTCCATCGATATTTTAATGGCTTCCAGCCGATCCGTGGGGTCATAATCGTCTCCAAGAGGCGCCGCCATATTTTTATAATAGGCAAAGGTATTGATTTTGTTGAAGCTGATGCAGGGCTGCAGGATATCCACAAACGCATACCCTGGATAAAGGATGGCCTCCTTCATGATGCTCACCAGCTGTTTTGAATCACCGCTGAAGCCTCTCGCAACAAATCCCGCTCCCGAAGCAATGGCCAGGAGCACTGGATTTAAGGGCGTATTTCTGTTGCCGTCGGTCTGAACTCCCGTAATGAGCCCTTCACCGCTGGTGGGCGATGCCTGCCCCTTGGTCAGGCCGTATATCTGATTGTCATGAACAAAATGTGCGATATTGACATTCCTTCTTATGTTGTGAATAAAATGGTTGCCTCCTTCACCGTAAGAGTCCCCGTCTCCGGAATTTACTATGACAGTGAGCTCTTCATTGGCAATCTTGGCGGCAACTGCAGCCGGAAGTGCCCTTCCGTGAAGCCCGCAGAAGCTGTTGGCACTTAAATACTGAGGCGTTTTCGCTGCCTGACCGATTCCTGCCACCATCAGCACTTTATTTGGCTCTATGCCCAGCTCCTCCAACGCCGTTTTCAGACTGTTTAATATGGAGAAATTTCCGCACCCCGGACACCAGGCTGTTTCATAAGTTGTGAATTTATCCATCTACTTGGAACCTCCTTCCAACACCTGCTTTGCAATTTCTTCTCCGGATATCTGTCTGCCGTCATATTTCAAGATGCTTTTATGGCATTCTATGCCTGTCTGCTCCCTTATGAGAGAGGCCAACTGGCCCGTGGCATTCTGTTCCACGTTGATTAAGGCCCTGCCCTTTGCATAGATGTTCAGTTTTTCCTGAGGAAGGGGATAAATGTCTCCAAATACCAAAGCTCCATATCTTCCATCCCCGCTTTTATTCAGCAGGGATACGGCCTCCCTGATGGGACCATAGGTAGACCCCCAGCCCAGGAGAAGGATTTCGCACTGCTCTTCTCCCATAAACTCCGGCTCCGACAGCTCCTGGATAAGGCCCTTTAATTTTCTCATCCTCTTATCTACCATTTGATTCCTGACTTCTGCCGATTCCGTTATCCAGCCTCTTTCATCATGCTCATCACTGTCAGCGGCCACAAGATGGCTGGTCAGTCCCGGGATAAGCCTGGGAGAGATACCGTCCTCCGTTATCCTGTAACGCAGATACTCCCCTTCTGCTTCATTTGCATGGCTGACCAGTTCCAGCCCGGATGTGTCAAAGGGCTTTACACAAGCCGTTGTATCTCCCAGATATTGATCACTGAGCAGTATGACGGGAATCTGGTATTTTTCAGCCAGGTTCAGCGCCCGGAAAGTCTGATAAAAAGCATCCTCATGATTTCTCAAAGCTATGACCAGTCTGGGGAATTCCCCCTGTGATGCAGAAATAACGAACTTTAAATCGCTTTGCTCTGTTCTTGTGGGGAGACCGGTCGCCGGGCCGGGTCTCTGCACATCCACGGCCACCAGAGGAATCTCCGCAATGCCGGAAAATCCCAGCGCTTCTACCTTTAAGCAGAAGCCGCCTCCGCTGGTCCCGGTCATGGCCCTTGCTCCCGCAAAGGAAGCACCCAATGCCATATTGACCGCAGCGATCTCATCTTCCGCCTGCTCCACCACGATCCCAGCCTCATGTCCCACAGAAGCCAGATATTCCAAAACAGCCGTGGAAGGAGACATGGGATAAGCGGAATAAAACTTAAGCCCACCGGCCACCGCACCAAGTCCCAGGGCCTTGCTGCCAGAAATGAGCATGTATTCCTTATAGCCGCCATCCAGATGCTTAAATTTCGCATCAACGGCTGTGTAGCCTGCTTCAGCCGCCTTTACATTGACCTCAAGGATCTCTTTCTTCATGACACTGGCCATGACTTCACCTGCATATGTAAATGGCTCGCCAAAGAGCTTCAATACCGCGCCCACCGCCACGCTGCCGGAAGCCTTCACATTCCCCAGTTCTTTCGCTATTTTATTCATGGGAAGCTTAATAATTCTGGAATCCTCATCCGGATAAGCAAAGCTGCTGTCACATAATATAAATCCTTTGGCCGTCAGTTTATGCTTATGCAAATCAATGGTTTCCTCATTTAAGGCTACAATCCCATCCAAAACATCGCTGTGTGAGGTTATTTCCTCCGTCCCGAAGCGAAGCAGGGAAAAATTGTGCCCGCCGCGCACGCGGGACATGAAATCTCTGGTGGTATAGATATAATATCCGGAATGCTTCAGCAGCTTTTCCAGAATTGCGACCGTGGTGTCAATGCCCTGCCCGGCAGCACCACCAATCAGAATATTATACATAGACTTTCCTCCTTTAGAATTTTGACTAATTATATCTTATTTTCGCAATATTATCAATATTCCTCTTAATAAGCACGAAATATCTGCATTAAGTTTGTTAATTTTTTATTTATTTCAACAAAATATTTTAAAATTCATAATTTGACAGACCAATCACTGGACCAGCTTGAGGGATTTTCTTTTATTTTGCAGAATCATCGGACTATAACCGCCCCGGCATAATATTTTTGACTATTAATTAATTTACTATTTTGTATTCTCCTCTTTCTGCCATAATAAAAAACTTTTATTTTCAATAACTATAAAATGTGCTATTATAAAATAAAACTATATAATAGGGAGGCACTATGACACACTATATCATTGTAAAATTTCTAGATACTATTTCTAATAAAGAAGAATTAATCAGCCAAATTAATGATCTGTTTTTACGTGCAACTGAGATACCTGGAATCCAACAGGTTCAGACGTTTTCATCTTGTATTGACAGGGCAAACCGCCATGATTTAATGATACAAATGGTTTTTGAACCGGAGATTCTGAATGTATGGGATTCATCAGAGATTCACCAAAAGTGGAAGGATGATTTCGGGAAATATCTTGCAGCCAAGACTATTTTTGATTGCAGATAAAAAGTATCAATTACCAATCATCACGGATTTATAAATCCTGACATTTTCCATCTGGTCGACTGTGAGATTCCTCCATGGCTCAATGCCTCTAAGTATGTTTCTCATGATTCTTGGCGAGAAATCAAGAAATTCGAATCAACATGTATAAGAACGAAATATTGCGAAGAAAATCGCTTGAATTATTGGAGATGAGTAGCCGGTAGACAGCCGGCTATGATATTAGACTGGTTCTGGAGATCCAATTCTTTCAGATGCTCCATGTTCATATAGCGCTTTGTTCCCCATTGAGTCCCTGTATCGTGTCGCAGTCTGGCATATACAAGCAATCCGTTTATTCATATTATCAATTACATTCTGCTCATAGTAAGGGTATGCCTGAATCAATGCGTTCTGAACATCTAAGATCATTAAAACCATATTTCTCATATATTCTCTCCATTTCGCTCCACACTTAAGTACTTTTTCATTGCTACTGCTGACATAAATACAATCAACCCATTTATCCGGTCAGTCTTCCATACGTTTTACAAAATTCCCCTTATAAGCGATTTATAATTATGATTAAATAAGAGGCTTTCACATTTGTCTAGCAAATATATTTCATAGGAACTATTGAAAATAAGGAGGATTAGTGCTAGCATACAATAATCAGGACCAATGGCTTCACATTAGCAGAAAGAAGTACTTGATGCTGTCTGCCGCCAAATCCTGCACAATTTAACAGCTTCGCATTCAGCTTAAGGAATATTTAATTTGACATACCTAATTCTTTCTTGTAAAATACCCATATCAAAAGGGAGTAGTTTGCACTGAATAAGTGTTTGCGATAGCATCAATACGATTATAATCAACGCTTTTTAAGCATACTATAATCTGCATCGCAACGAAGTAACAAGACTTTTGTTGTAATGTTTATGTTACAGCAGGGGTTTTTTTTTGACTTTTTTACAAAAAAGCAAAATATAGCAAAGGGGATATCATGGAATTATCATCAAAACACTCTGACATTTCAAAATTAACACTTGGAGGAACTCTGGTAACATTAGGTGTCGTATACGGAGATATCGGTACTTCACCGCTTTATGTTATGAAATCCGTTATTTTCGGGAATGGCGGAATCCAACATGTTTCAGAAAATTTTATTCTGGGGACCTTATCTCTGGTATTCTGGACACTCACGATTTTAACAAGCATAAAATATGTTTGCATTACACTAAAGGCAGACAACAATGGAGAAGGTGGCATCTTCTCACTTTATACACTTGTCAGAAGCCGTTCCAGGTGGTTGATCATACCTGCCATGATCGGAGGTTCTGCACTGCTAGCTGATGGAATGCTGACACCGGCAGTAACCGTTACATCAGCCGTTGAGGGACTCAAACTGCTCCCAGTCTTTCAAGATCTTTTTGGCAATAGCCAGAAAAATATTGTTTTACTTGTTATTTTCATTATCTGCGTCCTGTTTTTTATCCAGCATATAGGCACTGAATTTATTGGAAAACTGTTTGGTCCCATTATGTTTTTATGGTTCTGCAGCCTGGCTTTTTTTGGTATTATCAATTTAGTGGGAAATCCATTCCTGCTGCGCGCATTGTCCCCTCATTATGCAATCAATATCCTGTTCAGCGACGATAACAAGCTTGGCTTTTTTATTCTGGGAAGCATATTTTTATGTTCTACCGGAGCAGAAGCACTCTACTCGGATATGGGACATGTAGGAAGAAAAAATATCTATTTTACATGGCCATTTGTTAAAATATGTTTATTGCTGAACTATTTTGGACAGGGTGCATGGGTTTTATCTGCAAAAGGTAATCCTGCTCATGCCTTAATAGAGGACATCAATCCTTTTTATCAGATGATCCCTCATGGTATGCTGATATATGGTATCGTAATTTCTACTTTTGCCGCCATTATCGCATCACAAGCCTTGATTTCAGGTTCCTTTACCCTTGTATCGGAAGCAATCAAACTGAATCTGTTTCCAAAACTTCATACGTTATATCCTTCCCATTTAAAGGGCCAGCTTTACATTCCTGCAATCAACCGGATTTTATGCTTTGTCTGTATCGGAATCGTTCTTTACTTTCAAAGTTCCGAGAAAATGGAATCCGCGTATGGTCTTGCCATAACAGTTACCATGCTTATGACAACCATTCTGTTATTTAACTATATGCTGAAGAAAAAGACACCCATTGTGCTTGCGGTCATCATGCTTGTTTTCTTTATGAGTTTTGAAGTTTCTTTCTTCCTGGCAAACATTCTTAAATTTTTCCATGGTGGATTTGTTGCTGTCATTATTGCAGTTACCATCTTATTTGTTATGTATCTCTGGGACAGGTCTCATATTATAAAGATGCGCTACGTGGAGTATGTACCGATTAAAAGCTACATTCCGCAGCTAAGCCAGCTATGTACTGATCCAGAAGTTCCAAAATACGCCAGCAACCTTGTATGCTTAAGTAACTGTTCTAAACCAAAGGAAATCGAACGTAAAATCATGTACTTCCTTTTAGATAAACGCCCCAAAAAAGCGGACGTCTACTGGTTTGTAAACGTTTCTGTAACAGATGAACCTTATCAGGCTGAATATGCGGTTGAAAACTTTAATACGTCCAATATTATGAAAATAGATTTAAAGCTTGGATTCCGCATCGATCAGAGTCTGAATGTTTTTTTAAGGCAGATATCAACAGATTTGGTAAAGAATAAGGAAATAGAACCACAGACCAGCACATACTCCATTTTACCTAACCGCAGCCTGGGAGATTTCCGCTTTGTGTTTATTCAGGAAATCCTTTCCCATGAATCCTCTTTATCCGCCTGGGACTCTCTTCTGTTAAGAACCAAGTTCTTCATACAGAAATTTACCGCTTCCCCAACGAACTGGTTTGGACTTGATACCAGTGATGTTTATATTGAAAAGGTACCGATGTTTCTTGGGCATTCAGATCATGTTGTCTTAAAAAGAAACGATGGAAAAAAGAGTTAATAAGTTAAAAGTTAAGGACTTCTATGAAAATCAATTCATAGGAGTCCTTTTTTTGTAGCTGACGCACAGATACAAAATCATTGTCTTTTTAATATATAAAGCTCAAATAAAAACAAGGCAAAACACGTCTCCACATGTGTGGAATGTATGAAAAAGATACTTCTTGAATCTAGTGAGACCTTGGTAGTAGCGTATATTTAAATTAAAAGTTGTCCTTTCGCAATTATCTTAACATCTCCGGCCACCTTAATGTGTCCTGTGGATTGATCCGCAAATACTTTTATCTTGCTGGGTCTTCCTACAAAACCACCTTGATTAATTAATATATCTTCATCAGCATTGTAAATATTCCATTTATAGAAATAAGCTCCAGTCGGACCAGCTGCACTGCCGGTTGCTACATCCTCGATCAATCCTCTGTTATCCCAAGTACGACCTTCCATTCTATCTACACTAAACAAATAAACAAATTTAGCTTGAATTTTCTCTAATTGTTCCTCAAAGTCTTTGGTAATGATTTTTGCCTTTTCTAACCCTGAAGCAAGAGGAACAATCAAATATGGTAATCCAGTTGAAACAACCTCCATTGGAAGCGTGGGATGAAGATGGTCTGTTGTAAGATTTAGTGCATGCAAAAACATATTGACCAATTCACCCTCAACAGTTCCCAAAAATCCGGGTACCCCCTGATTCATCGTAGCTTGAAAATAGCCTTCCATTTTTACTGATTCCGCTTGCAAGGTTTTATTGTTTAACTCAAAAACTGCGGTTGCGTTTTGTATTTCTGCATACAGTCTCTCGTGAATTACTGCCATGGCTCCTAAAATCGGATGCCCGGCAAAATCCAATTCCTCTTCCACAGTAAAGATTCTAGCGCGAAAACGCTTCTCTCCGGTCTGTCTGAGAAAAATAGTCTCAAATTGCTTGAACTCCTGCGCAATTGCCTGCATAAATTGCACACTCATATCTTCTTCATGAAATATAACGGTCAAGCCATTCCCTGACAGAATTTCAGAACTAAACACATCTACATGATAATAAATCATTTGCTTTCTCCTTCTTCACCGCATAGCGTTTATTTAACAAGTTGTTTTTTATATAGTACTCTCCAGCAAGCAAATCACTTCTGTATGTGTAGATGCTGTGATTCGGATTCCCCAAAAGCGCAGTTAGGTCGTGGCGAGGCCTATGTTTTTTCTAGAAAACCAGATTACGGTTAAAATAACGGTTAAAGCCACATTTGTTCATAGAAAATGCTCCCTTCTAGATAAACAGCTTTATTATTTCAACTGTCTACCTAAAAGGGAGCATATCATTCATGCCTGCGGCTTATTATTTAAGTGGAGATAGTGGGATTCGAACCCATGACCTCTTGAATGCCATTCAAGCGCTCTCCCAGCTGAGCTATACCCCCATGTCCGCTATTATAGCAAAGCATTAAAAAAATTGCAACAAAATATTGCATTTATTTTTTAAAATGTTATAATAATTCAAGAACATTTGAATATAGTTGTCTTCAGGGCAGGGTGAAATTCCCGACCGGCGGTAAAGTCCGCGAGCGCAATTGCGCAGAATTGGTGTAATTCCAATACCGACAGTATAGTCTGGATGAAAGAAGATGTGTTAAATAGTGATAATACACCTGTTTATTTTTAACACCTGAAAGGCATACTTTCAGGTGTTACTTATTTTTCAGGAGGCTTTACCATGAATATGACAAAGCAAACAAGTAAACTCACCCTCATGGCCATGCTTTGTGCGCTGGCCTTTGTAGCCGTTGTGGCGATCCGGATCCCTCTGATCCCCATGCTGCCTTTCCTGGAGTATGAGCCTAAGGATGTTATTATTCTTACCGGCGGCTTCCTATTCGGGCCAATGTCAGCAGCAATGATCTCCGTTATTGTGTCTTTTGTTGAGATGTTTACCATCAGCAGCACCGGAATCATCGGACTGATCATGAACGTTCTTTCCACGGTGGCATTTGTCTGTCCGGCGGCTTACCTCTATAAGAAACGCCATTCCCTTTTGGGTGCATTCCTTGGCATGGTGGCAGGTACCTTACTCATGACCCTGGTCATGGTTTTGTGGAACTACCTTATCACCCCAATTTATATGGGATATCCAAGGGAAGCCGTGGTAAAACTTCTGCTCCCTGCATTTGTCCCTTTTAACCTTTTAAAGGGAGGAATCAACACAGCCCTGACGCTTCTTATCTATAAGCCGTTAGTCACCACGTTGAGAAAATCCAATCTCATGATTCCGGCTTCAACGGATGTACCAAAAAAGCGGAATTTCAATCTTGGTATGACCCTTGCTGCAGGAATCATCTTAGTAACCTGTATTCTGGCTGTCCTGGTTATGAAAGGTATTATCTAGTCAATCGGATATTCACAATCCGCTTTGATGCTTGCTCATAGCGAGCGAGTCCCGATTTACCGGGCATAACCTTATAGCTGCTATCAAAGCTTGTCAGAAGAGGCCTGCGCCCCTTCAATAAAAAAGTATTTTAAAGCACACGGCATAGTCAGTCTTGACTATGCCGATTTGCTGTTTGTTCCATTCATACCCGGTAGTTCAACCACACTGACCTAATTGTAATGGAGTTGTAATGGATATCTAACTGCTGTCCCCATTTACCGCTGCTCTTGCCGGTAGCGTAGATAATGACTTTTTTTAAAAACGAAAATTTCCAGCTTGTGGTAAGGTGTGGTATAATGAGGTTAGAAAAACAAAATGGGGAAGGGCGGGAAAAATTTAATGTATACTTCAAAATGTGAGGTGATGAAATCGTGACAAACAAAAAAATCACAGTACAATTTACGATATTGACATTTGCCATAGCCTATCTTGTGTCAGGTACTTTGATTGCTCTTGGGCAATTTGGATATTCCGTTCACAATTGGGTCCACACGCTACAGCAATTCGGGATGAATATTCCATTTGCAATCTATATTTTGTCACCCGCTATTGCTTCATATATCGTTCTGAAGAGAAATAATAAAATAGCGGATTTTAAGGAATGGTTGAAAACTGTTTTTTACGCCAAAAATAACATATCTATCTATTTGTTCGTTGTTGCAGGGCTTGCACTGTATTTTTTGACACATATTGCAGTTTCGGGCCGCGTAGAAATGGTGCTTCCATTTTATACGTTCTTTCTATCCCTGCCTGGTAACCTTATTATCGGTGGCATGGAGGAATCTGGCTGGATGTACATATTGCAGCCTGAGCTTGACAAAAAATATGGCTTTGTTTTATCTGCTGTTTTTGTTGGAATCATTTGGACTTTATGGCATATCCCTCTCTTCTTCATTCCGGGGACGAATCATGGAGAGGGACTCATTAACTTTTGGATGTTTGCAGTCCAACTCATGGCGTTTCGTTTCTTCAACGGGGCAATTTACAAGATATCAGGAAAAGGCTGTGTGTTTATGTGTATATTGTTCCACACCATGTTCAATGCAGCATCACCCATTTTTGGTACCACGACTATGACTTGGGCGGGAACAATTGCCGCAAATTCCATTCTTGTTCTTGTTTCAATTGTAACCGTTGTGATATACGAAAAAAAGAGCAGGCGAATCGTATAATCATTTAGGGCATTCCTTTGGAACCCCTGTTGCACGTGTCATGGCTTCGCCCTGTTCCTCTCAACTTAAAAGGCGGACTATCAGCTTTACGCCGATGGTCCGCCTTTTGTTGTTATATTCTGCTTGCCGGCTGCCCAATTTGAATGCTCCTTGATACTTCCTTATTGGGTGACAGCTAAGTTCTATAACCTATTTAACCAAATGGATTTTCTGATTTATAAAGCATTCCCTTTGGCTGATTAAATCCAATCTCTTCTACCCCAAGGTACTTAAATACTTCAAATATAGCCTTGCCATAATGTCCGAAAGCAACCGCTCCATGATGAGGGAAGTTCTTTTCGATCAGCACATGGCGGTAAAATCTTCCCATTTCCGGAATGGCGAAAACTCCGATGGAACCAAAGGAACGGGTGGCTACAGGAAGCACCTCTCCCTGAGCAACGTATGCGCGGAGTAAATTGTCTGCTGTGCTCTGAAGGCGGAAGAATGTTATATCACCAGGAGCGATATCGCCCTCAAGGGTTCCCTGAGTAACCTCCTCTGGAAGCGCTCTTGCCATGATCATCTGGTATTTCATCGAGCAGGAAGAAAGCTTTCTGGAGCAGGTATTTCCGCAATGGAAGCCCATAAAGGTATCCTGGTGGGTATAATCATACTTACCCTTAATATCTCCATCATACATATCGGCAGGAACCGTGTTATTAATATCAAGAAGGGTTACGGCGTCCATGCTGATGCAAGTTCCGATGAATTCACTGAGAGCTCCGTAAATGTCCACTTCACAGGAAACCGGGATGCCCATTCCTGTCAGACGGCTGTTTACATAGCAGGGAACACAGCCAAACTGGGTCTGGAATGCCGGCCAGCATTTTCCTGCAATGGCTACATATTTCCGGTATCCCTTGTGGGCCTCCACCCAATCCAGCAGGGTGAGTTCATACTGAGCAAGCTTTGGAAGAATTTCCGGCTTCTGATTACCCTCTCCCAGCTCCTTTTCCATATCCTTTACCACATCAGGGATCCTTGGATCGTTTGCATGCTTATTAAAAGCCTCAAATAAATCCAGCTCCGAGTTTTCTTCAATCTCCACGCCCAGGTTATACAGCTGTTTAATCGGGGCATTGCATGCCAGGAAGTTTAAGGGGCGCGGGCCGAAGCTTATGATTTTCAACTGGGAAAGTCCTACCAGAGTTCTGGCAATGGGAAGGAATTCCTCGATCATGTCGGCGCATTCCTCAGCTGTTCCAACCGGATATTCCGGTATGTACGCTTTAATATTTCTAAGCTTTAAGTTATAGCTTGCATTTAACATTCCGCAGTACGCATCCCCGCGTCCCTGGGTTAAGTCATCTCCGCTCTCCTCTGCTGCTGCGATAAACATAACCGGTCCGTCAAAATGCTTTGCAAGAAGGGTTTCTGAAATCTCAGGTCCGAAGTTTCCTAAATAAACGACCAGTGCATCGCAGCCGGCTTTCTTCACATCCTCCAGAGCCTGAACCATATGGATCTCGCTTTCCACGATACATACTGGACATTCGTAAATATTGGCGGCATCATACTTTGCATTATATGCCTCCACCAGCGCTTTTCTTCTGTTCACTGATAACGTTTCCGGGAAACAGTCCCTGCTCACTGCTACAATTCCTACTTTTATTTCTGGGATATTATTCATTCTATAACTCCTCCTGTTGTTATTCAGGCATGTTCCTTTGGATTATATGCCTGTTGATTTTATTGTTAAGCATTTGTCAAATAGACAGATTTTCTCCTGATATTCCAATATAAGCATGTTCCGGAAGTCCGCCCTCTTTGTGTCCAATGAGCCATTTGTTCTTAGCAAACAGCAGTCTGTCTTCTTCATTCACTGCTTCTCCTGCCGGTTCCAGATCAGTATTGGTATCCTTTGGCAGGATCACAACACATCGGAAACCGTCTTCCTCCGCATGGCATGGCGCATAATGAAGGGTCGTGGCATAAACCTCGATCACAGTTCCTGCCGGCACGAGGAATGCTTCCATCTTGCCTGAATCGTATGTATGATCCGGGGTAATATCCTGCTGCCTTCCTAAAATCAGGATCAGATCCGTCACAGCAATATTGATCTCTGAACTTCTGTGGTATTCCACCGCATTCAGCTTCTTATTGTGGCCGTTGCAGTAACCTACCTGAATGGGCAGCTGGCCATAGAGCTTCTTTTCAATCTCCTTAGAAACCGCCAACTCCTCTAATTCTACTACGGAAGGAACATAAACCACATCTTCCGGAAGGGGCGTCTCCTTCATCTTTTCCAACAGTTCCCCTGCATCATATCCTGTAACCACTTTCCCATAAGTCTGAAAGGCAGGATCTGTCACTGGTTTGATTGTTAATCCCATGTTTTTACCTCTCCTTTTCTATTCTCCGAATACAGCCAGATAATCCTTTTTAAATTTTTCAATGCCCTGGTCTGTGAGCGGGTGCTGTGTCATCTGAACCAGCACCTTATACGGCACCGTTGCAATATCTGCACCTGCTCTGGCACAATCGATCACATGAATCGGATTGCGTACGCTGGCTGCAATGATCTCCGTCTCAATCCCGTGTATCTGGAATATCTCCATAATATCTTCAATAAGATTGATTCCCGGCATGGAGATATCGTCCAAACGTCCCAAAAATGGGGAAACATAGGCGGCTCCGGCTCTTGCTGCCAAAAGCGCCTGGGCAGCGGAAAACACCAGGGTAACGTTGGTTGGGATATTTTCTGCGTTCAGTACATTTACTGCCTTTAAGCCTTCTACCGTCATGGGAATCTTCACGACCATGTTCGGATGGATCGCCGCGATTTCCCGGCCTTCCTTTATCATGCCTTCCGCATCAGTCGTGGTGGCCTTTACTTCTCCACTGATCGGTCCGTCAACAATAGATGCGATTTCCCCGATCACCTGCTTAAAATCACGCCCTTCCTTTGCAATCAGGGAAGGATTTGTGGTAACTCCGCAGATAATCCCCATTTCATTGGCCGATCTGATTTCTTCTACATTTGCCGTATCAATAAAAAAACGCATATCTTCACCCTCCTGTTTTCCTTTGTCTTAAATTACAAAGCTGCAAGTTTCTTATAGCTGCCCTTTAAATCCTCATACAGTTCTTTATATAACTTATGGTATTTCTTATAAAGGCCGGCCTGATTTTCCTCCGGTCCTGTAGTCTTATCCGCAGAGATCAGGGCATCACAGGCAGCTTCCACGCTCTCAAAAATACCGCAACCAACTCCTGCCAGAATAGCGGCTCCCAGAGCCGGTCCTTCTGTCTGAGCCACGGTCTTTACATGACAGTCATACATATCCGCCAGCATCTGACGCCATACCGGGCTCTTTCCGCCGCCGCCGCATGCCATCATCTCTCCTACCCGGATCCCCATTTCATTGAGGATATCATTGCAGTCGCTGAGAGAATAAGAAACTCCTTCCATTACGGCCCGCAGCATATGCTTTCTCGTATGGATGGCAGAAAGTCCAAAAAACACACCCCGGCAGTCCGGGTCCAGATGAGGAGTTCTCTCCCCCATTAAATATGGAAGGTAAATAAGCTTATCGCTTCCTGCTTCCACCTGGCTTACGTCCCGGTTGATGAGATCGTAAACATCAATTCCCTGTTTATTTGCTTCTTCCACATAGTCCTGGCAGAAATTATCCTTAAACCACTTTAAGGACAGCCCCGCCCCCTGGGTCACTCCCATGACATGCCATGCTCCCGGAACTGCACAGCAGCAGGTATGGACTCTTCCTTTCGGGTCAATGGTAACCTGGCTGCTGTGAGCAAACACAACCCCGGAAGTTCCTATGGTGGTAAAGGCAGTTCCATCTTTCACAACCCCTGTTCCGACTGCAGCTGCCGCATTATCTCCGGCGCCTCCCACGACCTTTGTCTCCTCCGAAAGGCCGGTTCTCTCTGCGATTTCAGGAAGGAGTGTTCCCGTAACCTCACAGGATTCAAAAACCTCTCCCAAAAGCTTTGGATTAATATCCAGCTTATATAAAACTTCCTCGGACCAGCATCTTCCGGGAACATCTAAAAGCTGCATTCCGCTGGCATCGGAAACCTCAGTGGCAAAAACTCCGGTTAATATGTAACGGATATAATCCTTGGGAAGGAGGATGTGCCTGCACCGATTATAGTTCTCCGGTTCATTCTTCCTTACCCATAAAATCTTGGCTGCCGTCCAGCCGGTAAGAGGCGGATTCGCAGTAATCTCAATCCAGCGCTCTTTTGGCATAATGGAAAGCATGTCTTCCACTTCGGCTGCGGTTCTCTGATCGCACCAGATAATCGAGGGGCGTATCACCTCATTCTTTTCATCAAGCATCACAAGTCCGTGCATCTGGCCTGAGATACCGATTCCTTTCACATCCTCTTTTAAAACTCCTGACTCCGTTATGACCTGGGAAAGGGTATCAAGAACCGCATCTCTCCAGTCTTCCGGCTTCTGCTCCGCCCAGCCATTCTTAGGCTGATAAAGGGGATATTCCCTGGATGCAGAAGCAATCACACCGCCCGTTTCATCGAACAGGACGGTCTTTGTTGCCGATGTCCCCACATCAATTCCAATCAAATACTTCATCCTAATACCTCCTCGAAAGATCTCTATTCTGATTATAATATACATGCCTGAAAAAAGCGTGCGCTTATTTGTCCAAGTAGTAGCACTTTCTTGCACTTTTGCAATGAGCAGTGCGAGATAGGCCATGAAAAGATTTTCGTTGTGCTTGCACATAAGAAAATCTTCTCATGGCCTATTTCATAGGGCGAATGCCCGTGAGCGAACGAAACCGCAGGTTTCGCGAGCTGCACTGCGGACTTATGGTACATTTAACCCAACAGCCATATATACCGTTGCCAACCGCCAATCATCTGATCACATAGACATTTAAAGATCCGCAAGGTATAATAAAGAAAAAAGAGGCTGTCTGCCCGACAGCCCCTTTACCAAGGAGGTTTACATGGATTTAAAAGAAAAAATGAGAAGCGGAAAACTCTATAATTGTGTTGATGATGCCCTGATCGCGGAACAAACCAGCTATCTGGAAATCCTCTATGACTTCAACCAGACCCGCCCATCCGAAGGCGAAAAGCGGCAGGAAATCTTAAAAAAGCTTTTTGCCGAAATCGGAAAAAACTGCTACATAGAACCCCCGCTTCACGCCAACTGGGGAAGTCACGTTCACATGGGCAATGACGTATATGTAAACTTTAATTTAACCCTAGTGGATGACGCCGATATCTATATAGGAAATAACGTCATGTTCGGTCCAAACGTTGTGGTAGACACAGCCGCTCATCCCATCCGCCCCGATATCCGAAAAAGGCAGATCCAGTTTAACGTCCCCGTTACCATTGAGGACAACGTATGGATCGGAGCCGGAGCCATCATCCTTCCAGGCGTCCGGATCGGTGAAAACAGCGTAATCGGAGCCGGAAGTGTTGTGACCAGGGATATCCCCGCCAACGTGGTAGCCTATGGAAGCCCATGCCGTGTTATAAGAGAAATCGGCGAGCGGGATATGAAATACTATTTCAGAGACTGGGAAATCGATCCCGAAATATAGACGTTTCCCTATGCCTTCCTGCTTTCAAAGTAAACGAACTTATCAATCGCATCTAAAATATCGCTAAAATCTTCCCGGGGAGCCAGATCAATGTATTGTTTTAACAGCTCCCCTTCCTTCTTTTTATATGGCCCATAAAAAATATCATACAGGTTATGCCCCCGCATATAGATCTTAAATTCCTCCATATGGGTCTTTAAATCTTCCAGGGATTCCATATCCTTCCCCACTGCCTCCACAAACTGCTTTCCGCTCTTTAACCGGTAAAGGTATTCCTTCCATTTATCAAACAGCGTCCGGTAGAATGCATCTTCATCTTCCACCACTCCAAGCTTTGCCATGATTTTGGGATTCAGGAAATAATTTTCAAAAGAATAGTACTTTAATATAAGCACATTTTTTCTGGTGACCTTTGGAAGCTTGTCGATATCCTCCAGACTGCGTTCATCATAATACCGGCAAAGCTGGCCTGCCAGCTCCTCAGGGTTCTTTCCGTCCCCATCCCGGATCATCAGGAACTGATCCCTTAAATAAACCTGGTTCATATACTTTAAATTTGCATACGTCTTTATATTGGTACAGCTGTTGGTGGTGATAATGGAGATCCGGGATAAGTTTCCCTCCTTATCATAGATTTCCGAATAATATTTTTCCAACAGCAGCGGCAGACGGCTCTTATCCTGCTTGCCTTCCACAATAAACACAAAGCTGACCCCAAGAAGATCGTTGGCCCCATAACCCAAATCGTCCAGAATAGCATCTATATCAGTTCTTTCCCTGACAACAGAATAACCGTCACGCTCCAGCACCACCTGCCTGATCTGGCGTCTGGTAAAATTAAACAGCATACTGGGTGAATGAGTAGTAAAAATCACCTGATTCTTCTTGGATAACCGGTAAAGGATCTCACTGGATATTTTCTGAAGCTGGGGATGAAGGAAAATCTCAGGATCCTCTACGATGACAATGCTGGGAATCCGTTTTTCATCCTCTGTATAAGTCTCCAAAAGAGACAGCATGTAAAGGCTTTTCATACCATTGCTCAAGTTGTTTATAGGGCTTAGTTTTCCTCTTTCCACATGATAAGTTTCCGCTGTTACTTTAAACAATTCACATGGATTGCAGTTTAAGGAAAAATGGATTTCCTCATAGCCGCCGTTTTTTCTGTAATTGTCATTGACCCTTTCGGCAAAATTATTTAGGTTTAGCTGATACATCTTATATTCCAGCAGCTTAGCCGTCTCATAAATCTGCAATTCTTCCGGCTTCTTCTGGTTAATGAGTCCGATGCATTTAAAGCACTGGTTGCATTCCCTGGCGCTGTCAAACATGCACACGTGGGTCCTTAGCTTTGAGAGCTGGTCATCCTCCTGGAAAAGCAGCAGATCATTCTGAAACTGGTTTAAATCCCGTTCCGAGTCAATGTAATAAAGCCTGGGAAAAATCTCCCTGATATACCGGTTATTCTTCCGGTATCCATCCTTAAACCGGACGACCCCGTTCCAGTTTACCTGATAGGTAAAGGTGAGGCTTCCTTCCCGGTAGGAAGGCAGCTTTGTTACAAAATCGTGGAGCCATGCATCAAACCGCTTATACTGGCTCACCACCCCTCCCCTGTGAAAGGAAACCAGATCCTCCTGCGTAATTGCCAGGGTCATGGTGATCTCTATATTCTGCTTCTTCTCGTTAAAATCCTCTTCCGTAACTTTATAAGCACCTGCAGCTGCGCGTATGGCATCTAAGACACCTGTTTTTCCCGTATTGTTCTTCCCCACCAGTATCAGGGCATTTTCCACATTTTGAATTTCCATATCCCGTATGGATTTAAAATTTTTAATATGTACCGATGTTATCTGCATAGGCCTCTCCTTTATAAAACTCAGTATAAAAGGCTGACAGGAAAATTTCAAGTTCTGCCCGAAAAAAAATCACACTGTCCTTTCCTCTCTATCATAGTATAGAATATATTCTTATCACAGGAGTTGTTCCTATGTTTGATCCTTATCTGGTGCTCACACCTATGCACTATATTTATCTCATCGGCGTCATTGTGATCCTGACTGTCATGGTTCTGCGAAAGGATACGCCCCTGGTCTGCATCCTTTTTCTCTTCCTCCTAGGCCTTGTAGGCCTTAAGTCCCTGACCGGAGGCATCATGACTGTATTCAACGCCATCTTGTATGCTTCCAGGGAGTTTATGGATATCATCGCCACCATTGCCCTGGTCACAGCCCTGTCAAAATGCTTAAAAGACTTAGGAAGCGACTATCTGATGATGATTCCCATGTCAAAGGTCATGAAAACTCCCACCTTTACCTGGTGGATCCTTGGATGTACCATGCTGGTATTTTCCCTCTTTCTCTGGCCTTCTCCATCCGTGGCTCTGGTTGGGGCAATCATGCTGCCATTTGCAGTCAGAGCCGGTCTGGATCCTCTGGCAGCTGCCATGGCCATGAACTTATTCGGCCATGGAATTGCTTTAAGCTACGATTTCGTCATCCAGGGCGCTCCGTCCATTTCCGCAGCAGCTGCCTCCATTACCACCGACCAGATCCTGATCAAGGGGCGGCCTTTGTTTTTGGTAATGGGCATTGTTACCGTGGTTTCCGCATATCTGTTAAACAGGAGCGAAATCGCTGCCTGCTGTCAGGAAGTCCATATCCAGAATGCCGAAGAACACCATGATATCGGGATTGCCGCGGTAATAATGGCGATCCTGACCCCTCTTCTTTTCCTGGCCGACATCTTTCTTATGCTGGCTTTTGATTTAAAGGGTGGAGACGCCACCAGCATGGTTTCCGGCACAGCCGTCTTAGTTATGTGTATTGGAGCGATTTTAGGCTTTGGCAGGCATTCTCTGGAAAAAGTAACATCTTATGTTACGGAAGGCTTTCTTTTTGCCATACGGATCTTTGCTCCCGTCATCATCATCGGGGCCTTTTTCTTTTTAGGAGGAGAAGGAATCTCCTCTATCATGGGGGAGCAGTTCCAAAGGGGAATTATGAACGACTGGGCTATCTGGCTGGCTCACAACGTTCCTCTCAACAAATATATGGCTGCATTTTTCCAGCTGGTGATCGGAGGCTTGACTGGCTTAGATGGTTCTGGTTTTTCCGGGCTGCCTCTTACCGGTTCCCTGGCCCATACCTTTGGGACAGCAGTGGGAGCTTCGGTTCCTATTCTGGCTACTCTGGGGCAGATTGCCGCAGTTTTTGTCGGCGGAGGTACCATCGTCCCCTGGGGGCTTATCCCCGTTGCAGCCATCTGCAGTGTAAATCCCCTGGAGCTTGCCAGAAAGAATCTTCCTCCGGTCATGATCGGCTTTCTTGCTACTTTTATTGCTGCCTGTTTCCTTTTATAGATAATCCAGCTTTAAGGAGGGATTTCCATGTGCGGAATTGCTGGTTTTTACAATCCAGACCACGATTACCAGAAAGATAAAGCTTATTATGAGAACATCCTGGAACAGATGTCAGAAACCCAAAAACACCGGGGACCTGACGATTCAGGGATCTGGCTCTTTCCTCAGGGAGGTATGTCTCATGCCCGTTTATCTGTTATCGACTTAACAACCGGCCGCCAGCCCATAACAAAAACAGAGGCGGGTAAAACATTTGGAATTGTGTACAATGGAGAAATTTACAATACAAAGGAGCTTCGCCGGAACTTAGAGGAGCGGGGCCATTCCTTTTCCACCACCTCTGATACAGAAGTGATTTTAACCGGATATATGGAATACGGGCCTGATTTTGTGAAACAGTTAAACGGTATTTTTGCCTTTGCCATCATGGACCCATTCCGGGAACGCTTATGCCTTTGCCGGGACCGTTCCGGCATAAAGCCTCTCTATTACACCATACGGGATGGAGAAATTATCTTTGCTTCGGAACTCAAAGGAATCTTTGCATATCCGGGCGTACGTCCTGTTTTAGACCGGAAAGGCTTAAATGAGGTTTTCTCCCTGGGACCGGCTCATACCTCCGGCTGCGGAGTTTTTAAAGGAATCAATGAAATCCTTCCGGGCCACATGCTTCTCTGTTCTAAGGACGGCTTCCACTTAAAATGCTATTGGAAGCTGGTTAGCAGGCCCCACGAGGACAGCTATGAGGAAACCATTGAAAAAACCTCCTTCCTGGTTCAGGATTCCATCCGCCGGCAGATGGTTTCCGATGTTCCTATCTGCACCTTTTTATCAGGAGGGGTGGATTCCAGCCTGGTTTCGGCAGTCTGTGCTGCAGAACTGAAAAAACAGGGCAAACAGCTTACTACCTTTTCCTTTGATTTCGTCAACAATGATAAATTCTTTAAAGCCAGCACCTTCCAGCCCTCGCAGGACCGCCCCTTTGTGGACCAGATGGTTAAATTTCTAGATTCAGACCATCATTATCTGGAATGTGACAATGGCACCCAGGCAGACCGGCTTTATGATTCTGTCCTTGCTCATGACCTTCCGGCCATGGGAGACATTGACTCCTCCCTTCTCCACTTCTGCTCCATGGTCAAACAGTTTAATAAGGTGGCTTTGACTGGGGAGTGTGCAGATGAAATATTCGGAGGATACCCCTGGTTTCATAAGGAAGAATGCTTTAAAGCCCAGACTTTTCCCTGGACCATGGACTTAGGAACGCGCAAAGCCATCTTAAAGGATGAATTTCTGGATTATCTTAAAATGGATGAGTATGTTATGGAAGCTTACGAAAAGTCTGTGGCGGAAACTCCCGTACTTTCCGAAGATAATCCAAAAGAAACAAGAAGAAGAGAGATTTCTTATCTGAACCTCCGCTGGTTTATGCAGACCTTATTAAACCGGATGGACCGTGGCAGCATGTATTCCGGCCTCGAAGCCAGGGTACCATTTGCAGACCACCGGATCATCGAGTACGTGTGGAATGTCCCCTGGGGTATGAAAACAAGGGATGGGGTGGTAAAAAGTCTCCTTCGCCAGTCCGGAAGGGGGCTTCTGCCTGATGAGATCCTGTTCCGCAGGAAATCTCCGTATCCCAAAACCTATGATACCAATTACGAGGCGCTTTTAGCCAGACGGGTAGAGGAAATGATAGCTGGCGGTTCCGCTCCGGTTATGGAATTTTTAGACGAAAAGAAACTGGAAAAACTCCTGGCCAGTCCTTCCGATTACGGAAAACCCTGGTACGGACAGCTCATGGCTGGTCCCCAGATGCTCGCCTATATCCTTCAGATCAACTACTGGCTGGAAAAATATCATATCTCTGTGGAATAACATCAAAGAGGTGCAAAAGTCTCCCAAAAGACCTTTGCACCTCTTTATTAATCCTTTATTCAATCTCTTCCAGGATTCTTCCCATATCTGACGTATCGCCAATGAGTATGGCGCCCGTCAGCTTACCTTCTACAGAGTAATACACCTTGTAAAGCTTTTTCTCTCCGTCCTCTTCCCGGCGCACCTCATAGGTTCTTCCAGGGTCCTTACCCGGGTCGCCCACCGCAAATAAGGAAGTATCCATGCCATTAAATGTGAGAGCTGCTGTCACGGTTTTATAGGAAATCCTTTCTCCGGCGGCATTGGCCCCTGCTGCCTTACCCATCTCCACGGCCTGAGGCCAGATGGCATAATTGATTCCTTCATATTCCGCACAATCCCCGCACGCATATATGCCGGGTACCGTGGTTTCCATGTGCTCATTAACAATTACTGCCCGCCCGGATTTAGCACCTGCATCTTCTGCCAGAGATACATTGGCCCGGACTCCTGCGGATATGACCACCAGATCTGCAGGCAGAACTGTACCATCCTCAAGGCGGACACCGGTCACCTTCTCTTCCCCTTCTATCTCCCGGGTAACTGCCTGGAATTTCACATCGATCCCCTTTTCCAATATAATGGATCTTAAAAACTCACCGGCTTCCTCATCAAGCTGGCGCTTCATAAGCTGGTCGCCATGCTCCAATATCGTCACAAAAAGGCCAGTCCTTTTTAATTCCCAGGCTGCCTCCAGCCCCAGCACGCCGCCGCCAATGACCACGGCCCGCTTTGACTCGGAAAGGAGGGAATTAAGCTTCTCTATATCAGAAAGCCGGCGTATGGCAACCACTTCATTTTTTTCACTTCCAGGTATCGGAGGAATGAAGCATTCCGATCCCAATGCATAGATGCATTTGTCGTATTTAAGCCGGATTCCGTCATCAAAGGTGACTTCTTTTTCCCTGGTATCGATCTTCTCCGCCTGTTTTCCCGTAAGGTTTAAGATTCGTTTCTCTTCGTACCATGCAGGATCATGAAGAAGTAATTCTTCTCTTTCATCCTTTCCCATCACGGATTTCGTCAGCATGGGCCTTGAATAAGGCAGGCAGTCCTCTTTTGTTACCATGACAATGGAACAGGTGGAATTTCTTTCACGAATCGCCTCAGCCGCACTGACACCAGCCGCACCATTACCAAGTATAAGGTATAACTCCTCCGTGTTTTTATGGTAATTCCTTTCTTCCTCCTCATAAGGGACAAAATTTTCCGGTCCTACACCGCATACCGGACAAACCTCATTTTCCTCCTCAAATACGGCACCGCATACCAGGCATTTAACCATTTTCATCTTACCTTCTCCCATGTAAAAATACCCCCTTTTCAAGCTTCTTTTGTAAGTACAAGCTTTATTTCTGCTTCTATCATAACATAGTTTTTTACGATTTCAAACTTCTTTCCGTTAATAATTCGTAAGCATAGAAAGAAAACCGTAAAGCTGAAAATACGTCTTTTTATGGTAAACTATCTACGTAAACAAGTTTTGACCCGTTTCAAATGCGGACTGTAAAGAGGAATCAAAATGAAAAAATACACCATTGGAGAAGTTTCCGACCGCTTAGGTCTAAGCCGTGACACCCTTCGCTTTTATGAAAAAAAGGGAATCATACAACCGGAAAAGCAAAAAAATGGTTACCGAACCTATACATATGAAGATATTAAAAAACTTTCAAGCATCATGTTTTACCGCAGACTGAACTTTAGTATCGAGGATATCGGCCGTATCCTGTATAAAAGCTCCTTTCCTTCCTACTGCTCCATGATTCAGGAAAAAATTACAGAAGAAAAACAACAGATGGAAAAGCACCGGCAATCCCTCATCCATCTGACTCATTTGCAGAAACACTATAAAAACGTAGAAAAATATTTAAACCGTTATGATTTAAGACCCATGCCTCCCCATTACCAGATGCCCGACAATCACTTCATCAATCAAGAAGGGATCTCTGATTTATGCTATATCTGCCAGGAATATGGGATAGAGGGGAACCAGGCGAACCAGATAAACGAATTCTTCATGATCGCTGAGGATACTGCCTCCATTATGAAATTAAAACAGGCATTAAACGGCTATCCCTTACTAATGCAGGAACGCTGTGTATATACCGTGATTGCATCAGACAGCCCTGTTTTAGAATCACAGGCCGTTTTAGACGCGGCTGACTGGGCAAGGCAAAAAGGATATTCTCCTCTCGGAGTTGCCTACAGCGGGCACTTATTAAGCTGCGCCTTTAAGGATACCGCAAAAGAAAATCAGGAAAAAATGGCAGATACACCTATCAATTACATTGAAGTGTATCTGCCGATTCAGGCATAAAGGCTTAACTGCATGTTCTTTATGCTCTGTCTTTTTCCGTATTTTCGTCTATCTGTTTTGGAGCAGGCTTAAATGCCGTACTGTAAATATATGGGACCAGAACCATAGAAACATTTCTGTGCTTTCTCAGCCTCTGCATTATAAAATAAGTGGTCTGGTTATGAAGAATATTGGCAAACCAGCTCTCTTCCATAAAACGGGACATAACCACTGTGATCATTTCCCCCGGAAGCAGATCGGCTTCTTTTTTGCTGATATACTCTTCCACCGGTTCAATAAGCTCCCGGTAAGGTGACATGATGACCTCAAGAGGTATATCAATTCCTGTTTCCTTCCATTTTTTCTGAAGCTGCTGGCTTTGTTTCTCATCTGTAGCTATGTGCAGAGCAACCACATTGGCCGTGATTAAATTTGCATAATTTAACGCTTTCAGCACGGACCGGTTAATTCCTCCAGTCAGGACAATGCAAAGATTGGTGTCATGACTGGTGCTTTTGTGATAATGGGACATAAAGTCGTTTACTACCAGCTGCCGGCCGACAAACTGATAGTGAGTTTCAATACGGTGCATAATGTAAACAAGAACCGGTATGAGAATGGCAAGCGCCCAGGCACCTTGTGAAAATTTAGTCACAAATACAATGACTGTTCCCGTAGCCGTCATAATTGCACCAAGGCCGTTTATACACATTTTATACCAATAGCCATTTCCTTTCACCCGGATCCATCTGGCCAGCATTCCATACTGGGACAAGGTAAATGACAAGAAAACTCCGATAGCATAAAAGGGGATCAGATAATGGGTTTCTGCCTTAAATACAATCAGCAAAAATGCTACTGCAAAGAAGATGAACATAATTCCATTGGAAAAGCTGAGCCTGGTCCCGCGGTGCATGAACTGGCGGGGCACAAATCCATCCTCCGCCAGAATCGCCAGCAGCGTAGGCAGACCGTTATATGCAGTATTTGCAGCCAGTAACAATATAAGGGAGGTTGCAAACTGTAGAATATAAAACATTGGCCCTGGTCCAAACACTGCCATGCCAAGCTGGGAGATCACCGTCTTTCCCTCTAAAGGAATGATATTTAAAGAGGTAACCAGCAGCACCGAACCTCCGAGAATAGTGATAATGATCCCTACCAGAATAAAAAGTACACGTTTGGCGTTCCGCTGTGACGGTTCACGAAAGCTTGGAACCGCATTGCTCACTGCTTCCACTCCAGTGAGGGCCGAACATCCGGAAGAAAAGGCCCTGAGCAGCAGGAACAGTGAGATCGTCCCAGCTCCGCCTGCAACAGGCTGAATCGTTTCAGAATAATGGACCGGCGGTAAATTCCCCGTTATCAGTCTTACAAATCCTGTTGTAATAAGTACCAGCATAATAATGATAAACACATAAGTAGGAGCTCCGAAAAGCTTGGAAGACTCCTTCATTCCCCTTAAATTAAGGAGTGTAATGGTACATAGAAAAAGCAGGGCAAACAACAAGCGGTAATCTGCAAATTCCGGAAAAGCGGAAATAAGAGCTGCCGTTGCGGCAGAAAGGCTGACTGCTACCGTCATTACATAATCAATAATCAGGGCTGAGGCTGCTACCATTGATGAGCCTCGTCCAATATTTTCAGAAGATACGATATAGGCGCCTCCGCCGTTAGGGTAGTTTGCAATAATCTGCGAATAGGAAAAAGCTAAAACTAAAAACAGCAGTATGATCGGTAATGTAATATACCCAAGGTAATGAACCGCCGACAGTCCCAGAACCGGAGCCAGAACCAGCAGCATTTCTTCAATTGCATACGCCACTGAGGAAACCGCATCACTTGACATAATGGGAACTCCCCAAAGGATCCCCATCTTTTCTCCTTCCAGATCATTGCTTTTCAATGTATTTCCCAACAATATATTTTTTATCTTTCTCTTTGAATGCATATCCATATGTCCTCTCTGATACATAATCCTCTTTCCTAAATTTAAGTATTGCCAATAATCTCAATACCATATAAAAATACACCTGATGAATCATAGGCTTAAATTTATGGATTGTCAAGTGAGAATACACCTTTCGGCCGTTAAAAAACGTTACGATTTTAACCGGTTAAAAACAAAAAACGTTTCTTCCCCGGATACCATCCGCAGAAGAAACGCTTTTTGCTTTGTATTGCTTTATTTTTATGAATGATTTCTACATACAGGGAACTGCCTAAGCTCACTGGAAATATTTCACACCGGATTCAAAAATCTTCATATCCTGCTCACCGTAAATGTTCATGGCTACCGATTCGCCGCGTCGTTCGGAATGAGCCATCTTGCCCAGGATCCGCCCGTCAGGGCTTGTAATGCCCTCAACTGCCATGAAAGATCCGTTAGGATTCCAGCACTCATCCATGGTAGGGCATCCCTTGTCATCCACATATTGAGTAGCCACCTGTCCATTGCCAAACAGCCGCTTGATCCATTCCTCCCCTGCAACGAACCGTCCTTCTCCATGAGAAGCCGGATTGCAGTAAACGCCTCCTAATTCTGCCCCTGAAAGCCACGGTGATTTATTCGTCACCACCTTTGTATAAACCATCTTGGATACATGGCGGCCAATGGTATTCATCGCCAGCGTAGGGGAATCTTCCCTTTGCTCTGTGATCATACCTTCCGGCACAAGCCCTAGCTTTATTAAAGCCTGGAAGCCATTGCAGATTCCTAACATCAGGCCATCCCTTTCATTTAACAGCTTCCCGATTTCCTCCTTGATCACCTGATTCCGGAATAGGTTGGCAAAGAACTTGGCAGAGCCATCCGGTTCGTCGCCTGCGGAAAATCCTCCGGGAAACATGACGATCTGGGCTTTGGATATTTCCCTGCGGTAGACTTCCACCGATTCCCTGATATCCTGGGCCGTTAAATTCCGAAACACCTTTGTCACCACATTGGCCCCTGCTCTTTTAAAGGCCCTCTCACTGTCGTATTCACAGTTTGTACCAGGAAACACCGGAATAAATACATTAGGCTTTGCTACCTTATTCCTGCAGACATAAATATCCTTGGTATCATAAAGCCGCTCTGAAACAGGAGTCTTTTCTGCCCCTGATTCCGTTGGGAACACATCTTCCAGTGGTTTAGTCCATGCGTTCAGCGCCTCATCTATGGCAATGGCTGTGCCGCCGTATTCAAACACACCCCCATCAGTGACTTCACCGATGACAGTATGGGAGACAGTCAGCTCCTCAAGCCTTCCTTCCGGAACTTCACATATCACATCTCCCCAGCCGGCCTTAAAGAATTCACCTGTTTCTACGTTATCACTGATCCTTACGCCCATCCGGTTTCCAAAGGCCATCTTGCTGACCGCCTCACAGATCCCATGGCTCTCTACGGCATAGGCAGATAAGATTCGCCCTGCGCAGATATCTTCAAACAACGCTTCATAGCCTTTCATGACCTGGCTGTATACCGGAAGATCATAGGAATCCTTTTTAATCCGGAATACCACGATCCTGCTTCCCGCCTTCTTAAATTCCGGCGTAATGACATGTTTCCCTTCTGCAACATCCACAGCAAAGGAAACAAGGGTGGGCGGTACATCAATGTCACGAAAGGTGCCTGACATGCTGTCTTTTCCTCCGATGGAAGGAAGCCCAAATCCAATCTGGGCGCTATATGCCCCAAGGAGGGCGGAAAAGGGCTGGCTCCAACGCGCCGGATCATCAGTCATCCTGCGGAAATATTCCTGGAAGGTAAAGCGGATTTTTCTGTAATCGCCGCCTGATGCCACGATTTTGGCAACAGAGGACAATACTGCATATACTGCACCGTGATAGGGGCTCCAGCTTGACAGATAAGGATCAAAGCCGCAGCTCATCATGGTTACGGTATCCGTCTTTCCATGAAGCACCGGAAGCTTTGCCACCATGGTCTGAGTCTCTGTCAGCTGGTACCTGCCTCCATAGGGCATGAACACGCTTCCCGCCCCTATGGAACCGTCAAACATTTCCACAAGACCTTTCTGAGAGCAGACATTTAAGTCAGAAAGCAGCTTCAGCCAGGCTTCCCTGACATCTGCGGTTTCCTGTCTCATAAATGCGCCTGGTTCTCTGTCAGGGACTTCCACAACAACCGAGGCTTCCTGATGGGCTCCGTTGGTATCCAGGAAAGCCCGGCTGATGTCTACAATGGTCTTTCCTCTCCAATTCATCACAAGCCTTGGCTCTGACCTTACCTCTGCCACTACTACTGCCTCTAAGTTTTCCTCTGCCGCATAGGCCAGGAACCGGTCTGCATCTTTTGGATCAACCACAACCGCCATGCGTTCCTGAGACTCAGAGATGGCAATCTCCGTACCATCCAGTCCTGCGTATTTCTTCGGAACCTTATCTAAATCGATCAGCAGGCCGTCTGCCAGTTCTCCTATGGCAACCGACACACCTCCCGCACCAAAATCATTGCATTTCTTAATGAGCCTGCTCACTTCTTCTCTTCGGAACAAACGCTGTATCTTTCGTTCTGTTGGCGCATTCCCCTTCTGGACCTCTGCTCCGCAAGTCTCAATGGAGGCTTCCGTATGGACCTTGGAGGAGCCGGTGGCTCCGCCGCAGCCATCCCGTCCGGTACGGCCCCCAAGGAGAATGATCAAATCTCCCGGATCTGAAGTCTCCCGGATGACATTTTTTCTTGGGGCAGCACCTATGACGGCGCCTATTTCCATTCTCTTTGCCACATAATCCGGATGGTAAATCTCCTTTACATATCCGGTTGCCAGTCCGATCTGGTTTCCGTAGGAGCTGTAGCCGTCTGCAGCTCCTGTCACGATCTTTCTCTGAGGAAGTTTTCCCTTTAATGTTTCGCTCAATGGCTTTGTAGGGTCAGCTGCTCCTGTTACCCGCATAGCCTGATATACGTAAGTGCGGCCGGAAAGGGGGTCACGGATCGCTCCTCCAAGGCAGGTAGCCGCACCGCCAAAGGGCTCGATCTCCGTAGGATGATTGTGGGTTTCATTTTTGAAATTCACCAGCCATTCCTCTTCTACACCGTCAATCAGGACCGGGACCACGATGCTGCAGGCGTTGATCTCATCGGATACTTCCAAATCCTCCACTTTTCCCTCCATGCGAAGCTTCTTCATCGCCAGGAGAGCCAGATCCATAAGGCACACAAACTTACCGTCTTTTCCCTTTAAGACTACCTCCCGGTCTGCCAGGTACTGCCTGTAGGTATCCTCAATGGGTTTGCGGTAATCTCCCGAGCGAAATGTCACATCCCTTAATTCCGTCTGGAAGGTAGTGTGGCGGCAGTGATCCGACCAATAGGTATCAAGGACCCTTATCTCTGTCATTGACGGGTCTCTTTGTTCTTCCTCTTTATAGTAATTCCGGATATGAAGAAAATCGTTAAAGGTCATTGCCAGATTTAAGGACTCATATAGTTCCATTAATGCATCTTCTGCAAGATCCGTAAAACCATCAAACATAATCACATCCAAAGGAGTATCAAACATTGCGGCAAGCGTCTCCGGCTTTCTTTCCTCTGCTTCTCTGGAATCCACAGGGTTGATGCAGTAGGATTTGATGTCGGCAATCTGGGCATCTGTAAGTACGCCGGAAATCACATAGGTGGTTGCGGACCGGATCACAGGCTCTTCATCTTCTTTTAACAGCTTGACGCACTGCTCTGCGGAATCAGCCCGCTGGTCAAACTGGCCCGGTAAGTACTCTACGGTAAAAAACACATCCCCTTCCTCTTTTGGGAAAGCCTCTTCATAAACCTCATCCACGGGAGGCTCTGAAAATACAGCGGTAAGAGCCAATCCATAAACTTCGTCGGACAGGGCCTCCACATCATAGCGGATCAGCACCCTCACACCGGTCACCGTATTGATACCAAGATAGCCTGCGATTTCTTCTCTTAATTCCATCGCCTTAACGGCATAGGCTGTTTTTTTCTCAACATACACTCTTCTTACACTCATATTTTCCTCCTTGCAAAAACTCCCCATGGTTTATCAGGACAGGAATTTCCCTGTTATTCTCGTGTATTAATCATACCACAAGTTATATAGATTAGAGAAATTAATATATCTTATGTTATTAATCAGTATAGTTAATATAATTAATGCCATCGGCAGAAGAAAATCATTAGCCAGCCTTATGTTTCATCTGGTCCCCTTCCTCTTCGACACAATTTGACAAAATTCGACATTTTTTATAAAAATACTTGAAAATTTAAAAAATTTGAACTATAGTAATAAAAGATTTTTTTTAATAAAGGAGTGCTAGATTTATGGATCTTCATCAGCAATTAAAGGACTTATCCCAAAAATATTCATTTGAAAACGCCCGCTTAAAGAAAGAGGAACAAAGTCCCTATCTGGAGGTATGCCTGCAGCTTCAAGAAGAACACATTGAAAAGTTCATTGAAAAGGCCGGGCAGCTTAACTCCATTGTGGAATCATGTGCCAACATGGTCAGCATCTTTGACGATTCCGCTCCAATGGAGGTACTTATGCAGACCTCCCTGCGCTGTGCTGGAAGGGATATGCTTTATATCCGCACCACCCCTTCCATGGTGAAAATCCTCACAGAAACACTATTTGATTAAGTACTGGTTCAAGAGAAGCAAGGAGGCCAAAAGGCTTCCTTGCTTCTTCTATTCTTCCCCTCTTAAAAAGGGGCTTTTTTTATTCCTCCATGTGGGAAGTATCGTTCATCTCCAACAGCATGAAATCTTCCGTCAGCGGACTGTAATTAACCGTTGTAATGCTTGCATTTTCTACAATAATGCTTTCCACCTCCGGATGATTTTGCATCATATAGGAGACAAGATACGCGATGGTGGCGCCGTGGGATACAATAGCAACATCCTCTCTGCCGCCGGTGATTCTTAATATTTCCTTCACCGCCCACACACAGCGGTTTAAAACCTGGTCCTGGTTTTCTCCGCCTGGAGGAGATGCTTCATCAGGACATAAAGCCCACCGTTTGTATTCCTCTGGATACGCTTCCATGATCTCATCCCACGTCATGCCTTCCCATTTGCCAAATTCCACTTCAATAAGCTGGGGCATGGAACATATTTCCACCTTTTGCCTGCTTCTGATTTTTTCGGCTGTTTCCATGGCACGGGTTAAGGTACTGGAAAAGATCCTTAAAACCGGGCGTGAATCCATGCCCTTTGCCAGCAGCTCCGCCTGCCTTCGGCCCGTTTCATTAAGAGGAATATCGTGGCTCCCCTGGATTTTACCCTGGATGTTCCAGTCCGTTTGTCCGTGGCGTATCAGATATATCTTCATCTCATCTCTCCCAGTCTCTTATTCTTCGTAATCGTAATCATCAGCCTCTTCATCCCCAGTGATCTCGATGCCCTCTACTTCTGCCAGGGCTTCTAAATCCAAGGTTTCCGCATTCATGCTCATGGCATCCATTGCAATCTTCATAATTCCCTTTATTTCTTCCACGGTCATCTTCATCTTGTCTGCCAGCTCTTCTACCGTTGCTTCCCGTCCCAGTTCCCCTGTAAGAAGCTGGGATATCTGCTGAAGCACATTCACCCGGGCGGCCAGCTCTTCTCCAGTCTGCTTTGCAGACTGCTGTTCCTCCACAGCTGCATCAAGGGCTTCCTTGATTCTCTGGTTTTTAAAGCTGTCAAATTCCGGTCTGTCTTCTGAATTAACATACTCCTCCACAGCCATCATGAGAGCCATATTGGCTTCCTGGACCAGATCTGTCATAAGAACGCCCCTGCCGTCATATTCCCTGGCATATTCCAGGGCAGCCCGTAAGTTTCCTTCTACAAGCCTTTTTTTCGCTTCTTTCCTGCCCAGTACTGCTTCCTTTAAAAGGTCTTCCTGCTCTCCCCTGGTACAGGGAGGGATATGTCCCATTTCTTCCAGATACATCTGATAAAAATCATCATGCATACTCTTATACCGCTCCTTCTCTTTTTCATATCCTGGCTCCTGTGCCCGTACTATACCGCACCCCAGGAAATTTGTCAAACGCCTTTACAAACCAATCAGATCCATGATAGAATATCCATATGTTTATAAGGAGGACTAATAATGGATATTAATTATGAACTTTATAAAGTCTTTTACCACGTTGCCACCACCTTAAGCTTCTCGGAGGCATCCAAACAGCTTTTCATCTCCCAGTCGGCAGTCAGCCAGTCCATCAAGGTGCTGGAGAAAAAGCTGAACCAGACCCTTTTCGTACGGAGCACGAAAAAGGTGCAGCTTACTCCGGAAGGAGACATCCTCCTAAAGCACATAGAACCAGCCATTAATCTGATTCAAAAGGGAGAAAACCAGCTGTTGGAGGCCAATACCTTAAACGGCGGCCAGCTGCGGATCGGTGCCAGCGACACCATATGCCGCTACTACCTTGTTCCATATTTAAATAAATTTCATAAAACCTACCCCAATGTACACATCAAGGTCACCAACCAGACATCCATTGAATGCGCTCATCTTCTGGAAAGCGGGCAGGTGGATTTTATCATTACCAATTATCCCAACTCAGGGCTTTTAAGCTCCCAGAATACCCGGGTCATCAACGAATTCGCCGATGTATTTGTCGCCAATCAGGAATATTTCCCTTTGAAGGGACAGACCGTAAGCCTTGGGACTCTCCAGACCTATCCGATTCTGATGCTGGAGAGAAAAAGTACGACCAGTGAGTTCCTTCATCACATGTTCCAAAAGGAGCAGCTTGATCTGGTCCCTGAGATCGAACTGAGCAGCAACGATCTTTTAATCGACTTAGCCCGCATCGGCCTGGGAATCGCATTTGTTCCGGACTTCTGCATTCCTGAGAATGACAGGGACTTATTCCAGGTAAAGCTTTCGGAAAAGCTTCCTACCCGTCAGATGGTCGTAGCTTACAATGAAAACTTGCCCGTTTCCCAAGCTTCCAAACAGTTTATGGATATGCTTTAACCAGTAATGACTGGATTTCTGCTGCCGCCCTCTTTGGGCGGCAGCTTTTACTTTCGCCCGGCCCAAAAGTTCTGGACCACTTCATCCACATTTTTTAGCTTCACTTCATAATACCCGTCCCATTCCCTTGGAAACAGGGCCTGATAGTCTGGCTTTATAAAACGCTCATCAAGCAATGCGATGACTCCCTCATCCCGGACGGTACGGATTACCCTTCCTGCTGCCTGCATGACCTTATTCATCCCCGGATACTGGTAAGCATAATCAAATCCGTTCTGCTCCCTGGAATCGAAATACCCCTTTAAGATCTCCTGCTCCGTACAGACCATGGGAAGTCCGGTGCCAACGATGATGGCTCCGATCAGACGCCCTTCCTTTAAATCAATTCCTTCCGAAAATACGCCGCCCATAACGCAAAGGGCCACAAAAGAATCCTTTCGGTCCTCTGAAAATTCCTTTAAAAACTCCTCCCTCTCCTGTTCGCTCATGTGAGATGCCTGGGACATATAAGCAAACTCCTGTTCCAGTCCTTCTGTTTCCTCAAGAATCGCCTCTACTGCCTTTAAATACTGGTATGACGGCAAAAACACCATATAGTTTCCTTTTCGGGCTGACACGATTCTTCGCATATAATCCACTACCTTCTGGTATTCCCGGCGGTTTCTTCTGGTATAGCGGCTGCTGACATCAGAAGCAACAAGGAGTAAACGTTTCTCTTGATCAAAGGGAGACTGGGCATACACTGCATATTCTTCCTGGTCACCGCTTAGAAGCTCCTTATAATACCGCACCGGGAGCAATGTGGCAGAAAAGAACACGGTACTGTTTCCCTTGTCCAGACATTCTTTTAAGTTTTTCGCCGGATTTACGCAAAACAGCCTGAGCATAAAACGTCCGTCAGACAAAAGCTCTGTATAGATCCGGTAATTCTCATCCAGACAGTCATAGATATTTAAAAGATCCCGCAGTTTAAAATAAAAATCAAGAACCAGGTCCCGGTCTTTAAATTCCTCACCGGTTTCCATAAATTTCTCCATTTCCCCGAAAAGGGTCATGACACCGGTCATAAAAAACCGGATGTCTTCCAGGATCTGAAACTCCTCGCATTCCCGTTTCATTTCCAGAAGCTCTTTGTTGCACCGCTCCAGCATCCGGACAAGCTTTGGGCTCATGGATTTCAAAATCTTTTTAATAAGAAGAAAGTCCTCCTTATAGACCGTTGCGCTGTACATTTCCCTGGCTCTTGGAACAAGGTTATGAGCCTCGTCTGCCAAAAACAGGTAATCTCCTGTGAGGCCTTCGGAAAAATACCGTTTCAAACGGACATTAGGGTCGAATACGTAATTATAATCACAGATAATGGAATCCACCCAGTTGCTGATATCCAGGCAGAATTCAAATGGGCATACCTTGTATTCCTCTGCATAGCGAAGTACTGTTTCCCTGGTGATTCCGGCCTCTTTGTGGATAATATCATAAACTGCATCTCCTACCCGGTCAAAATGGCCCTTGGCATAAGGACAGGCATCCGGGTTGCATTCCGGTTTTTCAAGGAAGCACAGTTTTTCCTTTGCCGTAATAGTCACTGAGTTTAAATAAAGCCCATGCTCCCGCAAGATATCAAAAGCTTCTTCCGCCACACCTCTGGTTATGGTTTTTGCGGTCAGATAAAACAATTTATCTCCAAGCCCTTCCCCAATGGCCTTTATGGCCGGATAAACGGTGGAAAGGGTCTTACCGATTCCCGTAGGAGCCTGAATAAAAAGGTTCTTCTTTCTTGCAATACTCCGGTATACGGCCACCACAAGCTCCCTCTGCCCCTTCCGGTAGGGATAGGGAAAGGAAAGCTCCTTTATGGATTCATCTCTTCTTATTCCATGGTTATATAAATATCTTGCCCATTTAATGTACTCGTGAATCAGGCCCTGAAACCAGCTTTCCAGCTCCTCAAAGGATTTTTCCACTTTAAAACGCCGTATCTCCTCTGTTTCAATGTTGCAGTAGGTCATCTGCATGACAGCCCCATTCAGCCCGTGGTCATAACAGTAAAAATACCCATAGCACATGGCCTGGGCTAAATGTACTTCAATAGGCTCTGATAAATAGGACAAATCCATATACATGCCTTTGATCTCATCAATGGTCACCCCTTCCGGTATATCAATGATGCCATCGGCCCGCCCCTCCACCAGAATTTGAAACTGATCCACTTCTACCTCATGCTTTAACACCACTTCCGCCCGGTAGTCCGCTCCCATGCGGCGCTGGATCTTCCTGTGTATCCGGCTCCCTTCCTGCATGGCGGTCTTTTCAGCCCCGCCAGTCCGCCGGTTATCCAGGTCGCCGGAGCGCAGAACAAGCTCAACTAAATTCCTGACAGAAATTTTCAGGACTTTTTTCTTTATCTCCTCCACTCCGGCGTCCCCTCCTTTCTTTTCTTGTCCGTTCTTTTCTTTTTTAGTTAAATACAAAGAGTGTGCATCCACAGCGGAGCTTTTTCCTATGAAGGCTATCGGATATTCGTAATCCGCTTCGCCACTTAATGAGGTTAAAAAAAGGGAACTGCAGGCCGTACGGCATACAATTCCCTCTTTCCGTTGCATCTGTTTATGCTGCTGAACATTTACCTGGAGCTTTCGCTGCCAGAAATGCCTCAAACTCTGCATCTTCCCCGTTAAACTCAACGGTCAAAACCTGTGTCAAATCTAAACTCAATACTCCTAATATAGACTTTGCGTCAATGGTTACTCTATTGTAATACACGTCTATGTCAAAATCACATTTAGCAGCAGCAGCAACAAAATTCTTCGCCTCGGCAACATTCGGCAACATAATCTTTAACTGTTTCATAATCACAACTCCTTTTTATGGTAAAGAAAAAGTTATAGAATATATATATCATGTTTGACATGATTTGTCAAATTATGTTTCATATACGATTATATGGCCCTTTTTTGTGCATATCCTGTAATTATATCTGAGGGAAAGCTTTGTAGATAAGCATATTTTTGATGAGACAAGTTTTATTTTGGGAATGATTATCAATGATACTTTTCATTCTAATTCAATTTCACGGTTTTATCTAATGATTTTCATATAAAACGCCAAACCAAGCCCATGAAATATGACTTTTACCATGAACTTCCTTTTCTATAATATTTTACCACAAATAGGGATTCAATAACAGCAGAATTAATTTTTTATTTTTTACTAAAAACTGTTGCAATTTAAAAACTTCTATGCTATACTCTCTAAGTGCTCAGGCAGAGATATAACGCCGACCCATAGGGGAATAGTTCAATGGTAGAGCAACGGTCTCCAAAACCGTAAATGGGGGTTCGAGCCCCTCTTCCCCTGCTTTTAGTATGCCCTAAATTCCTTTGTATCTATAAGGAGTTTGGGGTTTTTCCTTTTTTATCCGTTGAATACACTTGACTACACCTATATTTTAGAATGAATTTTGAATCATATTTAATGTTTCGTCCTTTGGAAGCGGATTAAAAATATATCCAATGATGTCTGAGCATCTGTATGACCTAGTAAAGTCCTTATTTCATCAGTGGGAACCTCACCCGCATCTAGTTTACTATTACACTATCCGAATCTGTAAGGTCGAGTTTGATAACTCGTTTCCTTTCTAGCTTTCTGTTACGACGAGATCTAACAACTGTCAAATACTGCTTTTCAATTCTTTTATTTTTTCAGCTTTATTTCAGTAAAGTATGATATCCTATTTAAGAACGGATATTTCATGTTCATACTTCAGCCGATAAAATCTTCCTCAGGTTTTGTCGGCTACTCTCTTTTATGGATAGTACTCTGGGAAATACTAATTTAGTTACACGTAAACAACAATTCATTACATTAACCATTCTTTTGCTCAGATATTAGGTATTATTATCTTAGAGAAAAAGCAGGTATTACATTTAAAATCCCTTACTTGCTTTTTCGGTTACAACCTTTTTAGTGCCGGTAGGGTCCCACGGTCTTACCGGCCTTCACCCATCGAAATGATGTCTTTCATTAATGAAAACAACCTTTTAACTTACTTTAACTTAATTACGAATGACCATTTCAACCAAATTCCAACAGTTTCTTCTCTTTGTGCAATAAAATTGCTGGAATGACTTTAACGATCCCCGGCGTCTTGCAAATATCCCATATCATAATGTTTCTCCTTTCAAATTTTGAATTTATTATCACGTCAAATCTCAGTTTAACTGATTTATGGCAACAAAAAACCAACTACCTGGTTGATAGTTGGTAATCTATTTTATCTATAAAACAAATTCTAGAACAAATTAACGAAATTAAGAATTAACAATACAATCTGCGGCATGAATAAGCTAACTATAGATGCTACTATTGCCAGCAATATAAAACGCCTTCCCCTACTCTTAATTTTCTCAGCGGCAATTTCCACGGTCTCTCCCACCCCAAGCTTGCTCTTGTCAATCCTCTTTGAAGCACCAAATACATCCCACAGTCCTGAAATCAACATCAGCAAAGCTCCAATCTGTAGCATTCCTCTTTCCCCCTTAGTACGAATTATATGATTTATCATACCGCATTTGCTATCAACTATCAATATTCAATTATCAAAGAACAAAAAATCTTTTAAATATTAATTTGCTTTTTTATCCTTACAATCTGGACATAGTGCATAGCCATTCTTTTTAACAAACCAGCCTCAATCTTTAGCAATCTTTTTTATCCTTAAATTATAATTACCAGTGCCAGAAAAGCCATCAAGAACGGTGCTGCATTCGTCACAGACAATTTCATGCCATAGCATATAATCACCTCACGAAAATTCTAATCTTATTGAATAAAAATCACTTATTTACATACCATAATAAAACAAAATATGGAAAGAGGTATCTATCATGCTAAAAAAAATGCTTTTAATTTTCTTATCTGTTTGCATTTTTCTATTGACAGGTTGCCAAAAAAAAGCACTTGAAAATCCACCAACACAATTAAGTAGCATTGAATCTAACGCTGAGGATATTATAGATGATATAACTGGAGATGATTGGGACGCAGCACAAAACAGAGTTAATACCATAAAAACTGATTATGCTAACTTAAAGCCAATCATGGAATCATCAAAAATTTCTACCAAAACAATAGATGGACTTAATACTGCAATCAATAATCTTGAAACAGCCGTTTCTTCAAAAAAATCTTATGATTCAAGAGTTCAAGCTAATCAGATCTCAAAATATGTACCTGATATTGCAGATAGTTATGCTACCACCATTCCTACAGATATAGGAAGATTAGATTATCTTGGAAGAGAGTTGCTTCTTAATGCTGAAAATTCTGACTGGTCCTCAGCAAGTAGTAACTACGAAACAACTAATAAACTATGGAAAAACGTGTCCTCTAAGCTAAGTTCAAATTATAAAAATGATATCGATAGCTTTCAAAATAATATGATCAGTTTAAAAGATGCTATAGATAAAAAAGATACTGCTTCAACAACAACTCAAGCAAATGCCCTTTTAGAGAATGTTGATGTATTGGAAGTGGATTTTACCAATAGTAAATAATGCCTATAAGTAAAACTTGTTTATACTTCCATTATGACTCCCCTTCCGGCCCTGGCACTGCCGATCAGCCGGAAGGTTATGTAATGCCGGACACGCTGGACGCATTACCCATGCTATTTGACAAATAACCACCACTCCAATAAAACACCTTTATATTAAATAAATACTATTTTGTTGCTCATACTATTTTCCCCTTGACTTATTCAAACTATTGTGTTATGCTAAATCAGTATTTTAATAAGGTCTTGATTTCGCATATATATGTAAGTCATTATTCTATTGATGATTTACATATATATGCGATTTTTAGTTTTAACGAAAATATAATATTAATAATTAGGAGGTATCTTTCATGAATAAAGGTACAGTAAAATGGTTTAATGCACAAAAGGGATTTGGTTTTATCAGCGACGAGCAGGGTAATGAAATTTTCGTTCATTTCTCAGGTCTTGCTATGGACGGTTATAAGTCTTTAGATGATGGTCAGTCTGTAACATTTGATGTAACAGAAGGTAATCGTGGACCACAGGCTGTTAATGTTCGTCCTGCATAAACCAAGTGATAGAAAAGACTGCTTATAAGTGGTCTTTTTTTTATGTCTTTACTAACACAAATGAAAGAACCATTCTATTAAACAATTTTGTATTCACACTCAGGAAGAGTGCCGCTCAATATTGCGTTACCACATGTAATTCGCCCCTCATCTTCATCACTGCTGGGAATAAATACAAGTACATCAAAACCTTCTTTGATGAGATTTCTCTCAACATCCTGATAAGGTACGAAACTCTTATATCCTCCAGTGGTCATAATATTGTTTTCCTCACAAGAATGCGCCATACTTGATTAAATTGCTAAATAAAAAAACTACCAGCTTAATACTGATAGTTAGTAGTTTTTTTCATGTTCACTTTTAATAATTTTACTTTTTACCCATAATTGGCAAGTACCAAATGGAATTTATTACAGGCATTCTTATGTATTCTCTCGGTTACAGAGTATTCTTTTTGTTTTACGCATGAAGCATTTGCACTCTCTTTTCCCACAGCTATAAAACACGGCATAAGATAATCCTCTGGAAAATTTAAGACTTTTCTTGCCCAGTCTCCTTCATCTCCTAAAGGAATGCGTAAAGCAGATGCATATCCCTCAGCAGTTATTGCCAGAAACATATTTTCAATACAACACCAAATAGACGCATAACCATTTAAGTGAGAAAGATTTTTAGGATGCAATATATCCGTCTTTTGTTTAAACAATGGAACAATCAAACTAGCTGACTCTGCTAACATTTGATACTGTTTTGGAATTGCATCTTTGTAGGTATTTTGTTGGCAAGTATCATTTAAGTTCCAATCTCGCAATATGGAATTGACTTCGCCATCAGATATCTGCTCTGGTATTTTATTGATTAATTTAACTACAGTATTCTTATCCTTAATAACAATGAAATGCCAATCTCTCATGTGGTCATTTGTAGGCGCTTTCATTCCCGCTGAAATAATTCTTTCTATAACCTCATCATTTATGGATGCGTTTTCAAAATCTCTAATTGTCTGCCTTGATTTGATTACATCATAAAAATCTCTCATAATGCCACCTCTCTACTACAATAATTTTATAGGTTATGGTACATGACAAACCAGCCATGTCCATATTCCTTCTTGTTGCTTAAGCTGTTAGAATGTAGAGAGCAATTGGTCCGGCGGTCACCTCCTTGGGCTTCACGTCCGTAATTTAGTCTGCCAACCAGCTCCTCATTCGCAGCGTTCGTTTTATGCAGGTTGAACTGCTTTCCCAGCACGTTCGTGTCACACCACAGTAGATTGAATCGGCAATGAGTAAACCTGGATCCATTGCTACTATCATTTTTTAAGGAGTGACATATTTATGAATGCTGTCGGTGTTGATGTTTCCAAAGGTAAGAGTATGATTGCCATCCTTCGCCCCTTCGGTGAAATTGTTTCCAGTCCCTTTGAGGTCCTGCATACATCCAGTGGGATTAATGAACTTATCTCCCATATCCAGTCCCTGGACGGTGACACCAGAATCGTTATGGAGCACACCGGACGCTACTATGAGCCAATGGCTCACTGGCTTTCCGGTGCCGGACTGTTTGTCAGTGCTGTTAATCCAAAACTCATCAAAGATTTTGGCAACAACTCTCTCCGTAAAGTCAAGACGGATAAAGCAGATGCTATAAAAATTGCCCGTTATACTCTTGACAACTGGACCGATTTGAAACAGTATAGTCTTATGGATGAAATACGCACTCAACTCAAAACCATGAATCGGCAGTTTGATTTCTACATGAAGCAGAAGACCTCCTTCAAAAACAACTTAATCTCTTTACTTGATCAGACCTATCCTGGTGCCAATGATTTTTTTGACAGCCCTGTTCGCAGTGACGGCAGCCAGAAATGGGTTGATTTTGCATCTGCTTATTGGCATGTAGACTGTGTTCGCAAGATGTCCCTCCCTGCGTTTACAGAGCATTATCAGAAATGGTGTAGGCGCAAAGGCTATAACTTCCAGCCTGATAAACCAGGAGAAATTTACACTGCTTCAGAAAACCTTATAGCAGTTCTTTCAAAAGATCCAATGACCAAAATGCTCATAAAACAGGCGATAGACCAACTAGACACTGCCTCCAAAATCGTAGAAGAACTTCGCAGCAAGATGAACCAGACTGCGGCCAAACTTCCGGAATACCCGATTGTTATGGCTATGAAAGGTGTCGGCCCATCTCTTGGTCCCCAGCTCATGGCTGAAATCGGCGATGTAGCCCGTTTTTCTCACCGGGGAGCGATTACAGCATTTGCCGGAGTTGATCCAGGGGCAAACCAGTCAGGGGCTTACGAGCAGCAAAGTGTCCGCACTTCAAAACGTGGCTCTGCCCAACTCCGCAAGACTTTATTTCAGGTCATGGACGTATTAATTAAGACATCCCCAGCAGATGATCCAGTCTACGAGTTTATGTCAAAAAAACGCTCTCAGGGGAAATCCTACTATGTCTACATGACTGCCGGTGCCAACAAGTTTCTGCGAATCTACTACGGACGGGTGAAAGAATACTTAGATTCCCTTCCCCAGTCAGAATAACTCTGGCTTCATAGCTTTTTCAGACCAGCGTTTAGCGGTGGTCTGTTTGTGATACAAAAAACACTGCATAAAACTTTTTCTGCAAATCTTATTAATTTCCTATTGACTTTTTATTTGCAGGCTAAATTATTGGTTTGAATTTGTATCAAATATCGCCGTATCTTTACCTTCAGGTATTGAATACCACCAAATTTATTAACTATCAATACGCTTATTGATAGTTTAAAATAATTTAGATTACGATTGTCTTGAATACATTGTCATAGACTCACCTGTGTCGTGAGTTAAAGTGTCATCAGGCATCTTACTCATTAAATAGGTTACATAAAAGTCGCCGGTAGCACCCGCTAAGTTCCCCATTTGTACAAAATATATCACCCAAAAATAACTCTGTGGTACTATAGCATTAATTATAAATAAAACAATGCCGAGAATTGCAACAGGAGCAAGTGATATTATGATGTAATGCTTTTTATTGAAATAAGCATCACTACCTGCATATGCACAGAACATTGCATGGCCGTAATATGCCTTTATCCCACTAAATTTTTTCATAAAATATCCGTGTATCGCTTCATGTAAAATGATATAGATTATATACAAAAATACAGCAAGGATTAATAGGTACAAAAATTTTGAATCAACAGTAAAGCTTATTGGTATAATAATGGCACCTAAAACTGCCATAGCGATAAAAATTATAAATGAAAAGAAGTTTATAACAATAAATGTTTTTTTATCTTCTGTCAAATCTACCTTTCTTATTTCCTTATATCCTTCTGGTAATTGATTCATATTTGCCACTCCTTAAGCGTAGATCTCATTACATTTACTGCTCTAGTATTCTAACTTCCTGTTCGTCATCAATCTTAAGCTTCAAACACCTATTTCAAAGCTAAATATTAGCCTTTTCCATTAAAATCAATCAAACTTTCTCCAAGTTCACCATTTGGCAAACTATCAAAAACCCCTCCCTGATCACGATTAGTTTTCTAATATATTATCCATCATAACTTCTTCACTATTGCCTTTCCATTTTTATCTTAAACAACCCATTACTGACAGCTTCGTTATACGCTTTATTATACCCCGACCATGTGTAAAACTTTACACCTAACACCCAACCTTCAAACATAGGCTACTCTGCTTTAGGTTTTGTAGAGTTTTATGCTGTACCACACTATAACAATCCCCCTTTCAAGAAAGCTGTACAAAAAATTATTGATACTTATTCTTCTACATTAAACTTAACCCCAATTAGTAATAGTCAAGCAATATTGGTCAACAATAATGAAATAAAAGTAGAAGACATCTAAGGTCAAAATAAAGCGCATACTAAAATTACAGAATCGCTGCAGAAGAGGAAAAAGAATAAAAATTTTATAAGGGAACAGTGGTTTTGAGAAATATTGCCCTAAGCCTCTGTTCTCTTTATTGGCAGAATAACAGATATCTTGTCACATAAATATAAAAAAGCAACTACCATTTTAGATAGTTGCTGCCATATAATCACCTTATTCTAAAAGCCTATTCCATCTGTTTCCAGTATTTTGATAGAAAACAAAATGTAATAATAGGATTTATGAAACCGGTTAATGAGGTTATAATACCTACATCATGTATTGCCATATTTAGAACCATTATAATTATTGTACAAACTACAATGGCATAAAATGCAATCTTTCTTTTCTTAACTAACAATAGAATATAAGCAGCGCAGATAGCTACGCCTATAACAGCTAGATCAAAAAATCCTAATGTACAATTAACAATTAAAGAAAGTGCGCCTAAAACAATGCATATAATGCTCCAGATTTTAATACCTTTACCAAATACTAATGTTTCTTCATTCATCTTATTACCTCTTTCTATTTTATAATACTACATTATTATAGTCGACCTTACCTATTAATTCTTAATGTTTTTTTTTTAAAACAAAAGAAGTTGAGTGTCTTGAACCGTTTCTGAATTGACGATAAATAGTAATAGACAATGCTCTAATCATATTTTGAATCCTTCATTTAAATCAGCATTTTAATGCTTTATTTTTTCGAATTAACTTAGCTTCTTTTTTATTAGGCACATGTTCCCTTGTCACACGCTTGATTGAATGGGCAACCCCTAGTGTACCTTTTGAGAATGACAAGAAATCATTCATAACAATTGTACCTGGTATTTTGGCTGGCATTGCATTAAAACAGGCAAAAGGTGAAATGTTGGCTATAGGTGAACTTGTTTCAAGATCAAATCTTGATTGGACAATGGTGCGATTCATGGCACCCAAGGATACTCCATATGTAGGCAAAGTAAAAGTGGGTTATGGAGATGTGAAGATGAGTTTTAACATCTCTCGCGAGGACATTGACGCCTTTATGGTAGAACAAATAACGAATATACAGTATATTCGATCCATGCCTATTATCGGAAGTTAGTGGCATTTATTATACTGGAAAACGTCTCACTTGAGGAATCGTTCCTTATTTCGTAAAAAATAAACCTCCAAACTGATTAATATCCCACACCAGTCTGGAGGTTTGCATGAATTTTAGAATACTTGTCCATTAAACCGCGCAATGCGGTATGGTTGTTTTTTTATTCTTGTTTGGATAATTCTTTATATTCATTATTATAGACCCAGGAATTACACTTGTGAAGTGGTGAAAAGTTGGAAGTAAATTCTGTCTTTTCAAGCATTATTCGTCTTATAGAAGTTACCTCTTTATTTAACCAAATGCCGAAAACCTCCATTGCGAAGATTCTCGGCGTAAATTCAGCTACCTTGTTCAATTTCTGCTTTTGATATAAGTAATTCCTTTAATTCCGACAAGGACATGTTTTGCTCTTCAAATATAGTTGAAACTTCTTTAAACTCTAATTTAATTTCATCTTGTATTTGCTTCTCTTTTTCCTGAAGTGTTTTGATTGCAGTCTTATATTGCTCTTACTTTTAATCAATAAAAACTATCGGTTTAATTAAATCCTGTGGCTTCTGATCCATTAAATAAAAAGCGTCTTCAATTTTTGATAAACCGTTATATCGATGTGTGATAAGTTTTGTTGTATCAACCCTACCATGTTGAACCATATTAAGCATTTTTCTAATCCGAAGGGCCCCGCCAGGACAGAATCCTCCACAAATTGTTTTATTTGACATGCCAAGACCCCATGAAAATGTGGGCATAGAGAGCACGTCCTGAGCGTCAAAGAAGTTAACATTGGAAATATATCCTCCCGGAACCGTCATTTCCACAGCCTGCCGAAGAATATCCCCACTTCCACCTGCAATAATAACAGAATCAGCACCACCCTTGGTCAATTCAAGTACCTGTTTTACGATATCACCATCTTTGTAACTTACAATGTCTGTTGCCCCGTATTCCTTTGCAATTTTAACACAATTCGGACGAGTTCCAATTGCAATCAGTTGACCAGCACCATGTAGTTTAGCTCCTGCAACCGACATAAGTCCCACAGGCCCTATACCGATGACTACAACCTTATCACCGAATCTGACATTAGCGTTTTCTACACCATGAAAACCAGTGGACATCATGTCAACTGTCATTAAAGCAGCTTCTGGTAATACGTTTTCTGGTAAAAGGACTAGATTGGCATCTGCCTGATTAACATGAAAATATTCCGCAAAAGTACCATCTTTGGAACCTAAGAACTTAAAACTTTTCATGAGCCCTTCGTCATGCGTATTATATTCACCTTGTACATTCTCGGCAAGCCAATTCGGAGTAGTACAAGGTACAACAACAATATCTCCTATTTTAAAATTCTTGACCAAATTGCCGACTTCAACGATCTCACCCACGGCCTCATGTCCAAGAATTAAATCTTTACGGTCTCCGAATCCACCGTGGAGAAGGTGGTTGTCAGAGGAACATGGAGCGAGTACAGTTGGGCGGATAATCGCGTCAAGAGCCCCACATTTCGGACGTTCTTTTTCAATCCAACCTGCTTTATTAATAGAGAGCATTCCAAAACCTTTCATTATGTATACCTCCTTTTAGTTATATAAAGAGTATATAACATTGTCAAAAATATATCAATATTTTTTTACTGATTTAATATTTTAATTTATAAACATTTTAATAAATGTTGATTAATTTTTCCTATTGAATTTACGCTTTCATTTGGAAAAATAATCGAACACATTTTTTAAAAATCGGCCATTAAAACAGTCGGATTATTTATATATAAACTTCTTCGAATATCTAGATGCCGGCTTGTCTACATGCATGACTCAATGCCACGCTAATTTGGTTTGTATTCAAGTGACAACCATCTTTTGTAAACAAATATCTATCGGTTGTTGAGTACTCCACATTTTTACTCATTATAAATTCTAATATGTTGATGGCCTTTGGGATTAGAGGTATATATCTATTAAATATCTGCATCATCATCTATAATTACAAATGACTCTACTGGCTCGTCCCTCCAACTGTCTAGCCATGATTTAATCTCTTCACCAAATCCACTTTGCAATATCGGAGTTCTTGAGATTAATATGATCTCAGATTTCTTTAGCTTTTCCCCTAATGTTGAAATCTTCCACGTGTTGACTATGTAGACCATAATCTCTATCAAATCAGCCCATTTGTCAGGTTGAAGATAGGACAATCTTTGCCCTTGTTGTATAATAATTTCCTTTAGAAGTTTAATCCTGTTATCAATTACAAAATAAATTCCGCCACTTTTATCTCATCCGTTGAAATTTAATACACCACCAATATCTAAAAATATTACTTTTATAAAATCATTCCTTTATTGAATGTCCTCTTTGTCATATCAGTTCTCAAAACAATTCACTATGAGATGACTCAGAGTCATCATCTGTTATTTCAACATCACCATACCTATCCTTCATTGCGTTTGCCATTACAATTGCCTCATCCTCTGAAAACCCCAAATCTACCCATGCTTGCACATCTTCGTTTAACATCGTTTCTTCCTCCAATACAACAACTAGATTATTTGTGACTCACAATCATGGCAGCAATATACCCCAAACCAAAAATCACACCAGCAACCAACCATGATAATGCACATTTGATTATTGTCATCATTGTAAGTGCGGACGTTAACGCTCCTGCCTTTGATGCCGATACACAAACCATAATAGGCTTAATGAATAAACTCCAATATCCAATATAAGCAGCCAAGATTATCCCGATGAAAAAAATCCCAATAGACAAATAACCTCGCATAAATTCACCTCCTTATTAACCCTTATAATATATTATTCACATTATTCCCAAATGTAACATTATTATCATTCCTAAATTAAAATAGAACCTTTGCTTTGTTTTAGGCAGTTTAATATAAAGGTTTTTTCTCTTATTGGTTATAAGCTTTAGTGTCACTTGATTTTTCTTTTTTACGAAGGATTCGTTATTTTTAATAGGAAAGGATATAAAGCCAGTTTAAAACGCTTCCTTACTGCTTCCTTCCTGCAAATCCTGAACCTGCATTCTCGTTATATATTTTACTAACACTGGCCGACTTGCCTCCAGAAAGGAAAGCTGTAACCCACTCTGCAACTTGTTTATCAGAAAGCCCACTTTCTATCGATTTCCATATCGCTGGCACTACACTAATTAAGTGTGTCCTGGTTAATAATCTTTTTGCGATCTTCGCATCACCAATTAACCCATGAACTACGGGAATTCGGTTAAAGACTTCCGTAATCTGTTTCTTGTCATTATCTGAAATTTCTATTACTTCCATCAGAGGACGGATAAAAAAAACCATCAACTCAATACTGATAGTTAATGGTTTTTTGAAGTATTTATTTTATTGGCTTCGTTATATGTTCATAACGAGAACATAGTTAATCGGATCAAAACTTATACATTTAATAACCTTCCATATATTAATTCCATCCAGCCTGTTTTTATCAACAATATAGTCGTCACAGCCGCAATTACGATAATGGGCAGGCTACGCTTCACCTTTTGGGGTACACAGATTAGCAGGCATACTATCATACATAAATATATCACGAGTAGTAATGTATTCTCGCTTCCTGTTATATACCATTCCGTACACATTACTACGATTGGTAAAGCCGCAAGGATATTAGCAATTCGTTTCGTTTCTTTTGCATGCCACATAACAGCTGCGCACATAGGTGAAATTAGTGATATACTGCTCCATAAAATTATTTGTGTTTTCGGAAAAAAACCAAGAAATAATATTGTATATGTATAATATATAATAAGCATTGAAACAAAAAAACTAAATACTTTTATTGCTGCATTTATAGGCGTATTGGAAAAAATAGACAATATAGAGGCTACAAAAATCCATATACCAAATCGCCCGAATAAATCATCAAATATAGGCAATACCGAAGTAATCTCAGGTACATCCACGAGCTTTGCCACCAATCCTAAAATCGCACCTATTATTGTAGCTAAAATAATTGAACGGTATTCTAAATTACTTTTATTATTTCTCAATTCACCATACAAGTAGATAACCCCACAATTTCCTGCTTATCTGCACATTTTATAAATCATCTTTAAAAGAATATCACAATACTTACTAACTATCAATATTAAGTTTTCAAAGTTCACTGATACAATGCTAATTTTACAGACTAAATTACTGCAAAAAAACTACTAACTAATAATGATAGTTAGTAGTTCGCGATTACCGTATTGAATTAAAATTTGAGAGTTTCATCTTTTGAGAAAAAATACAACCTACTGCTGCGCTGTAAAATAATTAAGTCATAAAATTGCTTCATTAATTGAGTATAGAACCTCAATATGGTCGCTCACAAAATATGTATCGTCACCATCAGGGAGCCTCCAACTTACACTAACACTTCCCGGCTGAAAGTAACCATTCTGTTCTTTGTAATCAGAATAGGTTATATGCCATGGTACCAGCGAACTGCCTTTCCCGTTATTATCCATATATCGGTCATTGGTATCAAAACGTATTATGTTGCCATTATTATCAAAAGTAAATCTTCCTTTAGCAGTAACGCCCTTCCATGATATCTCACCTTCAATCGTGCAATTGTCAACGACTGTCCACGATACATATTCCTGTAAAAACAAGGACGGCATATATACTGCATCTGCCAACGCCGTTATCAACTGACCTTGATCCATTTCTGCCCCAGTAGAGTGGAAAAGCTCGAACTGCTTGGCAAGCATACCTATCATAGAGCCGAATCCGTCCAATACGCTGTCTTTGGCGTGCAATGGAATACCCGCAATTCTTCCTGTCAAAAATGCGTGTCGATCTGGCCTATTTACAAAATTAACCTGCATGAATTTAATTTTAATTGGCTTTTTGCCTGCTGACATACGAAACCTAGTGTCATGAAAATGTATCAGTATGTTATCCATAAAAGGCTTTCCAATATAGCCCCCATTGATGATGTGCTGCCGGAGCAGAACGGGCAGTTCAGCAACACACTCTTCAGTAAATATACTCTGTGTGCTTCTTTGACTATTTGTTTCGGTCATAGAACGTTTTACATCTGTAAGATATTGCTTCCAAAGCCTGCCACCAGGTATTGCTAAGTACATCACCATGATTGCCAGCATAATCAAAACTATCGCTACCCAAAGCATATATTCCTCCTCTTATCCCAATAACAATTATACGATAAATCTATTTTTAATTAATAATACAATAAACTCTTCTAACTATCAATATTAGTTTTTAATGTACTATAATTCTGTAAATACTAATTTAGTTACACGTAAACAACAATTCTTTACATTAACCATTCTTTTTCTCAGATATTAGGTATTTTTATCTTAGACAAAAAGCAGGTATTACATTTAAAATCCCATACTTTCTTTTTCGGCTACAACCTTTTTAGTGCCGATAGGGTCCCACAGTCTTACCGGTCTTCCCCCATCTGTTTGAGGTTCGTTTCTTGCTGCCCCTATGTGATAAATAATTCAATAAAATACGTGAACTATTATTGATTTACTCAATATTATATATTAAAAGTAAAATAGCTAAAAAATGAATAAGGAGTAATTATTATATGGAATTATATGCATTCGCCTCTGAATTTCCGGAATTATATGCAATGTTAAATGAAACTGTTAGATCCACTATTGCGGCGAACAATATGACCGGAGAAGAGTCTCTCAGGGATTGGGACAATTTGATTGATAATTTTGTTAGTAATTTCGAGTACGAGGATTATTATGGACAGGAGATGGGAGAGAGTTTATCTCAGCAGATACCTTTTGATGGTTTCGGAGGTAGGGATGGCAGAGATAGGGACAGAGATAGGGACAGAGACAGAGATAGAGACCGCCGCAGACGCCACCGCCGTCGCTTTCATGATTTTAATTTAAGAGATATTATCAGACTTTTGTTTTTAAGACAATTATTCGACCGAAACCGTTTCTAAAATTTAGTTGTAAAACCCCGTATTTTCGCCACATAGTATAAACTTTCGTGTCACCGCATGTGGAGTGTATAATAATGATGACGAATTGTAGCCGGAAGGAGAAATAAGGGAAATTGAACCACAATATATTGATGATCTTTAAATTGATACGTAAATGTGCTTTTATCAACTTTATCTCCTTAATTTGCTATTTAATTGGATATGATTTCCTTTAACTTTTCGAACGTCAGTTCTCATAATGTATTCAGGAGGTGGTGGGAATCATGACAGGAATGTGTTCTCTTGCGCCAGACATAAACCAATGTCCCAACTATAATTCAGAAACTGGGAGTTGTGCTACTAATAATAATGTGTGTGGATTTTTCAGAAATCCGGAAGCAAAGAAAGAGAAATCAGAATACAAAAGAAAAACAAGATGGTATGAGCAGTATTATGAAAAGTGAAGATTAGAAAATACAGGCGGGCCCGGAAAACCAAAGCCCGCCCATACTTCGCATGTAATACCACTTGCCACCAGACGCCTGCAGGCCGCTTTCATATATGATTCCTTTCTGCTCAAATGAGTATAAAAATAAGCCCCTAATCAGGACCTGATTAACCGTTTCTTATTCATTTAAATACTAATTTTCTGGATATTTCTTATATTTACGGGGACTATAATATTGACCCATCTCGTGTATAAGCCTGAGTAACCTACCTTTTCGTTGCTTGGGCTTTTTCTCCCCTACAGATAATGTAATCCATTTGCACCGTATTTACCCTGGTTCTTCCAGTCAGGTCGGAAGCAGCTTGTTCACATTTTTTATATAAACCAACTGCAGCTTTAAATCTCATTTATATCCTTTCTTCCTATACTACGGTAAGCCCTAAAATAAAAAGCCAAGCTTTCTTAGAATATATATTGCATATACTATATTAAAAACAGGTAATACAATATGAATGACACTAATTATTTTGGCATCGGAGAAAATAAAAGCTTGATTATTCCAGCTCCTATTCAAATACAAATCAATGAATTTTCTAATATCCAAAACGATCAAATAGCTATGAAAAATATAGTTATAAATTATCAGGGTGATAGAAACTTATTTGAATCTCCTGGCTATATAATATCGGGCTTAATAAATCCTCTTGATTTATATAACTTCATTGGAAGATGGGTTATTCTAATAACAGGACCGATAATAGACGGACCTTTTACGGCCAATCTTGTAAATATATTTCAAATCTTCCAGCCCAACACCACTCAACCCAATTATCCATTTTACACATTTGTTGCTTTTACATGGCCTCCCATAATATCTCCTGGTATGCCTGCTCATTATCCTCTCAGACCTTTCTCGGAGCTAACAACTTGGGCAATTTATTTTTATAACCCAGAGTATCTTTGAAAATCCAATTCTCTGGCCGGAATCGAAAATCCGGCCAATCTAAATTAGTACAACCTTTGTGTATGCTTTTCTAATGCTGCAGGGTTTAATCGCAGAAACTCACTTCTGCTTTCCTTTCTCCGTTAAATACTAATTCCTCTTAAAATGATTGATTCATCGGTAAAATCTCACTCGCTTATATTCTTCTGCGATTCATCCACTAATTTTTGTATCGGTTGGTTCAAAAAATCTTAACTCGCAAATGGTCTTTACTGACTGGTTTAATGGTCAACTTAACAATGAATATTCATTCGTGAATCTGACAGCGATACCTTTTTATGTTATATTATAACATACAGCAGAAAAATACAAACATATGTTCTATATAAAAAATATACCGAAAATCTTCATTACGAAGACTCTCGGTACAAAATTCAGCTACCCTGTTCAATTTCTGCTTTAGATATAAGTAATTCCTTTAATTCCGACAAGGACATGTTTTGTTCTTCTAATATTGTTGATACTTCTTTAAATTCTTCTAACTTAATTTCTTCTTGTATTTGCTTCTCTTTTTCCTGAAGTGTTTTGATTGCAGCTTTGTATTGTTCTATTGAATCTTGTGTATCTTTTAGCTCATCTCTAAGTTTTACAAGTGGTGATTTGCGTACTCCACGGGGCATAAGATCCTCTCCTTTACCTATAAATATTAATATATAAATTATACCACATATTACCAAATCTATTCACTGGATAATCATGGTAATTAAATTCATATATAAATATATTTAATCAATATTGATATTTAAATGCACTTGTATATAAATTTATTTGCATACAAAATATTTTGACTACAAAATTGAATACATGTACGGATGAAGTGTCTTTTCCTCCTTTATTTATAACGTTTTGTGGAGTATATATCCCTCTTCCCCTGCTTTTGTTAAGCTTTAAATTCCCTATTCTATATAGGATTTTTAGGATTTTTAAGCTCTTTCTTTTTTATATTGAAAATACTTGAAATTACATCAATATTAGAATTATATTCTCCCCTTATTATTTTATATATTTCTTAATTCTCTCAATACAGAAATGCAAATCTCATAACTGATCTTGGCGAACCATAGATTCTCCATTTCATCAAAGGTAAATGTCTAATTTTCTAGTAGCACAAATAGCTCTTGACAATCAGGTCTACTTGAAGTAAACTTCAGCTAAGGTTTACTAATAGTAGATCAATAGGAGGATTGTCATATGATTGATTATAGATTGGCAGAAACGGAATCGAAATTCGCCGATTTGATTTGGGAAAATGAGCCGATTAATTCAACAGAGCTGGTCCGGCTGTCAGAGGAAGTTATGAAGTGGAAAAAATCTACCACATACACCATCCTGAAGCGGTTGTGCGACAGGGGGATTTTCAAAAACGAGGGCGCAGTCGTTACGTCGGCGATAAGCCGTGATGAGTTTTATGCGGGTCAGAGCCGCTGCTATATCGAGGATACGTTCGGCGGTAGTCTGCCACGTTTTCTAACTTCGTTCATTGGCGGAAAAAGGTTATCCAACAAGCAGGCGGAGGAACTTGTGCGCCTAATTAACGAACACAAGGGGGACTAAGATATGGAAAGGATTTTTCTGTCAGTCCTCAATATGAGCCTGACGGCAAGTTTTGTTATTGCCGCAATAATCTTAGCGCGGATACCGCTTAAAAGAGCTCCGAAGATAATCTCCTATGCGCTGTGGGCAGTGGCTGGGTTTCGGCTCGTGTTCCCGTTTACTTTGGAGGGCGCATTCAGTTTGCTCCCATTCAACTCCACACCTATCCCACAGGACATCGCAGTGCAAGCTGTTCCGCGCATTGACAGCGGGATAACCGTTGTCGACAAAGCCGTAAGTGCCGCGTTACCTGCCGCCACACCCGTCACAAGCATAAACCCATTGCAGATATGGATTTTTATCGGTACTTGCATTTGGCTTTTCGGCATTGCCCTTATGCTTATTTACAGTTTTGTATCAATCGTTGTGTTAAAACGCAGACTTTGCTGCGCGGTGCTTATCGAAGGAAATCTTTATGAAGCCCACAACCTTAAAACACCGCTTGTAATCGGAATTTTCAAACCGAAGATTTACATTCCGGCAGGACTGACCGACGAGGAACATTGCTTTATCGTCCTTCATGAGCAGACGCACATCAGGCGTCACGACCACGCGGTTAAAATGTTCGCGTATCTTGTGCTCTGCCTGCATTGGTTCAATCCGCTGGTGTGGGCTGCGTTTGTTCTGATGGGTGCGGATATGGAAATGTCCTGCGATGAATGCGTGATACGCAAACTTGGCGGGGAGATTAAAAGCGCATATTCGTTGTCACTCGTCCGTGTGGCGTCGGGGCGTAAAATCTTGAACGGAAGTCCCCTTGCGTTTGGAGAGGGTGGTATGAAAGAAAGGATAAAGAACGTGCTGAATTTCAAAAAGCCGTCGAGGGTGATTATTACGCTTGCCATTGTGCTTGTAACGGTGATGAGCGCTGGGTTCGCGGTGAATCGCACTACAGATGGAAGCATTTTAGATCTGATAATACCAATGTCTATGCACAATATCGCGAAAGAGCCACACTTTGCCGGAACGGTAGCCGAAGTGTACGATAATACCATCCTTGTGATCGTCGATGAGGGCGAGGAGGTGCGCAGGAGCAGCGACTTGATGAGTGTTTCTCTCAATGTGAAATTAAAAGATAGCATGACCCATTTTAATGTCGGTGATAGAGTTATTGTCTATTATAACGGTGAAATCGCGGAGTCCTATCCGGCGCAGATAAATACCGTTTACGCGATTGTTTTGTCAAGCCCTGATATGAGTATAAATATGGACGATATCTATGCACTTTCCGCAATGCGGACACCTTATGTGGGTAATAACAGCGCGGTCGGAAAGATCATAGGCGAGCTGCCAAGAATTGACAGAGAGTATACACAACAGTTTTTTTCAATTGGTGACGATTACGGAACTGGCCGTGCTCCCAATACACTCACTATTTACTATGAACCTAACGATGCAGAAACGTCCGCTATATGGAATATAACGGTTACGCCTAAGAACTCCGCACTATTATTCGTAATGATTGATAATCTTGAGGAAGTGAATATTGCTTTTCGTGAAACACCGGGTGACGGCGTACTCGACAAGGAGAAATACACTTCACGGGCGACGTACAGCAAGGAGAATATATCCGAATATCTTGAATCTATCGGGCTTGGTTGGCAAGATTTTCAGAACAACTGGAACCTTTCAATTGAAAAGATGTTCTCAGGGAGCGCCTCCGATAATACAGGCTTAGGTACCATACCTGTCATGGTAACGGAACCGAATATTGTGGACGGGAGTGTTATAAGAATTGTAAATTTTGAAATCGGAGATAGTTGCTCTTTGTATATCGAAGTTCTTGCTCCTAAAGGTAATATGGTTGAAAATAGCGGCGAGACAACATATGACGTGGTCAGTAACACGAAATTGATACTCCCCGCTGACGTTTTGGTTAGTTACATTGATTATGAAAGCAGCACAGGCACAAACGGTAAAAAGCTCATCAGTTACTTGAATCAAGGTGGTAGTTACTTCAAAAAACCGACAATTGCAAAGTTAATTGTCCACACTGATAAAAGCGGCAATAATATAACAGAACTGACAGAGGTTTATGAACCGTTATAAAAACTGTAATTTGAAAGCATTTGACTATGCAGAAAATACTGTGCAAGAGGTTTCCATGGGGAAAGATCATTTTTTCGGTCTTTCCCCTTTGTTTGGATTATAATGCGGATTCCGGGCATGTCAAGAAGAGCTTAAGTCCTTGTTAGCCGTTCAAACAGAGCATTAATATCAATCTGACCATATCCCCATACAATATTAGGATAGGTGGTTGAACTAGGGCGCCGGGCGCCGCGAATAAGCAGACGGTTCACATCGATTCCAGTAATATTTGTATAATTTCCTCTTGAAACTGCCCATTCAAAGGCCATAGCAATAATACCTGCCGCATGGGCTGCCGCTGTTCCGCTTCCTGTGATGTTTCCGTACTGGTTTCCCGGAAATGCACAGGGAAGCTGGTATCCCGGTGCGGCGATATCTGGCTTCATAAACCCTGTCCTTGTATAGCCTCTTCCTGACTCCGGCAGTATGCTGTTACTGAATTGATTGTAAGCGGTGACGGTAAGAGGACTGGTTGCATTTCCCGGAGAAGTTATGGTTGTATTCGGATCAGAATATAAAAAAAAAGTCTCTTCTGAGATCAGATCTGCCGATGGCAGCCATGCATGAAAAGAAAATGGCCCATTGTCAAGATTTTTCACCCGAATCGTCCAGATTCCTGGAATGGGATCCTGAAAACGCATCAATATGAGCTGGTCTCCGGTCTCTTCTTCAAAAATATAATTATTGACCCATACGACGCTTGGGCCAAATATACTGGGAAATCTTCTGCATTCCCCCAGTGATGGGTACACCTCCATTGTGGTCTCCCTATTTGGAGCGATTATTTCAATCGACAGCCTTGCCGGAACAAGCGGCCATAGCTCAATGGCAAAAAGCTTATCATTCTCTCCCACCCTTAATTCAAAATCATTTTGAAATGGTTCCGCAGTTATACTGTTATAATAATGCCTGTGCTTGTTGGCTTCGTTGCCAGCAGAGATCGTTATCCCGATGTTAGGCTGTTGAACCAGATAATTGGTAATAAAGCTGGTGGCCCCCCGTCCGTCATGGCTTGACTGACTCGAGCCCATTGCAATGCATATGACAATCGGACGGTTCAGCCTCTGGGCGACCGAAGTCACATAAGAAATCCCAATAATTAAATCCGTTTCCTGGTAGCATTCAATGTCTTCCGGAACAAAAAAGATCTTTTTCAAACTGTTTTTCGCCTGCTTCAGCTTTACAATCACCAGTTCGGATTCCGGAACAACGCCGCTGAATGAGTGCTCCGGACTGGCTTTCCCCGCTATGATACTTGCAATTGCGGTTCCATGGCCATTGGTATCCACGGAAGGTATTATGGATAAAGGATCATCCGATTTTAATGCAACATTAATATGATCCCTGGTATATTCCGTACCATATGTAAATCCATCCGGCGGCGAGCCTTCCTGTATGGTCTGATCCCATAGGGAAAGAATCCGGGTCGATCCGTCATTATACAGAAAAGCCTGATGCTGGTAATCTATTCCGGTATCCAAGACTGCCACAATAATTCCCCGCCCAAACAGGGCCAGATGGGGATTTCTCTGAACCGTTCCGACACCAGATCTTTCAAGGCTCACCGTAGAACTTAAGGTAGCGATGGAAGGAAATGCATTATAAGGGTAAATTCCTAAATCACAAGGTTTCACAGTATTATTGGGAACATGGGCTAACGAATTCCTTATATTCATATGCGTTATATTATCTCCGGTATCATAGTACGGAATCATGATGTTACTAATTATTAGGTCATAATAGTTATCGTCTAATATTTTATTCATGATCGGTTCTCCTCATCTACAGCAATGGCGCATATATATAATTTATGCAATGAGAGTCCTGTTAAGAATTGGCATTTCCACAGCTGCCGGAGAGGAAGGAAACAGCATAAGAAATGCGGCCAGCAATGTGGCCGCAACTATCCTTCACTCACCTCAATATAACTCAAAAACACATACTCAATAACAGTTAAAAAGTTAACAAAGGAATTATGATATAGGTGTTCACCAATCTTAACAGGACTGCTGACAGCATACAGGCTGTAATCACTCATACCCGCCAGCAAATTACTTTGAAGATTTGTAATAGAAACGATCTTCACTTTCTTCAAATGAAGTAATTGCAAAGTATCCTTTATTTTCTGCACATTCCCGGACAAAGATATCACAATTAATAAATCCTCAGGTCCCAGATTCTTTGACAGCATACAAAGCTCATCACTTGCACCTACATGATAGATATATTTATTCATCTGCATAAACAAACGCTGCATTTCCATTGCACAATGGCGCTGGGCCTGTCCCGTACCATAAACAACAACATTTTGGGACTTATGAATTTCCTTTGCTATGGCAGACAGATTCGCAGAGGATTCTATCTGCTGGCACGTATTTAAGAAATCGCTTCTTATGTCTGATTTGATATCCTTATCATTCCCTTTTACATGTTCTTTCTTCTCCCATTTCAGATAGTTCTTAAATTCACTGTATCCGGAAAACCCTAGCTTCTGGGTCAATCTTAAAATCGTGCTTTTCGATGTATTGCATTCGTTTGCCAGGTCTTCAATACTCATTTCAGAAATTTTATATACAATCGACATGATAATAGAAAGGCTTTGAATGTCTGATTCATTTAATTTATCGTAATTTTTATTAATCGCTTCAATCAGCATGATGCCACCTCAATTTCGTATTTCTTTCATAGTATCATATCCCGGGCAAAAAATATACCACCGAAATCCGGCTCTTACATAAGAAAAATGACAGATAAGACTCTGTCATTTTCCAATAAACGATATATACGATCCACACTTTTACAAGTTCATCTTACTTCAGTTCCGGCCAATATTCCTTATTTACTTCATATAGATCATCTAAAATCTGTTTTGCAACCGTAACACTAGGAACCGTTTTGGACAGCGCAATCGCCTGCCATAATTTCTGATAAGAACCTTCCATCCAGGCATCTACCACCAGTTTCTCAACCGCTGCCTGCTCTTCCATCATACCCTTCTGGAAGGTGGGTATGGTGCCAACGGACAAAGGCTGAGGCCCTGAGGAGGTCACCAGACATGGTACTTCTACCATTGCTGTTTTATCAAAGTTTTCTATTACTCCATTGTTTTCAACAATCAGAAGCATTCTGGCATAAGTATTGAACTTTAATGCCGTCGCCAGATCCACAATATAGGAAGCATGTTCATCCAAAGATAATTCATGGCCTTCAAACGCATTGTTCTTAGCAATCTCGCGGCATGCTGTGAAAACCTCTTTTTCCCTTGTATCCATGACCTGGTTTGCCCTTGTGTAATTAATATCTGAATGCTTTACAACTGTATCCGGTAAAAGATAATACTTCAGATACGTATTGGGCAGGGTATCCGGATCAATTGCATAAATATCTTTTGCCATACGGTAGGTTTCATTCCAGCTGGAATCTCCATGCTGCTTTGCCTCATCTGCATCTGACGGAATAAAATATCCCATTTCTTTCACATGTTTTTTCAACTCAGGCATCAGGTCTTTTCCATCCCTGCTTCTTACGCCATACCACCAGCCAAAATGATTGAGTCCATAATACTGAGTAATAATATCACTTCGTTTTTCATAGCCTAAAATCTTTAGCATATTATTTTCAATGCTGATGGGCATATCACAAATATTAAGAATCTTTGATTTCGGCCGCAGCCTTCTGGTGGCTTCTGCTACGATAGCAGCCGGATTGGAATAGTTTAACAGCCATGCATCCGGTGAATATTTTTCCATGTAATCAACCAATTCTAAAACACCCTGAATGGATCGCATTCCATATGCAATTCCGCCGGGACCGCATGTTTCCTGGCCGACAACCCCGTATTTTAAGGGAATCTTTTCATCAAGCTCCCGCATTTTGTATTTGCCAACACGAATGTGTGCCATAACAAAGTCAACATCAGTGAATGCTTCCTCAGGATCGCAGGTTGCCAGAAACTCAATTTCCGGATGCTTCTTATGAATCATGATCTCACATGCATCTGCAATTACCTTCTGCCTTTGCGGGTCATTATCATAAAACTTAATCTTTCTTAAGGGAAAGCGGTCTAAATGTTCCAATAACATGAGTATGATTCCCGGGGTGTAGGTGCTTCCGCCGCCGGCAATAACAACTGAACTTTTTTCTAATTCTGTATTTAACATTTTATCCACCTCATTTATTCATTTATAACAGTTTTTCAAATTCATTTTTTACATTTTCTACATCAAATCCAATGATGACCTGAATTGCTTTCCCTTTACGGACAACGCCTTTTGCATTATATTTCTTAAAATCCTCATCCGCTGCAACAAGGCTTTCATCTTTTACACTGAGACGCAATCTAGTCATACAATTTGTAACGCTTTCGATATTTCCCTTCCCTCCCAAAGCCTGTAAAAAGCCAACGGCTTCGTCATGAAAGACACTGGAGGCAGATCCGGTCTGCTTTCCTAATTCTACTTCACTGCCCATATCCTTTTCTCTTCCGGGAGTCATAATATTGAATTTCTTTATCGCCCAGTAAAATACCACAAAATAGATAACGGAGAAGATTAAGCCGATCACAATATGAGTAATAACTTCTCCCATATGATTCTTCATCATCGGCATCCAGTTATAGGTAATGTAATCCATGAGCCCGCCGCCTTGATAACCAACGACCCCAAACATGTACAAAACAGTGGAGAGCAAAGCAGCAAGAACCGCACCTACTGCAAACAGCATGGGTGATATAAATAAGAATGTAAATTCAATAGGCTCAGTAATACCGCACAATACTGCAGGGATCGTAGCAGAAATCAGCATCGCCGCAACTTTCTTTCTATTCTCCGGACGGGCTGTTTTATACATAGCAAACGCTATGGCAGGCATTCCCCAGACGGCACAGTTTCCATATAATGCAAATCCGCCGGTAGGAAATAATTCCTTTAAGGGAGCTGTGGAAGCAGCGTATTCATTTACATTGGCCATCCAGTGTGTCCAGTTGCCATCTGCAATGACTGCAGGACCTAAATCAAACGGTGTCCATAAGAAATGATGCAAGCCGGTAGGAAGTGTTATACGTTCTAAAAAGGTAAACAGGAATACACCTAAATTACCGGACTTTGATAAGAATTCCTGCAATCCTAAAATAGCGGATTGAACGCCAGGCCATACAACGCACACAGCAAAAGCCATTGGTATCATGAAAACAAATCCGATAATGACAATTAAGGCTGAACCTTGAAAAGAGCTTATTAAGCTGGGAAGCTTCTTATCATACCAGCGGTTGTGGATCCATACAGCAATTGCAGCAATCATAATGGCTCCAATCACGCTCATATCCATGGTTTTAATTCCGGCAACCATTGTAAGTCCGCTTGTACCGCCTATTTCCTGGGCAAAATCCACATGGAACATGGTATCACCAAAGAATGTAAGCAGGGATTGAATAAAGTAGTTAAAAATAATATAGATTACAAAAGATTCCATCGCCGCACGCCCTGCTGCCTTTTTAGCCAGGCCAATGGGCAATGAAATTACAAATAATAATGGAAGCTGATTAAAAATTGCATATCCCCCATCGTACATCATGGACCAAAATTTATACCAGAGCGTAGTGTCTGCTGCTAATGCCCCCATAATATCTGCATTCATAAAAATGGTCGAGAATCCGATGATAATACCGGCAAATGGCATAAGCATTACGGGTGCCATCATCGCTCCTCCAAACCGCTGCAGTTTCTCCATCATAATAATATCCTCCTATAGGTAAATGTGATTTTTCGCGAAAATCTTCATCCGTAAATAACATATCATACAGGCATGTAAAAAAATAGCCTTGCCAGCATTTTCGGCACAAGGTAAGGACATCTGTTATTTTTCCCATTATTGCGGGAAATTTCTCAATTATATATATAGAACGTAAATCACTAAATAAAATAAGGGCGAAGCCTTAAATGGCTTCACCCCATAACTCTCACAATCGCCTCTCTTACATTCGTGACTCCTATCAGCCGCATCCCTTCCACCTTCCCCATCTTTCCAAGGGAAATCTCCGGCAGCACGCAGGTGTTAAATCCCAGCTTCTTTGCCTCATTCACTCTCTGTTGTGCCATGGACACGGCCCGCACCTCTCCTGCCAGTCCCACTTCTCCAAAGATAATGGTTTTCGGATCTACGGCCTTATCCTTCATACTGGACACAATTGCCATTATAATCGCTAAGTCTAAGGCCGGCTCATTCATACGCAGACCGCCCGTAATATTCACATAAGCATCAAAATGGGACAGGTCATAATGGCATCGTTTTTCCAAAACAGCCATTAAAAGATTCACCCGGTTATAATCCGTACCAGCCGCAGTACGCCTTGGCATACCGAAAGCCGTTGGGGTGACCAGGGCCTGAACCTCCAGCAGCATGGGCCTGGTACCTTCCATGGAACAGGCTACCACTGCACCAGAGGCATCCTCCGGCCTTCCGCTGAGCATATATTCCGAAGGATTCTTCACCTCAGAAAGCCCGCTTTCGACCATTTCAAAAACGCCGATCTCGTTGGTGGATCCAAAACGGTTTTTCACTCCCCGGATGATCCGGTAAGAAGCGCTTCGGTCTCCTTCAAAATACAAAACCGTATCAACCATATGCTCTAAGACTCTGGGACCGGCCACCACGCCTTCTTTTGTCACATGACCTACGATAAATATGGCGATTCCCGCCCCCTTGGCGATCTGCATCAGGATATTGGTGGATTCCCTTACCTGGCTGACACTTCCCGGGGCGGAAGAGATTTCTTCCCGGAACATGGTCTGTATGGAATCAATGATTACCACATCTGGCTTTTCCTCTTCAATGGCACTTTCAATCAACTCCAGGCTGGTTTCACAAAGGAATAACAAATCCCCCTTCACTTCCCCGATTCTGTTTGCCCGCAGCTTAATCTGTTTTAGGGATTCTTCTCCTGATATGTAAAGCACCTTCCTGCTGCCGGCCGCAAGATTGCGGCAAACCTGTAAAAGCAGGGTGGATTTTCCGATGCCTGGATCACCGCCTACCAGCACGAGTGAGCCTTTGACAACGCCGCCGCCTAAAACCCGGTCCAGTTCCTCATATCCGGTCTTCATCCGGTCCTGCTCGTCTAACTGAATATCAGACAAACGGGAGGGCTTGGCATTCAGGAAATGATTTCCTGCGGTCCCGTCCCCTTTTCCACTGATTCCCCGCTTTGCAGCCGGTTCCTTTTTACCGGAAGGCTCCTCCACAAATGTATTCCATTCTTTACAGGCCGGACACTGTCCCAGCCACTTTGCCGATTCAAATCCGCATTCCTTGCAGAAAAATGCGGTCGTCTTTCCCTTTGCCATGGGAATTTCCTCCTATTTGCCAAAGGAATATGCTGGCATATTCGTCCGGCTCATTGCTCATGCAAAAAATCTGGGCCCGGCTCTTTATAAAAGGGCCGAACCCAGCTTCTCATCCTGTTATCTTCGTTTGATCTTCACTGCTACAGGTGTTCCTTCATTCAGTTCCACGCTGATGGACAGCTTACCGCTCATGTTGGTTCTCATGCCGCCCACGGCAGCATCATCCACATAAACCTCATATTCGGTATCCTCTGCCAGCTGAACGGTCAGCTGGGCATCCTTATCACCTTCTACTAAAAACCCTACCCCATCATCGGATACGGTGAAATTCATGGCAGCGGTTCCAGGAACGGATTCGTATACGAACATGCCGTTTCTTTCCAGCTTGGTTATCTCGTAAAAAGTCTTTACTTTATATAAATCACCGTCGTGTTCAAAATCCTGTAATTTTGACTTTGTCTTTAATTTGTAATTACCAAAACTGATCGTCCCGTCCTGCTCTGAGCGGATTAAATCTTCAATTACCGGCATTGGTTTGCCCTCCTAGTATTTTGTTTACTTATCCTTTTTTAAGGCGATGAACTAATGATCTCGCTTGTAGCTATTATACACGAATTGATATAAAATGGCTAGTTATTTTACCAGCTCCCTGACAGAAAATTTTAGTCCGTCCTCACCTGCGGCCACAACTACGTCATCCCCTGTTTTTACCGTTCCATTTAAGATCTCTTCTGCCAGTTTATCCTCCAGGCAGTTCTGAATGGTACGTCTTAACGGTCTTGCGCCGTATTTCTCATCATACCCTTTATTGATCAGGTATTCCTTGGCATCCTCTTCGATTGTCAGGGTGATGCTCATCTGTTCTGATGTCCGCTTCATGATATCTTTCACCATGATCGTCACGATATCCTTCATGTGAGTTTTATTTAACGTATGGAATACGATGATCTCATCGATCCTGTTAATGAATTCCGGCTTGAACAGGCGCTTTACTTCCTCCATGACCCGGTCCTTCATGATCTTATAATCAGCCTTTTCATCCCCAACTGCACCAAAGCCCAGACGTTTGGGCGAAATGATGTTCTCCGCACCTGCATTGGAGGTCATGATGATAATGGTGTTCTTAAAATCAATCTTACGGCCCTGGGCATCTGTAATATGTCCGTCGTCCAGTACCTGAAGCAGAATATTAAACACATCGGGATGAGCCTTTTCGATCTCATCGAACAAGATGACGGAATAGGGATTCCTGCGGACCTTTTCACTAAGCTGTCCGCCTTCATCATAGCCTACGTATCCTGGCGGTGAGCCGATCATCTTGGAAACGCTGTGCTTCTCCATATACTCAGACATGTCTACCCGGATCAATGCATTGTCCGTTCCGAACATGGCTTCGGAAAGGGCTTTGGATAACTCGGTTTTTCCCACGCCTGTAGGTCCTAAAAACAGGAAGGAACCAATGGGGCGCCTGGGGTCCTTAAGTCCCACTCTCCCCCGGCGTATGGCCTTTGAAACAGCGGTAACCGCTTCCTCCTGGCCGATCACCCTCTCATGGAGGATGGCTTCCAGATTGCGGAGGCGTTCACTCTCTCCCTCTTCCAGCTTTCTAACAGGGATCTTGGTCCAGCTGGATACCACATCAGCGATCTCTCCCTCATCGACTATGAGGTTCTTTGATGTTTTTTCCTTTTGCCAGCGATCCCGGATCTTCTCAATCTTTTCCCGCTTCTTTTCCTGCTTCTTCTTAATGGCTCCTGCCTTTTCGTAAGCTTCGGCTTTAATAGCGGCTTCCTTTTGATCCTCCAGCTGCTCGATCTCAGCTTCCAGTTCTTTAATTTCACCCGGCTCTACAAATGTAGTCAGGCGTACCTTGGAAGAAGCTTCGTCAATAACATCAATTGCCTTATCCGGAAGGAAACGGTCATTGATATACCTGAAAGACAGCTTTACGGCTGCCTTTAAGGCATCGTCTGTAATGGTTACCCTATGATGGTCCTCATACCGGCCTTTCAGTCCTCTTAATATGTCGACAGCAGCCTCTTCCGATGGCTCCTCCACCGTAACCGGCTGGAAACGCCGTTCCAGGGCAGAGTCCTTTTCGATATATTTGCGGTACTCTTCAATGGTGGTGGCACCGATCAGCTGCAATTCTCCTCTTGCCAGAGAGGGCTTTAAGATATTGGAGGCGTCAATGGCTCCCTCCGCTCCTCCTGCACCGATAATCGTATGGATCTCATCGATGAAAAGAAGAACTTCCCCATCATCGATCACTTCGGCAATCACCTTCTTAATTCTTTCTTCAAATTCCCCCCTGTATTTGGAACCGGCTACCATGCCGGATAAATCCAGGGTCAGAAGCCTCTTGCCTTCAATGGTTTCAGGCACGTCACCTTCTGCTATCATCTGAGCCAGACCTTCCACAACTGCAGTTTTCCCAACTCCAGGCTCTCCGATGAGACACGGATTATTCTTGGTCCTCCGGCTCAGTATCTGGATCAGACGCTTGATCTCCGACTCTCTTCCGATGACCGGATCAAGCTTTCCCTGTACTGCAAGCTCCGTTAAATCTCTGCTGTAACTGTCAAGAGTGGGCGTACTGCCTTTTGACTTTGGTGATTTCATAAGCTCTTCCTTATTGGCAGGAGCATCCTCACCCATCGCAGACAGCACATCAATGTATAGCTTTTGAATGCTGATTCCAATGGTATTTAAAAGCCTGGAAGCGACGCAGTCATTGTCACGGATTATGGAAATGAGCAAATGCTCCGTACCGATTAAATTTGCCTTAAACCGCACGGCTTCCCGGTAGCTGTTCTCTAAAACCCTTCTGGCACCCGGAGTATACCCGTTACCTTCTTTCAGCCTGACTGCCTGATCAGGAGCGATCAGCTGGCTGATCAGGTTTAAAACCTTCTCCTCTTTTACACCATTCTCTTCCAGAACTCTGGAAGCAACTCCGCTGCCCTCTTCTAAAAGCCCGATTAATAAGTGTTCCGTTCCCACATAGCTGTGGCCGAGACGTTCCGCTGCCTGAACGGCCAGATTAATGGCTGTCCTGGCCTTTGTTGTAAATCTGTCTATCATAAATTCAATCCTCCTGTCATAGTTCCGGCAATTCTCTCCGGATAAATTCCGCCCTGGCTCCATCCAGTTCTTCCTTGCTTAATGGGCGGTCTGAAAGCTTCTGCAGATTCGCCGGCTGGATTCCAAGCATCAAGCGGTAGACGGAAAAATCTTCCTCCGTATGGATCAGGCCGTCTGCCAGCCCTGCCATGATCTGTGATAGGAAAATCATAGCATCCCTGGAAGTCAGCCGTCTGGAGTATTTTAATACCCCATAGGATTTGTAAACTTCATCCTCTCTCTCTTCCCTGTGCCTTTGGAGAGAAAGCTTCCTCACCTGAAACTCCTGGTTGGTCAGCTGGATCGCTGCCTTTGTAACGGTATCGATTATTTCCCGCTCCGTCTGACCCAGGGTTTTCTGGTTTGATATCTCATAAAGGGAACCGAAATTCTCATCCCTTTCCCCATAGACGCCCCGGACAGAAGCTCCGAAGCGGCTCATATCGCTGATAAGCCCCTGGAACTTTTTCCCTTGGGACAGCATGGGAAGGTGAACCACCACCGATGCCCTTAAGCCGGTCCCCATATTCGTGGGAAACGAGGTGAGATAACCGTAACGGTCATCAAATGCATAAGCAAACCGCTCATTGATATAATCATCGATCTTATCTGCCCTTTCCCAAAGCTCCTCTAAGTGAAGGCCCATCTGGAGAAGCTGGATCCGGATGTGATCATCGCAGTTAAGCACGATTCCGGTGTCTTCATTCTCTGATATAAAAATACCGGCAGGCTTTTTGTTTAAAACAGCTGCGGAATTAAGAGCTCTCCGCTCTTTAAGGGCCACCCGGTCCAGCTCTTCCAAGTCCGAAAGCATGGAAAATTCAAAATTCCGGCCTTCTTCCTTGCCTAAATCCTTTAAGCCGAACTCCAGCCTGCGGACCATCTCTTCGCCTTCTTTTTCACTAAGCGCAGAAGGAAACTGGTAATCCTGCCAGTTTCTTACCAGACGGATCCGGCTGCTTATCACTCCAGGCCGACCAGTGTCCTTCTGTTCAAACCATCTAAGCATCTGTCTCATTTCCTTTCTTCAGCTCTCTTATCTTATCGCGGCAAACAGCTGCCGTTTCATAATCCTCAAATCGCAGGGCTTCCTTTAATTTGGCATCCCACTGAAAGATTTCCTCATAGTTGGCAGCGCTTTCCGGGTCTATTGGTGCCCCCGCAGAGCGGACGTTCCCATGGCCGGCCGGATCCATACTGTCCTGCCTCTGGTAAACCGGTGTTTTTCCCGTGTGAATAAGATTTCCATGAAGCTGCTTTAAACTGTCCTCCATAAGGGGACCAAATACGCTGTAGCAATCTGCACAGCCAAATCTGCTGTCTCTTACAAATTCATCGTAACCGGTCCCGCAGGTCGGACACAGGATCTGATGGAGCTTATCTGGCTCCTGATCCTTATCTTCTATTCCCAAAAGGCCGGAAAGCAGCTTTCCTAAGGGAAATTCCCCGTCAAAAATAGCTGCATACACTCCAAAATCCATCTCTTTCGCACATTGGGCACAAAAATGGTGCTCTTTCTTCGTGCCATTTACAACTTCTGTATATTGTATATTTGCTTCGCGAATTTTACATTTCTCACATAACATAAAAAACCTCCAATCCAGTGAATCACTCTTCCCCCTGGCCCCTTAAAAACGACTGGAATATCTCATCAACCAGCTGGTGAACCTCTTCACATGATATATTCTTACAGACTCCTCTGGCAAGCACAACTCCTAAATCTTTGCGCATTTCATCAAGGACCTGGATTTTATCCACGTCCAGCGATACTACGGCCCCTTTACGGCGGTCCAGCTTGACAAATCCTTCCTGTTTCAGCACAGAGTACGCCTTATTTACCGTATGCATATTAATCCCTATGTTGTCGGCCATCTGGCGCACGGAAGGCAGGGGGTCACCTTCTCTTATACTTGACCTGGCGATTCCTATGATTATCTGGTTCCGAAGCTGAATGTAAATCGCTTCATCACTGTTAAAATCAATTTGTAAAAACATATTTTCACCATCTTTCGTTATACCTGTTATACACATAATAGCACAATCCATCGCCTTTTTCAACACTAAAAATCATCTGGCATCATTCCCCATTTTATACGTCATCTGCGCTCTGTCTAAACAAACCGGAGGTTCCGTACCGTATGTTAAAAACCAATAACGAAAGAACAAAAGCACCTTCATTCAGGTGCTTTCGTCATTGTTAATTCAATTGTTTAAAGTACTTTAATCATCTAAGTCCAAATACTCAAAGTCGTCTTCGTCCTTATCTGGCTCTTCCGTTTCCGAAAAGTCATCCGGCTCCTTATGGGCAGGCATTGAAACGCCCTTTTTCCTTGGTTTCCCGGAATTCCCTTCACCGGAAGATTTAAGATCCCGTTCAAAATCTTCCAGACTGGTTTCTTCTATGAAATCATCCTCTTCGAAATCATCCTCTTCCCGGATTTCTTGTTCTGCATCATCTGCATAAAGAGGCTCGTCCAAGGTTTCTTCCTGGTATTCCGGATCCAGTTCGGTTTGGGAGTTTTGTCTGTCAAACTCTTCCCTGCTGTATCGTTTGATCTTGCTTGTTGGAATTTCTTCCTCCGGCTCTGCCCACAATCGGTTATCCTCCGGTTCTTGTTCTTTTCCTTTTCCAGACCTGCCGTTGCCGGGCCGGCCGTTGCCGGATCCGTTTCCTTTTCTTGCAAGGACGATGACTGCAACAAGCAATCCAAGGGCAACAACGCTCACTCCAATGAGAAGGTAGAGCTGCCTGTAGTAATCCTTAGCCAGCTGATCATATGTGTTGGCCATTTCCACATACTTACTATTGGAAACTCCGGAAGCATAGTATCTTTGAATGGTCTTTTCTGAAATATCATAACGGTAGAAATGTTTTTCTCCGTTCCAGTTCATTGCATAGAATAGGCAATACTGAGGCTCAGCCTCTGAGTTTTCTACCCAGCCGGTCACTCGCGCGCCGTCGATATCGGCCTGCCGTTCATGGAAGCCTTCCGGCACAACCGTATCCTTATCAAGAGGAATGATGACAATGGCCTTTGCTACGGTCTCAACCTGAACGAACTGGGCCCAGGAATCTGAACCTTCATTGTAAATGTAGAATCCGCCGTTTCCTCCGGAATCCTTTAAATAAAGCAGAAGCAGGTCTTTTTCCAGTCCTTTTCCAGCCATGACTTCTGTTCCTTTATAGGAATAGGTCTCAGACTCAAAGCCTTCCGGAAGCGTTGATTCATCAAAGGATGAAGCAATGCTGTAATCGGTTCCGTTAATGGTCACCACTGCTTCGCCGAATTCGGCCTCAGACGTTTCTGTATTTCCGCCTGTAGTCGGGGCGGTTTGTCCCCCATCTGCTTTATTAACCTGAATTGTATAATTTTTAACGGTCTGCCCATCTTCTGCAGTTACCTTGATAACCACCTGGTTTGCACCGGACTTTAAGCCCTTTTCTCCCTGAAGTGCTACATGGGCGCCTGCATTGGCTGCCACCGCATTTACTACCAGGTCCGCTATGTTTCCATCTACCTCTGCCGTATAGCTTTCTACAGACGCAGAAAACGCCGGAGTCAGGGTCCCTGGGGAAATCTTTAATGATTTAAGCGTTGCATCCTTTGAATATGTGGCAGGAGATGTTACCTTGACCGTTGAACTCCCCTGCTTGCTTAAAGAAAGTGTCTGGGAATCCACATCATAGATTTCCTGGGAGGTCACGTTGATCTGGGTATTTCCTGCCTGCAAAGCCTTAAACTTTAAGGTAAAGCTAAAAGTTTTCTGATCGGCAGAATCCATGGTTCCCAGGACCTTAATAGCTCCTGCTCCGCCATTTGCATTGGTTCCGCTTACAAACTCCAAAATATTCGGATCATAAGACAGCATGACCTCCGCCGTACCTAAGGCACTGTCACTGGTCACTTTCATGTTTACTGTTACTTCGTTTCCCACCATGACCGATGGGTCAGAAAACGCGATCTTAGCATCTGCGGCCCAGGATACCAGCCGTCCGGCAGGACAGGATATGGCAATCACACAGGCCAGCATCAGACCGGCCGTTAGTTTTTTCAGTTTCCTATTCATATTGTCTCCTATTTCTGTTGGACTTTAAAGTCCGAGGATTTTTTTCTGCAAAAGCAGAAGATCCTGTGAATTCACCTTGCCGTCTCCATTTAAATCAGCTGCCAGCTTGCCCTGCTCAGGTATGGTTTCCAATCCCAGAAGGTATCGCTGAAGCTTCAGTACATCAAGGCTGTTTATTTTTCCATCCCCGTTAATATCTCCTATTCCATAGGCGGAGGACTGGCCGGCGGCCGGAGCCTGGGGCTGCTGGGGACTGCTTGTGGCGGCTTCCGTCACTTTGATGTCAGTTCCAGGTCCCTGGGCTATGACTCCCGTGGAAGTCTGAACGGAAATGCCTGTGGAACCGTCAGGAGCTATGGATACATTGCTTCCTCCCGGTGTTCCTGCATGATCCGTACCGGAAGAATTTGATACTCCTGGGCCTGTGTTGCTGCCAGGGCCGGAAGAAGAATTGCCGCCGGAGCCGGAACTTGTTCCGGTACCAGCGCCTGAGGAATAAGTCGGGCCGTTGTTCTGGCGCACCACATGAAGGACGTATTCCCTGACACTTCCATTTTGAGCCGTAATCGTCACCTTGATATCATTATTGCCGCTTGAAAGCGCAATGGTACCTGTCCCTTTGACAGATGCCAAGGAACTTAAGGCGGTTGCATTCACATTGATGCTTGATACTCCGGGATCCACAATCAAATCGTATGCAAGAGTATCGCGGCTAAAGGTGGGAGTCATGACAAATCCTTCCACGCTCAAACCGGACAGCTTATTGTTTGGATTGCCGTCGCCGGTAGGCTGGCTGCAGGCGTTATCAGGCATGTTGTTATAAATTGGTATCTTAAACTCAAGCTCTGTCTGTTTCATATCGCTGTTATAAGCTTTTGAATAAACAGCACCCTCTGATGCAGCTCCCTGTACATTGGTCATATACTGGTGTTTATATAAATTAGACCCCTGTACGTTAAACTTCTTCAGATAAAATGTATCCTGCCCAACTTTTACATAGTTATTACCATAATAGAAAGCTCCGCCTAAAATTGATTTTTCAGGAGAATTCCATGGTCTTTCATAATTGCCGGACTGGGACGCCCACCATAAACCTCTTTGCACCGCAGTCATAGTTCCTGACTGATATGCTTCAATATTAAAAAAATTATAATATCCTTGGTAACCGGATTCTGTTCCTGAAATGCTTTTGCCTGTACCGGAAGATCCCTGCTCCTGAATGATCATAGCTGCAAGGACATAAGGGTTCACCCCTGACTGAGAAGCCGCATTCATGATCATATTCACATAGGCGCTGCTGCCTGAAACTGTTCCAGTGGTATTGGAATTGGTATCGGATGAGGAAGGCCCCGTAAGGCTGGCTCCCGGTCCGTATTCCATAACGATAGGAAGGTTTTTAGGCGTTATGGAAGCTTGCGGCCCTTCCAGACTGGCCTTTCCTGAATCGGAATTGGACTCCGATCCCGCCCCCGGGTTAGTAGCCGCTCCCGGCCCAATGGCCGCACCTGGCCCTATGACCGTGCCGCCGCCGGAAGAACTGTCCGTATTACCAGAGTTACTGCTTCCGCCGGAAGATTCGCCGGATAGAAACGTACCCTTTACCATGGTTTTTAATCCCTCTGCCGTATGCTTATTGCTGTCATATGTATGGGTCATAAACTGGAAGACATTGGTCTCATCAAGGAAATTCCTGGGGTCCATATAATATCTTACAATGTCTTCAGAAGCGGTGACCCAGGTGCTTCCGTCATAACCGATCCATGTGCTGGTATCCCAGTTATATGCGCCATCTACTGTGGACTTCCAGGATGACAGGCTGTTAGTGTGGACCAGAGTTTTTCCTGCCTGGCTTTCTTCCTTAATAGCCGTGTTCCAGTCCAGGTTTGTATGCTGGGCGCGGAATACCCACTTGGGATACTGGGCATGCAGCGCACGAAGCTTTGTCTTATAGCTTTCCGGAAATCCTTCCGCCGTAAGCCGGGACTCAAAATCCGCATCATTGGTATAAGAGGCGGGAAACTTAAGATAGCTTTTGGAAACATATCCGGTAACCGTCTGGCCGCCGGAACCGGACACACGGATCTGATACCAGAGCGCTCCATCCGATGCGTTCTTCTCATCGATCACCGTAACCGATGCCCCGTTTGTTAATTTTGTAACAACTGAATAGGTCGTCCCCGGGCCGCTTCTCACATTTAAAGTGGTGGCATTGACCGTCGCTGCCTTTTCCGTATAAGCATAAGCATTTATGTATGGCGAAACCGCTCCCATGTAAGAATCCATCACCAGGACGCTGGCCAGAATGACGGCCATCTTACGAGCTTTTTTATACTTTTTCATCTGTTTCTCCCAATATGTCCTCTTGTATTTAATAAATTTCCAATTACATGTAAATTATACATTTATTTATTATAATGACAAATGATACCATGTGTCAACTGAATCAGGTAAAGTTCAGACAAATGGAATTATTTGTAAGAAAATCTTTATACTTATAAGAGAATGTCTTCGGTATCCCAGCTCCTTTGCTCCTCCTCTTCATTTTCCTATAAAGAAAAAATGGTCTCCCAAAATTGGGAGACCATTTTTATGAAGCTATACCGGATAAGCCTTATTTTCTTTATCTGCCAGAGAAGAGTCCACGCCGGTCTGCTGTGCGGCCCGGTACTGGAAGAATTCCTTGGCAACCGTTGGGAACAGGGCATAGGAAAGTACGTCTTCATCCTGCTGTTTCCACTGTGCGCAGTCCTTCTCAAACTGAGGAAGCTGAGGAGGAATCAAATCGGCCGGGCGGCAGGTGATCGGCGTCTCATCACCGATGATCTTCTTCTGGACTTCTTCATTAAATGGTTTAACCGTCTGTCCGAATTCGCCCATAAAAATTTTCTTTGTCTCTTTCGTTACCATTTTATAACGTTCACCGCTAATAACATTTAAAACGGCCTGGGTACCGACGATCTGGGAAGATGGGGTAACCAGAGGCGGTTCTCCAAAGTCTTTTCGTACCTTTGGAATCTCCTGCAGCACTTCCATGTATTTGTCTTCCTGACCGGCTTCCTTTAACTGGCTCACCAGGTTAGAAAGCATGCCGCCAGGTACCTGATACTGAAGGGTCTTAATGTCTACGCCCAATACCTTTGGATTTAAGCGTCCGTTCTTTAACGCTTCCTCTCTGATCGGCTGGAAGTATGCACAGATTTCTGCCAACAGGTTCTGATCGTAGCCCGTGTCATAGGGCGTATCGCGGAAGGTCTCAACCATAACCTCAGTCGCCGGCTGGCTGGTTCCAAGAGCAAGGGGAGACATTGCGGTATCGATGATATCACAGCCTGCTTCAACTGCCTTTAGATAGGTCATGGAAGCAACGCCGGAAGTATAGTGGGTGTGTAAGTCAATCGGAAGCTTTGTGGATTCTTTTAATGCCCGTACCAGCTCATCCGCCTTGTAGGGTGTTAAAAGACCTGCCATGTCCTTGATACAGATGGAATCGGCACCCATATCCTCGATCCTCTTTGCTATGTCCTTCCAGTAATCCAGGGTATAGGCTTCCCCAAGGGTATAGCTTAAAGCTACCTGCGCATGTCCTTTTTCTTTATTGCAGGCAGTCACTGCGGTCTGTAAGTTGCGAAGATCGTTAAAGCAGTCAAAAATGCGGATAATATCAATGCCGTTAGCCAGAGATTTCTGGACAAAATACTCTACCACGTCATCGGCATAATGGTTGTATCCCAGGATATTCTGTCCCCGGAACAGCATCTGCAGCTTTGTGTCCTTAAACCCATCCCTTAATTTTCTAAGCCTCATCCAGGGATCTTCCTTTAAGAAACGCAGGCATGCGTCAAAGGTTGCACCGCCCCAGCACTCTACCGCATGATAGCCAACCTGATCCATCTTCTCTATGATGGGAAGCATCTGCTCGGTTGTCATTCTTGTAGCAAACAAAGACTGATGAGCGTCACGAAGGACTGTCTCTACAATCTTAACCGGCTTTTTCTCTATTTCTGCCATTGTCTTACCTCCAGGTTTGTTCATTCTTCTGTTTACCGGAAAGGCTTAACGCCTTTCCAGGGAAAAGTTACCTAACTCCGAATATTGCCATAAATGTACCGGCCGCAACTGCAGTACCGATAACGCCTGCCACGTTTGGTCCCATGGCATGCATCAGAAGGAAATTGGTAGGATCTGCCTCAGAGCCAACCTTCTGGGACACGCGGGCTGACATGGGAACCGCAGATACGCCTGCAGAACCGATAAGAGGATTCACCTTACCGCCGGAAACCTTGCACATCAGCTTTCCAAACAGCACGCCGGCGGCTGTTCCTACTGCAAATGCCACCAGGCCTAAAATAACGATCTTGATGGTGTTCATATTTAAGAAGGCTTCAGCGCTGGTCGTCGCACCTACAGAAGTTCCTAACAGGATGACCACGATATACATCATGGCATTGCCTGCAGTTTCTGTTAACTGCTTTACCACGCCGGATTCTTTAAATAAGTTTCCTAACATCAGCATGCCCACCAGGGGAGCCGTTGTGGGAAGAATGAGACATACGACCGTTGTTACGATGATCGGAAATAAGATCCTCTCAAGTCTTGATACAGGACGAAGCTGTTCCATCCGGATCTTTCTCTCTTTTTCCGTGGTCAGAAGCTTCATGATCGGCGGCTGGATAATGGGTACCAGCGCCATATAGGAATAAGCCGCAACCGCAATGGGGCCCATAAGGGAGGTCATTCCCAATTTTCCTGCAAGGAATATGGAAGTCGGTCCGTCGGCTCCACCGATGATTGAGATGGCAGCTGCTGCCTTATCGTTAAAGCCCATAAAAATAGCCAGAAAATAAGCGGTATAAATACCGAACTGGGCAGCCGCTCCTAACAGAAAGCTCTTTGGATTGGCAATTAAAGGCCCAAAATCCGTCATGGCACCTACACCCATGAAAATCAGGGGTGGCAGGATGCCCCATTCATCCAGCTTAAAGAAATAATTCAGCAGTCCACCTCCGGAGCCATCTGGTCCAGCCTCCTTCATAATATCCGGGTAGATATTAACCAACAGCATACCAAAGGAAATCGGTACCAGCAGCAGGGGTTCAAAACCTTTTCTGATAGCCAGATATAAAAATATAAAGGCTACAAGAATCATGATCATATTCCCTGCGGTCAGGTTAAAAAATGCGGTCTGCTGAAGAAGATTTGTAAATGTATTACTTATATAATCCATGTTAATCCCTCCATATGAAATCCGCTCTGTTTATCTTTACAGCGGATTCTTCCGTACTAGTTTAATGTAGCCAAGGTTGCTCCTGCTTCTACTGAGTCACCGGTCGCTACATTAACACTGGCAACGGTTCCATCGGAAGGTGCTACGATTTCGTTCTCCATCTTCATCGCCTCAAGAAGAACCAGCACATCTCCACGTTTCACTGCCTGTCCCGGATTTACCTTAAGTCCAAGGATCTTGCCTGGCATGGGAGCCGCTACCTTTAGATTGCCTTCTGAGCCGACGTTTGCCGCCTTCACAGGAGCAGCCGGTGCAGGTGCTGCCGGTGCAGGCGCTGCCTTCGGTGCAGAGGGAGCTGGTGCGGCTGGTGCAGAAGGCGCAGGTACCGATGGCATCTTCGCTGCTGCCGGTGCACCTGTGGTTAAGCCTTCTTCTACGGTTACTTCATAAACATTCCCATTCACTGTAATTGTATAGTTTTTCATGATGTTAATCCTCCTGATTGATTAAGCTTTTTTCCATTTACCAGATGGCGCCCGTCTGATCGAGCGGACCACCAGGCCGCTTGGCGAGCTCCCTTCAGATGCCGCAATTGCCGCAGTAATTACTGCTACCAGCTCTAAGTCATCCACAAGTTCTTCGTTCTCTTCTGCCGCAGGGACAGAAACTTCGGGGAGGGGTACGGGAGCAGGCTCCTGTGCCTTCCCGTTTATCTTATCTTCAAGCTTTCCGATATACTGGAAGCAGCCGATAAGCCAGCTGATGAAAATCAGCACAATAAAGACGGTTCCCATTCCCATCAGGGTATTGAACACGGCTTTTTCCATCCGTTCACCTAATGTATATTCCGGCACAAATGCCACACTGGTGACCTTCGTTAGTTTTGAATCCGTTGTAATGGAAAATTCCATATTTCTCTTTTCAAATACTGCATTAATTGTAGCACTGTATCCATGATCTATGGCCTCTACCTTCACCGTATCGCCGATTGATACCAGAGCACCAAGCTCACGCTTTATATTCTCCCAGGAATCCACACCTTCAGCCAGGGCAGCATACTCATCCTGGGACTGCATGTTCTTCTTAAATTCAGGAACCTGGCTGTCCTCAAGACCGGTATACAGCTCCAGGAAGGAACCGGGAAGCTGTTCCATCTGCGTCTGGATCCTTACATCGATTTCTTCGGCTGCGGTATCGGCTTTGCTGCATGCAGATAATGAAAAGAGGCAGGCTGCCATAATAAGTCCCAATGCTACTCGTTTCATATTCAGTTTCATATACCTGTCACCTCATTCTAAATCGTGCCATGTTTTTTTGCCGGACGATCCTCTCTCTTTGTGAACAGCATCTCAAATGCCGCTATGACCCGTGCTCTTGTTTCGCTGGCATCTATGATATCATCAACATAACCTCTCTTTGCCGCAGAAACGGCACTGGACTGAAGCTGCCTGTAGCTTTCTGACTGATCGCTGATTAATGCTTTTCCATCCTCAGCCTTTGCAATCTCATCCGCATACATGATTTTTACCGCTTCAGCCGGTTCCATCATGCCGATACAGGCCGACGGCCAGGCATAAACTATATCTGCTCCAATGGACTTGCTGTTCATGGTCAGATAGGCGGTTCCAAGGGCCTGACCGAGAATAACCGTTACCTTTGGGACTGTGGCATTGGCAAAGGCATAGGTAAGCCCTGCAGCCGCCCTGGCAATCTTTTTCTCGGAGCATTTGGTTGTTTCATACCCTTTTACATTTACAAGGGTAAGTACCGGAATACTGAATGCATCACAGAAATGAATAAATCTTGCAGCCTTTTCACAACCCTGCCCGCTTAAAAGAGCATCATATTCCCCAGTCTTAACGCCGCTTTCATTATAGGATTCCGTTCTGTTTGCAACACAGCCCACTGTCATGCCATTTAAACGGATAAAACCGGTTACCATGGAAGCTGCATATTCCTTCCTGGTCTCCATAAAGAACTGATTATCGGAAATCTGAGCCAATGCAATCGCCGTATCCCCAACATAATTTTCCAGATCGGAGCATATACGGTTTAAATCGTCATTGCACTCATCATAAGACATGTCATCTTCACTGTTGGCAGGAAGAATGGATATGAGAGTTCTGATATTATTTATAATGTCATCCGCATCTCCCGCAAAATCCACCATGCCGGTTTCCCTGCTTTGGAAATCCGCGGAAGCAGTGTTGCATTTTTCTGTATAATTTCCCTGAATGGCATTGGGGGAATTGACAAATAATCTGCCGCCCTTTGTTTCCATAAAGGTAAAGTCAGACATTGCTGCAGAAACGGCCATGCCGCCGCCACAGGTTCCGAATATTGCTGTTATCTGAGGGATTACTCCGGAGGCCAGAGTCTGACTCATATAAATTTCACCAAGTCCGTTAAGAGAATCGGTTGCTTCCTGAAGCCTTAAGCCCGCGCAGTCAACCAGACCAATCACCGGTGCGCCGGTCTTCATAGCCATGGTGTAGAGCTTTGTAATCTTTCTTGCATGCATTTCACCTACTGAGCCACCCAGAACCGATGCCTCCTGGCTGTATACATAAACAAGACACCCCTCAATGGTACCATATCCGGTAACAACACCGTCAGCAGGAGTTTCTTTTGCCGTCATGTTGAAGTCTGTGTTCCTTGCGGTAACATAGCCGCCAACTTCAACAAAACTGTTCTCATCAAGCAAGGCATGAATCCGGTTGCTTGCCGAGTTTTTCGTTGAATTACTCATTTTGCAATCCTCCATTTTGTAATTTTTCTACAGTCATTTGTTAAACAATTAACAAAGTCCTATGCAATAACACCAATTTCTGCCAATTATAATTGTATAACTAATTTAAGTAAATTTCAAGTACCAGGCAGTGCATTTTTTGCATTAAATCAAAATTCTAAACTTTAAATTCAGCACAATTCAAACAAACCAAGGGAAGAATTCCCGATAAAACAAACTAAACAATCTTTAAGACAGTATTTTATCCAATATTAAGGTTTCTCCTCTATCATTGGCCTATATGATAAAGAGGAGGCAGATTATGATTCGAGAAATTTTAAAGCACAATGATGTTTTTGTAAACAACGGTACTTTTAAATCCTTTGCTTCAAACAAATGTCCCAGAAAAAAGCTTGCCATACTAACCTGCATGGATACCCGGCTGGTAGAGCTTCTGCCGGCCGCACTTGGAATCCACAACGGAGATGTAAAGTTAATAAAAAATGCAGGCGGCTTGATCTTAGATCCATTTGACAGCACAATCCGCAGCCTGCTGATCGCTGTTCTGGAATTCGGCGTGGAAGAAATCATGGTTATCGGTCATACCGACTGCGGTGCAGCCGTTCTGTCGCCGGAAACCATCATCGCCCATCTGATCCAGAGAGGCATAAGCATGGAAACCATACTCCGGCTGAAAGAGGAGGGACTGGACTTTGAATCCTGGTTTCAGGGCTTTGAAGACACGGAAACCGCCGTTCAAACATCCGTTACCCTGATTAAAGGCCATCCTCTCATGCCATCTGATGTAGCGGTTCAGGGCTTTGTAATGGATATTACCTGCGGCAGGCTGGATCAGGTTTCCTGATCCTTACATAGGAAAGAAAGATGCCGGAATCAAATTCCGGCGTCTTTCCCATTTAATTATATTTTAGGATTTTATATCAGGAATCTATTATAAGGTCAGTACACCGAGTAAAAGTCCGGCTACCAGACATACCATACTCACTCCCCATACCCACAGGAAGCAGGTCTTAATATGATCTTTGATCTCCACACCCGCCAGGCCGATTCCCAGGAATGTGGCCGGCACAACAGGGCTTATGAAGGTTGCGCAGTTCCGGCAGACCACCATGGTGATGGCAGTTTGGGCAGGATCTACGCCAAATTTGCTTCCTATCCCGATCAAAACCGGAAGGAGACCATAGAAATAGGAATCCGTACAGAACAATAAGGTCAGCGGAACGGACAGTACTCCGATGATAAGCGGCAGAAAACGACCCATGGACTGAGGGATAAATGCAGCCATTGCGTTTGCCATGTAATTCATAATCTCACTGTCTTCCAATACTCCAAGGAATACACCGGCTGCCAGAATGGTAGATGCCATCATAAGGCCAGGACCGGCGTGGGACTTAATGATCTTATTTTGAAGCTTCGCACCAGGATAATTGACTAAAAGTGCTGCGACACATCCTATCATAAAAATAAAATATGACGGCATCGGCATGAAAACAAGAGCTATAATAACAACTAAAGTCAGGATTACGTTGAAAACAAACAGCTTTGGTCTTGCAAGCTCTCCCAGATCGGAGGCAGAGGCACTCTCTTCCAATGCTTCGTAATCATCAATTACAAGAGTGCTATTGGCTCCTGCCCCTCTCTTCTTTTCAACAACTCCCCAGAAAAACGCGGTAAACAGGGCAACTACAATACCAACCGCCTGCATCGGCAAAATCTTCATCCAAAGGACATTAGCTTCTACCTCCAATACGGAAGCAGCACGCATGGTCGGACCGCCCCATGGAAGCAGGTTCATAACACCCATGGAAGTAACGCATATTAAAAGCAGCGTTGTCGGACGCATTTTCAATTTCTTATAGATCGGCAGCATGGCTGGAATGGTAATTAAGAACGTAGAAGCTCCGCCTCCGTCCAAATGGCCGATTATGGCGATAATGCTGGTCATAAATGCCACACCTACTACATTGTTCCCCACTTTTTTCATAAGCGCATCAATGATGCGGTCAAACATTCCTGCATCCGTCATAATTCCGAAAAACAATACGGAAAATATGAACAGCGCAGCGGTCGAGTGTACCCCGGATACCCCCTTGGAAATAAATTTCCCCACTTCACTGACTGTGAAGGTTCCGGTCAAAACCAGGATCAGCGCACTTACGCTGGATACACCGATAAATGCCAGCGCCGGAACAGTAACATTCCTCAGCAGTAAAACAATGATCATGATAATGGTTGCAAATCCTAATAATGCAAGCATTGTCTCATTCATGTTTTCTTCCTCCTCTTTACTTTTTATTTATAGGAACAGTATAAAAGCCTAACCTTACACTCTTCCTCCTTCTCTCTTTCATTTCTTTAAGAGAAAAATTAATAGTTGTTAAGATTAGGCTTTTCTTTTAAATTCTTTCCTTACAGTTCTTTACTGCTTTTAAAATCACGGAGTCAGAAACCGGTTTATCGATGTATTCATCAATGATTTTCCGTTTCTTGGCCTCCAGGATTTCTCTCGTTACCCGGTCCGTCATAATGATCCGGATAATATCCGGATACTTTCCCTGAAGGGACATATAAAAATCGGTGCCGCTTTTCCCGGCAATTTCCTGTTCCGTTACAATGGCATCGATTTCCTGTTCCTTTAGTATTCTTCTGGCCTCTTCAAAATCCATGCAGGCTGTCAAGGGCACATGAAGCCTGCTGAAACTTTTTTCCAGAAGACGTAATACTTTTGGATTATCGTCGATGACCAGAAGTCTTAAAGAGTCCCCGCTTTCCTCCCCGGTTTCCTGCTGCCCTTCCTGCTCTTTCTGTTCATTCACAGGAAGGAAAATATGAAAGACACTGCCTTCTCCCAGTCTGCTTTCCGCAAAAACATATCCTTTGTGAGAATGAATGATCTGCTCCACCAGAGAAAGGCCAAGGCCCGTTCCGGTCCCATTTTTCTTTGTTGTAAAAAACGGATCAAAAATCTGCTTTAACATCTCTTCGCTCATGCCTTCCCCGTCGTCTGCAATGTCAATCCGCAGGTAATAGTTCCACTCCTCTGAAACTGCGGTGAGCTTGTATTGTTTTAATTCTTCCGAACTTACTTTGCTTCCGTTTATGGTTATGGTTCCTTCCCTGTGGCCGATGGCATGAATAGCATTCACACAGATGTTTAATATGACCTGATTCATCTGGGTTTCGTTTCCCAGAAAACATTCACCGGATAAGACAATTTCTTTCTTTAAATGCACATGGGCGGGGCATACGGAACTTACCATTTTTATGGCACGGTTCAGTACCTTTGCGGCGTTTATGTTTTTATAGGCGGTCTCCATATTTTTCCGGCTTAAGGATGAGATCTGCTGGATAATTTCTTTTGCCTTTCTGGAGGCTTCATAAATCTCTGACGCACTGTCATAATTTTCCTCCCCCTCCGGAAGTCCATACATCAGCAATTCGGAATATCCCATGATCGGAGTCAGTAAGTTGTTAAACTCATGGGCAATGCCGCCGGTCATGGTTCCCATAATCTGAAGCCTCTGCTGATGGGCAATGGTTTCTTCACTCTGATGCATTTCTTCTAAAATTTTATTTAGCTCCCAGAGATAGGCGATCTCTTCCGTGTCCTTTTTCTTCTGGACCCGCAGATCCCCGATATAAAGCACCATTCCAAGGAGTACGGAAACAATTCCTAAAAAGACAAGGCCCAGCTTGAAAAATCCGGCTGCAACCGGGATATAAATATCATTGTAGTCAATCACTGCACTGACTACCAGAAATCCGTTTCCAATGACAGCCGGTGAATAAGCGCTGACCTTTTTCACCTCCGGAACCCCCGGATCCAGCCACCAGTAGGAATAATACTCGGAGACCCCTGCCTCTCCTCTGTTCTGGTTTTCTATCATTTGCTGCAGGCTGGTTAAATCCTTGTCAGGAAACATCTCCTGCCTGCCGGAAATCACATTGATCCCCCACTGGCTTTCCTGAGGGTGAATGAGGATGATCCCTTTCGAGTCCTTGATTACCACATACCCATTAGTTCCCAGGCGGATATTGGAAACAAGGGAATTGTAATAATTCTTTTCATTTAAGATCATGGAAAGGGTTCTGCCGTCAGGAAATATTTTCCTTAAAATCAAATACATTTCTCCATTATTCAGTTTGCACTGCCGGAAGCTCACATCCTGGCTGATCTCTGTTACAGAATAAGTATCAGTCACCCCATATCCATTGACACTTTTTAATAAACTTCCATCCTGATCCTCCAGAATAACATCAAAAACAAACCGGCTGTGTTTCGTCACATAGCTCTCTAGTATACTCCATTCTTCCCTGCCTGTCTTTTTATAGTTCTCGTTTTCTATGTCGCACAGGGTGTTTAAATCTGCCTGATATCCTTCAATAAAAATCTTTAGATTTTCTCCCATGCTCTGGGTTGTCAAAAGCATCTGTTTCTTTTGATTATTTATAATCGTTTCTTTATATTCATCCCAGATGCTGAATACAAGACAACAGAAAATCAGCAGTATGGAGGCCATGGTACAAAACATGAAAACCGTCCCATATCTCTTATTTCTTTTTATTTTACTCATGAAATTATCCTCTATTTGCCTGTTCCTCATTGACTTGTCTCCGGGTTAATATTATAATAATTTTAGACTTTACATAAATTTTACTTAGGGGGAAGCTATGTCTGATAAAGTATTAATTGTGGATGACGATCCGGCGGTTTGCAAGTTATTGGAAAAAGTCATGCACAGCAATGATCTGGAAACCAGCGTTGCTGACAGCGGACTTACCGCACTGAATCAACTGAAAAACCACACTTACGATATGATCCTCATGGATGTAATGCTGGGCGATATGGAGGGCTTTGAGGTTATCAAACGTCTGCGAAGCCAGGGCATCCAGACTCCGGTTATGATCGTAAGCGGAAGAAACGAAGATTATGATTCCCTATATGGTCTTTCGGTCGGCGCAGATGATTACATAACCAAGCCATTCCGTCCCCTGGTGCTGGGAGCCAAGGTAAAGGCGTTAATCCGCCGCAACAAAAACCAGGTGCTGTACAGCTCGGATGTTCTGGAATGCGGATCTTTCACTTATAATACTTCCACCATGCGGTTTTATAAAAACGGAGAAGAGATTGTTCTTTCTTCCAAGGAGAGCAGTCTGATGCTCCTGTTTTTAAAGCATCCAGGCCAGGTATTTACAAAAGACATGATTTACGATCATGTGTGGGGAAACAGCGTTGCCGTAGACGATAATGCCATCATGGTATACATCAACCGCCTGCGTGGTAAAATCGAAGAAAACCGGCAGAAGCCGGTCCATATCGTAACAGTCAGAGGTCTTGGATACCGGTTTATCCCTTAGGCCTCTGGCCCTTTTTTTTCTTTTCAAGGTATTCCAATGTGGTTTCAGGCACCAGGTTTCTCATTCCTTCAAAGTCCCCCTTTTCATACCATTTCCGGACTTCAGTTGCACTGATTGCCTCTCCCCCGGAACGCTTCCTCTCGATTTCCATCACAGAAATCCCATGCCCGGGAAGGATCTTTTTCATCTCCTCATTGTAATGCCCGGTTACCGCGCATACCGGTTCTGTCCCCACGAAACGCGTTGTTATCTTAAGAGCCGGGGCGATGCGCTTGCCAAAAAGCTCTAAGTCCAGCTGGCAGCCAGCCTTTTCCCCCCGGACCTTCTCCTTTATGAAATAGGTCGGAAAGGTTGCTGCGGATATGACATAATCAGCTGCCTGATGAACGATCACCCGCGGCAGATCTCTTAGTCCCTCCTGCACCATAAAAAATCGTTCATCTGCTCCAAAACTGCTTCTGTTATCGGCAAGAACCATTACATGGACATAGTCACAGCAGGCAAGGGCCTGTTCTGCCAGATACCGGTGGCCGTAAGTAAATGGATTGCAGTTGGCAACGATGGAACCGATGACCATATCCGGGTTCAGAGCCTCCTTAGGAGACTCTGAGATCAGACGGTTTACAAACTCTTCAAACCCGTTTTTTCTGTTTTCCAAAAAAAGAACTTCATCGGTCATAAGAACCGGATAAAATCCAAGATCTCCAAACATCTCCCTGTTTTCCGGCTTTGTGTATATGAGAATATGGGACCTGCCGTTTTCAAATTCATACTGGGTCAGGGATGAGATGATCGTTCCGGATAAGCCAAACCCACGTGCGCTTTTATCAACCGCTATGCATTTTAAGACATTCTGTTCTGCTGAGCCGGTGGCCTGGATCCGGTAATTCTCATCAAGCAGGCATACGCTGTATTCGATTCCCTGGTCATAATCCAGATCATTCCGTTTTAAAAAATCCTTTAACAGTTCCAGCTCTTTTCCTTTTAACGGCCTTCCCTCCAGCTTTACGAATTCCATAGAAGCCTCCCCTTCACCGGCTCTTCTGCCAGATCATTCATAAAAATTGCAACAGCCAGAAGATCTGCACATCCTCCGGCACTTATATTTCCCTTTATAAAATCCGCGTCCATTCGTTTTAACGTCACCATGCTTTTGTCCCCGTAGGCCCCACCGGCAAGCAGGAAATTCCTTGCGATGGACTGAACCTTCAAAAGAACGGACGGATCATGTCTTGCAATGATGTTGGAGTCCTCTACCCTGCTCATAAGCATAAACAAAGTTTCCAGTTTGATCCGGTTCCAATCCCGGCCTTCCTTAACCCCTTTTGCCATGACAGGAAGGGCGATCCTGCATACGGAAGCATAACCGCTTATGGCCTCTCCCCTTGCACCGGTAAGCCCATATTGATTCAGATTTTTTTCTCCGTTGCTTGAAAACTCCTGCATCTCCTTTAATTCCTTTATTAGGGTCTCTCTTGCCATGGCCTGCTCCATTTCCACCAGATACTCTGTTGTCACGGTTCCATAAGTCTCTATGCAAGCCCCGGCGGCTGCACTTAAGATTCCCAGGTGAAAGATCAGTCCCTTATGAGTATTTACCCCTGCCGTAGCCTGATACATGGCTTCCTCTGCAGACAGACCGATCCGGCGGATGCGCTCAAATAACAACCTTGGCATGCGGGGAAGCCTCATGCCTTCTAAGGCCATGGAAACAAAATACGGCTCCAGGGCTTTGGCACTCTTTTCAAAGGAGATAACGTCCATATCTTTATGAGCGCCTGTGGAATACAAATCCACCAGGCCGGGCTTGGGAGTCGTATAAACCTCCTCAAGCATGGCCCGGTAAGCCAGGTTCCCAATGTGAAAAGCCGCCTCTTTCATTGTCTCTTTTGGTTTCACGCAAGAACTGCTAATCATTGTTTATTCTCCTGTAAACTGAAACTCCCTGATCTTACGCACCACATCCATGACGGTACCATCCCTGCTTTCGATGATACCTACCACCTTATCATCAAACTGCACCTTTTCCGGTTCTCCTGTAATGGAGTATGCGATGTCCCGCAGTTCCTCAATGGTCTTAAACGGCAGATCCACATCTTTCATACACTGGATTAAATCCTGCCTTCTTGGATTGACTGCAATGCCATAATCCGTAATCACCACATCAATGGATTCGCCGGGAGTCGTAACTGTTGTTACATCTGTGCAGACTGCCGGAATCCTTCCCTGCAGCAGCGGAGTAATCACTATGGTACATTTTGCTCCTGCCGCAGTGTCCGGATGCCCTCCCTGAGCGCCTGTAATCATGCCGTCAGAACCAACCACTACATTACAGTTAAAATTCACATCAACTTCCAGAGCAGCCAGGATCACAAAATCCAGCTTGTTGACAACAGCTCCCTTGTTAAAGGGATCCGCGTATTCCCCTGCACTGATTCGAAAATGCTTTGGATTCATGACGGATTCTACCGCATCCAGATCGAAATCCTGGGTATCTAACAGGGCATCCACCTGACCGTTCTCCAATAAGTCGCACATGGGTTTTGTCAGCCCTCCCACTCCGAAGCGCATACGCACATTTCTCTCCTTCATGATTTTTGCAAGAGAAATGGTGGAAGCGATGGAAGCTCCGCCAACTCCGGTCTGGTAAGAAAATCCGTCCTTAAAATACGGGGTATTCACGACAAAATTGGTGCAGTAATCAGCCATCATAAGCTTTCGCATATCTGTGGTTGGTTTTGCGGCTCCGGTAGCAATCTTATCCGGATTTCCGATCTCATCAACAACTACCACATAATCTACCTTTGTCATGGAAATATGGGCGGGGAAGTTTGGAAATGGAACCAGGCAGTCCGTGATTGCTACCACCTTATCCGCATAATCTGCATCCACCATGGAATAAGAGAGAACACCGCAATCGGATTTTCCGCCGATGCCCCGGCAGTTTCCATAATCATCGCAGGTGGGCGCACCGACAAATGCGATATCGATCCTAACCTCACCGGTTTCGATGGCACGGACTCTTCCGCCATGGGAACGCATAATGGCCAGGCCCTTTAATTTTCCTTCTGATATGGCCCTGCCGATCTTTCCTCTGACGCCGGAGGACTGAATCCCGGTAATGGTCCCATCCTCTATGTAATCCACCAGCTGATCATGGGCTTTTCCAAGGGAGCTTGCACAGATGGTAATATCCCTAATTCCCATGCTGTGGATCTCCTCCATTACCATGTTTACCACGTAGTCGCCTTCCCGGAAATGATGGTGAAAGCCCAGGGTCATGCCATCCCGGATCCCGCATTTCACCAGACAATCGTGAATGCTGTCCACCAGTTTGCTCCCTTCCGAATTAATCACGCATTTTGTCACAGGACCATCCTTTTTATACACGGATCCATCAAAGTGATGAACTCCCATAAAAGGTTCTTTTCCTGTGAGTTTTAAGATTTCTTCCGGAATATCTCTCCCTACTGCATTTATCATCTTACAATCCTCCTTTGTATACGCCAGAGGCCTTGGCAAGCTCTATGGTTCTCTTGGCTCCGTCATAGAACGCAATGTCGATCATTTTTCCGTCTACGATAAATACTCCGATTCCCTTTTCCCTTTTGTCCTCGATTTCCATAACCACCTTTTCTGCAAAGATGATATTCTTCTGTGCCGGAGTAAAGATATCATGGACAACCGGGATCTGGCGGGGATTGATAATGGATTTTCCGTCAAATCCCATCAGATGAATGGTTTCCACATCCCGCCGGAAGCCTTCCATATCATCAAGGTCCGTATAAACCGTATCAAAGCACTGGATCTTTGCCGCCCTGGCCGCAATGATCAAGTTCTGTCTGGCTCCCATCAGCTCAATTCCGGTTCCTGTAATATAGGTCTGTAAGTCTTTGGTATAGTCCCCGCCGGATAGTGCGATTCCAAACAGCCTCTCGGAAGCCTCACAGACATCCAGTGCTTTCACCACACCTCTTGCAGATTCTATGGCAGCCATAATGAGGGTCCTTCCTTCCGGAATGCCAAAATCCTCTTCTGCAGTCCGGATCTCTGCCTCCACTGCTATTACATCCTCAGGCCTTTCTGTTTTCGGGATCCGGATCGCATCACAGCCGCCTGCAACCGCACAGCGGATGTCCTCCTTCCAATAAGGAGTATCCAGTCCATTGATCCGGACTACCCGCTCGCAGCCCCTGTAATCAATCTCCTGAAGTGCATGATAAAGGGAAAACCTGGCTGCATCCTTCTGATTTTCTGCGACCGCATCTTCTAGATCCAGCATAATAGAATCCGGTTTATAAATATGCGGATCCTTAATGAGGCCTGGTTTTTGGGCATTTAAAAACATCATAGTTCTTCTGAGCCGTTTCTTATTCGGATTCATCGTTTTCTTCTGCCTCCCCAAAGAATATTTTCAAACTGGTCCGTGGAACGGGATACCGCACCTTCCACCCGCGCCTTTATGGTGCAATCCAGTGCTCCCTTATCAACAACCGTGATTCTCACATTGTCGATTCCCAGATTCTTAAGGGTCTCCATAATTACCTTCCGAATCCTGTTGCCATACTGGTTTATTACTGCGCTTTCCAGTACAAAATCGATTTTACCATCACCTGGCTCTACAGTCACCTGACAGTCGCTGGACTCCAATGTACCGGCCATGGCTGGTTTTTTAATTTCCATTTTGCTTAAAGCCTCCCTTTTATGTTCTATACTTTCATTTTAAAGGGAGAATCTTAACCAGGGAAAAATGGAATCTTAAAATTTATTAAGAAAGGGGCAGATTTTCATCTGCCCCTTTCGATCAACCAGGAATTTATCATACTCTCAACACGTCCATAAAGCTCCTCTACCGTATGGCTCCGGCTGCGGCCGCATAGCTTTGCATCCTTTTCACATATCAGACATCTGCGCACAGGGTATCCCAATTCCGCTCTGCCGATCCCGTTTACAGCCTCATCGTAAACGTCGATATCAAACAGCCTTCCAAGAGGATGGGTTTCTTCCATGTGAATCGTTATCTTTTTCACAAATAGAGGGTCCTGGCTTTTTACTGCATAGAGCTTTAAATAGCCGGCCTTCTCTTTTACCACGGTCTCTTCCGTCACAGTCAGCCCATGTTCCAAAAACAGGCGGTTAAGTGCTTCTCCCCCTGCGGAAAATGCCTGAAAGATACCTGGAGAGATTTTCCTCGGACCGGGAATGTTCATCCCAAGAGCCACAATCGTGGCTTCCTCATGCTTTTTATGAAGTGCTTCCTGCATACTTACTTTCTTTTCCCGGAAAGAAAGCATCTCATCTAAAGTCACATTTTCTTCCACTTTTGTCTTTTCCTTTTTATTTCCTGTTAAGGGTATTGCTTATTCCCTGATTTCTACTATTCCAAAGCTTCCGTCTGACCGTTCCTGAAAGATGATTTTCGATGCTCCTTCTCCCATGGTCACGCCTTTATCCGTCATGTTCAGAGAAACTGTATCCACATTGGCCACTGATACCATCAGATCATCTCCAAACACCATGTCAGGGTTCTGCTTAAATAAATCTTCCCGGTTTTTAAGGGTAATCGTCTCCTCATCCGCTGTTACGAAAACACAGGGATAAAACATCAGGCCTGCAAATGCTTCCAGATCCCGGTCTCCTACCGCTTCCTGAATCTTTTCGGCAAACGCCTCCACCTTTTTTCCCGCTCCAGTGCTTACTTCACTCTCCACGGCCTCTATTCCCGGCCCTGACTGATCCATTTCCTCTTCCGGAACTGCTTCCTCATCTCCTTGATTTGTCCCCGATCTCTCCATTTTTACGGCCGCAGTCTCTGTCTTTGCCGCTTCCGAAGGAGCTCCGCCCAAATCTGCAGCTTGCTTCCTGCCGCAGCCTGCTGTCAACAGCACAGCAAAAGCGACGGCAAAACAAAATAAACTGATTTTCTTTTTCAGCATTTCCTGGTTCCTCCCTGCGTCCATTTTCTAATCCGGGTTCAGTTTAGCACCTGCCAGACTGTTAAGTCAATAGGGTTTCTAAAACCGTAAACCTTAGTCATCTTTCCGTAAGATTCTCGTCTGTTCTTTATCCACTATTTATATTCTTTATGAAGGGTAAATCCCCTTCCCCGCACCTCATTGACCTGGTTAATGATCATGAATGCACTGGGATCAATCCCCATGACCAGTTCGTTCACCTTTGAAAGCTGTCTCCCGGAAATTACGGTAAGAACCGTAAAGGAAGCCGTTCTTAAATATCCTCCTTCGCTGGCAAGCAAGGTAGTTCCTCTGTCCATCCGGGATTGGATCGCCTGGCTGATCTCCTCATACTTTTCACTTATGATTTTTACCTGCATCTGGTTGCGGCCGATTAAGAGCACCTTATCAAGAACCGTGCTGTAGGTAAGCACCAGCAGGATTCCGTAAAGGATCTGCTCCTTATTGGAAAATAACATCTGTGACAGAAGGATCAGGCAGTCAAAGGCCGACATGGTCATAGATACGGACAGATTCATTTTTTTATTAAGGATCAGAGGGGGAATATCCATTCCTCCGGTGGAAGCGCCGGCCCGTATTACCATACCGATGCCCACGCCGATTAAAAGTCCGGAAAAAACAGTGGCCAGCATCCGGTCATCTGTCATAGCGGCCTGACCGAACAGATTTTCAAATACTCCTAATATAAACGGATAATAAAAAGTACTGATCATGGTTGTAAATGCAAACTGCTTTCCCAAAAAGAAGGCTCCCGCCACAAACATGATAATATTAAAGGCTCCGATAAAGGCAGCTACGGGAATGCCCAACTGGTGATGGGCCACCAAAGCAAGACCGGTTGTTCCGCCTGTGATCAGTCCCCCCGGCAGAATAAACAAGGATACGGCCAGAGCATAAATGGTATTGCCCACTAGCACTGTTGCGATCTTTTTCATATTCATACTTTTGTAATTTCCTTTCCTTGTATAAACAAACACTCTTAATATACCATGTGACAATGTTTTATACAATTTATTTTCTGCCGTTTATGTGAGGAATCCCTATGAAATATCAGTATCTCCCTTTAACCGGAATGTAATCCGGCTTGCCGTTAATAAAGAACAAAAAATGAGACGTAAGGGAACGTTTAAGATTCCTTACGCCTCATTCTTTTATGTATTCGGTCAGTTAGGGATAAGTCCCATAACTCCGGGCATGGATAAATATCTATTGAAAATATTTTTTATACACCAGGCCGTTGTCAGGCGGTCTGCTCCAGCCGTCAGATATACCGGATAGCTTTTTACGACCTCTCCGTTTAAGCGGTAAATAACAGTCCCCACCGTCTGCCCCTTTCGGACCGGAGCATTTAATTCCTTGGGAATCTCAGTCTGTACCGTGACCTCTTCCTCATCCGCCAAAAGGAGGGTTAAGCTCTTTTCTTCTTCTCCGCCTATGCTGCAGGATACCAGGACCGGTTCATCTAAGCGTCCTGAGGAAGGAATCCCCTCTTTTACGGGAATATCCGGAAGACTGACGTCTTCAAATACGTTCCTGTAATGAAAGCGTTCCATCCCGTATTGGAAAAGCTTTCTTGCATCTGACCATTTATAAGCCTTATGAGGCGGCCATCCGCAGCCTAAAAGGGCGATGGTATAAACTCTTCCCTCATCCTGGACAGCTCCCACATAAGAATAGCCGGCTCCTCCGGTAAACCCTGTCTTTCCTGAAAACGCCCCGTCCATCATGGCCAGAAGGGTATTGTGGTTATTGCAGGAAAAGAAACGTTTTCCTTCCAGATCAGCAAAGGCATAGCTTCTTGTTGCCGTAATCTCAAGGAATTCCTCTTTTTTGGGCGACTGGCCGATGCAGTAATTCATGATCCTGGCCAAATCTGTGGCTGTCGTGGAATGGATCTTCACCTGTCCATCCTTTTCTTCTTTGGCATCAAGCCCATTGGGTGTGATAAAATAGGTATCTTCGCAGCCTAAATCCCTGGCCTTCTGGTTCATCAGCCTGGCAAACCCCTCCTGGCTTCCTCCTATGTGCTCTGCGATCATCATGGCTGCATCATTATGGGATTCCAGCATCAGACTGTAAAGTAAATCCTTTAGCAGAAACGTCTCTCCCTTATAGACTCCTAAATGAACCTTAGGCTGGGAAGCCGCATTCTGGCTGGCAGTTACCGTGTCAGAAAGATTCCCGCTCTCCAGGGCGAGGATGCAAGTCATGATTTTTGTGGTGCTGGCCATGGGCCGGGCCAGATTCTCATTTTTTCCATATAAAACGCGGCCGGTTGAGGCATCCATCAAAACTGCTGATTGGGCATAAAGATTTAGCTCATCCTTTGTCTGAATCGTTGTATTTTTCTCTTCCCTCTCCTCTGTTACTGTTGTGTTTTCATTAACGGCCTCTTTTCCCGTCAGCCAGACCGCGGCAGCCCCTGTCCCTATAAGAAAGACAAAAGCTGCTGCCAGCAGGATTCCTATGGCATGCCTCATGAAAGAGCCTCCCCCATGGATTTATTTTATCCTATTCCAATGGTTTTTTAATTATTCCCCTTTACTTTCCGAACGTATTTTCGATATAATAGAAAGTGAAGGAAATTTAAGTAAAAGATGCCAAAGGAGGGACTGACATGGCACAGGAGCCCTTAATTTTTCACATAGATGTGAACTCCGCATTTTTAAGCTGGGAATCTGTCAGCCGGCTGGAAGCTGACTTTAACGCCCTTGATTTACGTACCATTCCATCGGCAGTAGGCGGCGACGCCTCTTTAAGGCATGGGATCGTTCTGGCTAAATCCACGCCCGCAAAAGCATATGGAATCATAACCGGAGAGCCCATCAGCCAGGCTCTGCGCAAATGCCCTGCCCTCACGGTTGTTCCGGCCCGGTTTGATATATACCTTGATAAATCCCGGAAGCTTATGGAGCTTTTGTCCGATTACACTCCAGACATTGAAAAATTCAGCATCGACGAGGCATTTCTTGACATGACCTCTACCATCCACCTCTTCGGCCCCCCGCTGGAGGTAGCAAACCAGATACGGGAAAGGATCTGGCAGGAACTGAAGTTTACGGTGAACGTCGGTGTGGCTCCCAATAAGCTTCTGGCTAAAATGGCATCGGATTTTAAAAAGCCCAATCTTTGCCATACCCTGTTTGCCCATGAAATACCTTCCAAAATGTGGCCCCTTCCCATACGGGAACTGTTTTTTGTGGGCCATTCCGCACAGAAAAAGCTGGAAGGCATCGGCATCCACACCATAGGGGAACTGGCGGCCTGCAGCGTAGGCCATTTAAAACCCCTGCTGGGGGAAAAGTATGCCCTGCTGATCCATGATTATGCCCTGGGCATTGATACCTCGCCTGTGGAAGAACGGGAGCCCTTAAACAAGGGTTATGGAAACAGTACCACCCTTTCCCATGATATCGATGACCTAGACGTGGCCTGTCAGGTTCTTCTGTCCCTATGCGAAACCGTAGGAGCCCGTCTCCGTTCAGACCATGTCTTATCTGACTGTGTCTGTGTGGAGATCAAAGACTGGAATTTTCATACCAAGTCCCATCAGATGACCTTAAACAATCCTACGGACTCCACGACTGTAATTTATGAAAACGCCTGTAACTTACTTAAGGAGCTTTGGGACCGCACCCCTCTTCGCTTAATCGGCGTGCGAGCCACCAAGATTTCTGAGGAAGGGTTTTGCCAGCTTAATCTATTTGAGTCAGAGCAGGCCCGAAAGATGAAGGAAATGGAAAAAGCCGTGGATCATATCCGCGGCAAATTCGGAACTGACAGCGTTAAAAGAGCCAGTTTCTTAAAAAAGGATTCAATTGTGGACCATACATCCGGCCGGGGGAAATCCGGCATAAAATAAGGGGGCTATAGCTGGCCTCCAATGGCTTTAAACCCTTCGCCGTAAACCTCATTGGAATCCGTGATGATGAGAAAAGCCTCTTTGTCTGTTTCGTGAATGGCACGGCGGATGGGCACCACCTGACTGTTATTGCAGGCGCACATAATCACCTTCTTTTCATCCAGGGAATAAGAGCCCTGGCCCTGAAGAAAGGTGCAGCCTCGTCCGGTACTTTCCTCGATTCTCTGTGCTGCCTCTTCTGCATGGGAGGTGACCACAAAAACCAGTTTACCGGCTCCCAGGCCATACATAATCTTGTCGATCACCATGGTGGTTACAATGGTAGAAAGCATGCCCAGGATGACCGCATCCAGATTGCGGAATACCAGTCCTCCGGCGATGATTACCACGGCATCCACCACAAGGGATATCTGCCCGATGGTCAGGTGAGGGAAAATCTTCCGGATTGCCATAACCAGAAAGTCCGTACCCCCTGTGGAGCAGTTTCTTAAATAAACGATGGTTAACCCCAGACCGGAAAAGATTCCGGTGCAAGCGGAAGCATACAGAGGATTTCCCTGATAAACCGGCAGATAAGGAACTACATAGTCCAGGACAAGGGCAAAGATGATCATGCTCTTCATGGAACGAAGCAAAAACCCCCTTCCCAAAAGCCTGTAACTGACTAATACGATGGGAATGTTTAAGACTATGCTGGTAATGCCCATTGGCAGGCCGAACAGATAGCGCAGAATCAGTGCGATACCAGATACACCAACGGGAGCGAACTCCGCATTTACTGCAAAATTATAGATTCCAATATTAAATAAAATTGCTCCCGCCAAATCACACAGAAGATCGATCCCCAGCTCCTTTGGCGAATATTCCTGTTTGATTGTCATCATGAGTGTACTGCCTCCATTTCTTCCGCCCTGTTTTCTCCTTACAGAAAATAATCATTAATTTCAAATTCCTTTTTCCCGATCCGCACCTGCTTCATGAGGATGTTAACTTCCCCCTCTTCTTCGGAGCAGATCCCGGTCACCTGAATCTGTGTCTTACCATAGGATTCCGTCAAAACCAATTCTTTATCCATAATTCCCTTGTCTGCAAGCGCTTCCGCCAAATCCAGCAGAACTTCATCCACATCTTCCCTAATGTGGTTTCTTTCTAATTCCATTTCCAATGCTTCATAAATATCCTGATCTAACATTATCAAAACCCCACTTTCATTTTCTACCAGCTAATTATAACCCATAGATTCTCCTTGTCAATCACCACCCGCCATGTTAGAATCGGTTTATGAAAATGACTATGAATTATACCATAACAAAAACCTTTGAAGCTATGACTGTAAAGCAGTATTTATTAAATCTGGGATACTCCCAGAGCCTCATAAGACAGCTTCGGAACCAATCAAACGGAATCACTGTAGGAGGAGAGCCTGTCTATACAACACACGCCCTTAAGCCTGGCGAGCTTTTATCCATATTTATCTGCGAAGAAGAAAGTTCTAAGAATATTGTTCCCACACCCATGCCGATCCATATCCAGTACGAGGATGAACATATCCTGGTCATTAACAAGGAAGCCGGTGTCCCCATTCATCCGTCCCAGGGGAACTTTGATCATACCCTTGCTAACGGGATCGCCTATTATTTTGAGGAAAAGAATGAGTCTTTTATCTACCGGGCCATTAACCGCCTTGACCGGGATACCACCGGACTTTTGGTGGTGGCAAAAAATCCTTTAAGCGCCTGCATTCTTTCGGATATGGTGAAAAAAAGAGAGATCCGCCGCCGTTACCTTGCAGTTGTCCAGGGAGAGCTTCCTTTAGAAGGAACCATCGACGCTCCGATTGCCCGGGTAGACGGTTCCACCATTGAACGGTGTGTGGACCCGATAAATGGAGAAGAGGCCCGCACTCATTATAAACGGCTTTATTATGACCCTGCGACAGGGCATTCCCTTGCAGGTCTTTGCCTGGAAACCGGCCGCACCCACCAGATCCGGGTCCATTTAAAATCCATCGGACATCCCCTGCCAGGAGATTTCCTCTATCATCCGGACTACCGTTACATTACCCGTCAGGCCCTGCATTCCTTCCGGCTGGATTTCCTTCACCCAATCAAAAAGGAGCCTCTTTCTTTTGAGGCGCCTCTTCCTGAGGACATGCAGTTTCTTGGGATCACATCCACCGAAGGCCTTTGGGATAATGATTTTTAAGAATTCCCCCGGCCAGCTTGGCAAATCCGATGGAATATCCGTCGGTATTAACAAGCACCCAGCCTTTTTTATTGCCAAGAGAAAGGGAAGTCTCTCCCGACAGAGTTTCTCCCTTTAAATACTTTATAATTTCCTCTCCGTCAGCCGGCAGATCGATGAAACGGTTTACCTCTTCCTTTTTAAGGAAAAGGGCAAAACCATGAGAGGGCTCAAACCGGTTCTTTTTCACAGTTCCAAGGTGAAGCCCCGGACGAATGATTTTCATTCCCTTAAAATCAACCATTTCCGGTGGGATCAGATACAACTGGTCCCCAAAGAGAATATATTCTTTACGAAGAAGCAATGGGGCAGGGTTTACCAGAAGGTCTTTTAAAAACATTTCTACTTCTTTTATTACGGATTTGTCGCTGCAGTACTCCGGTTTGGCCTGCTTTTTTTCAGAAATCCCATCTTCGCTCCTTTTTAATACTGCCAGGTAATGGCCTTCCCCTTCTGACTTATCAGGCCAGATGCGGAAGGTCTTTTCTAATTCTGCCATACCGGATTTGCTCCATGACCGACGGCCCGGGTAAAGCCCGGGACGAGTTCCTCTATCTGCGATGGAAAAATCGGGATGAGAAAAAAGAAAACGTTCGATGACCTGTTCATTCTCCTCCGGAGAAAAGGTACAGGTGGAATAGACGATGGTTCCGCCGGGCTTTAACATGAACGCTGCATTGGAAAGGATCTCGTCCTGACGGTCCGCGCAGGCTATTACATGCCCGGGCGTCCATTCAAGTCTGGCCGTCTCATCCTTGCGGAACATGCCTTCCCCGGAACAGGGAGCATCCACCACAATCCTGTCAAAAAAACCGGGAAACCGATGAGACAGGCTCCCGGAATCCTCGCTTGACACAACCGCATTCCCGATTCCCAGGCGTTCTACGTTTTGGGAAAGAATTCTTGCCCTGGCCGGATGGATCTCATTGCTTAGAAGGAAGCCTTTTCCCTGCATCCGCCCTGCAATATGAGTGGTTTTTCCTCCTGGGGCAGCGCATAAGTCAAGGATCTTTTCTCCGGGCTTTGGATCTAACAGTTCCACAACGGCCATGGCGCTAGGCTCCTGAATATAATAAAGACCTGCCTCATGGTATGGATGCTTTCCCGGCCGCTCAGCCGGCTGGTAGTAATACCCTTCTTCTGCCCATGGAATCTTTTCCAGATGAAATGGGCTGATCTCATCAAATTTCTCCCTGGAAATCTTTAAGGGATTTATCCTTAATCCCTGTACCCGTTCCTTATCATAGCTTTCAATAAAAGAATCATACTCCGCTCCTAAAAGCCGTTTCATTTTTTCTCTGAACTCATCCGGTAATTGAATCATTGTTTTTCCTCTGAAATTAAATTTATATAAAAATAATACTTGTTTATTATTATTTTCCGAAGTAAGTGCCAAACTAGGAAGAGACGAATGACCGGAGGTGCCTTATGTCCCTATTAACCATTACTGCTTACTTCATTATACCCATATATACCATTCTGTTTGCCTGGGGAACCGACTGGTTTGCATTAAATTTTTCCGTATTGGGAAATTTATCCACCAGAAAAAATCTGTTTCTCCTATGGGGTATCATCATAGGAACGTACTTTTATTACATTTTAAAACGGATCATAAGCGGACTTCCCCGAAACAGAAAAGAAACCGTAATGAGCATCACTGCCCTTTTGCTTCTGGTTCTGGCAGTCATTACACCTTATCTGCCGGACTCACAGCCTCTTCATGCGGTCTTCCATGTTATTTTATCCTTTTTAGCATCTATTTCTCTTCTTATCTGCCTGTATATGATCGTCTGGAAGCTTTACTGCATGAATAAGGAGGTTTACCGTCCCTATCTGCATTGCTTACTGGTGATTACGGTATTGTCCGCTTTTTTATTTTTCCTGACCGGAATCGTGAGTACCGTACTGGAAATATTTTTCATCCTCTCCAGTACCTTTCTGCTCCAAAGGCTTTACCGCAGGGTCCTGACCCCAAAAAACAGGTGGAGATACGATCGATTATGATAAAATATGATAAAAAAGGAAAGTGCCCGGAAGAAAGAAATTTTCTTACGGGCACTTCCACTTTTCTGGTGCCATGCCAGATTTAAAAATAACTGAATGAATTATAAAACGAAAACCCCTGCTTTGTCAATAAAAAATATCCCCTGCCCATGAAACCGATGATGGTTAAGGACGGATCACCAGACGGGCTCCTGCCATTTTTTCTGCAATTTCATACATATTGGTTACTGAGCCAACCTTCAGCTTGTCTGATAATTCATAATAATTTAAGCAGGTTCCGCAGGTAAGGATCTCTACTCCCTGTGCTTCTAAATTCTTTAAATCCTCCAGTGACTGGGAGCCTTCCACGGATAACCTGGCCCCTCCATTGTAGAGCAGGACCGTTTCAGGGAGTTCTTCCAGCTGGGTAAGGGCATAAACAAATCCCTTCATCAGAATTCGGCCAAGCTCTTCATTGCCTCCTCCCATCTGATCCGATGAAAGCACCGCTACAAGGCCTTTTTTTCTGGCATCGGGAAGGCATTCTTCCTCTTTTACGGTTTCTTCTGTATCGCCGGATTCTCTGTTTACGTGGAACAGGATCTCAAATTCCCCTTCCGCTTTTTTCTCTGAAACCGGAGAAACACCCTCATAATTCCCCAGCTTCATTACATTCTGAACTGCAATTTCATTGTCCACAAGGACTTTTAATAACCCCTTTTCCATACCCTTTAATGCCTCTTTTGCCTTAATAACCGGCTGGGGGCATGTCAGGCCTCTGGCATCTACAATTTTCTCCATATTACCGTTCTCCTTTGCTTCTATTTTCTCTTTCCAGTTCTTCCATTACAATAATCATAGACCTTAAAAGCCGCCTGTCATTCTTTGACAGCATCGCCGCCTTCTGCACCATCTCAATGATTTCATAATCATTCTGGCCAGATTCCCCGTCTTCTGCCTCTTCCTCTAAAAGGGAAAAAAAATCCGACATTTTAAGGCCATACGCCCTGCAGATCCTGCCCAGCTTCGGCAGGCTGATATTGGCTCTTCTTCCAAATAAACTGGACAATGTAGACTGAGCGATCCCGCTTTCTTTTGATAACCTGTACATAGACCACTCTTTGCTTCTGTTGATTTCCTCGATTTTCTTAAGTACCGCCTCGTTGTCCATACAGCTATCCCTCACTTCCATAGATACAATTATAGTAGTATATAGAATGCAGCTTTGATAGATTGCAATACTCGCTGTATATGCTTCTATTATTTGTAGTGTCTATGATATGTAAGGTTTCAAAATCACATATTCCTGATAAATCTTAAAACCGGGACCAGTCCTTATTAGGACCGCCCCGGTTTTTCCTCTGTCTATTCTTCGTCTTCGCCTACCAGCTCATCATATTCCGCTTCGTCCAGTAATTCGTCAAAGGCTTCCGCAACGATCTCATATTCATCGTCATCTTCGATATTTTCAAGATTTGGCTGCCCATCTTCCTTCTCAGAATAACGGTACAGATAAACTTCTCCCTCTTCCTCCTCAGGGCCATTCATAGGAAGCAACGCAATATAATCTCTTTCGCCTGCTGTGAAAATGGTAAGTACTACGCATTCCAGCTCTGATCCGTCATCCAGGGTCAGTGTAACTGTCATTTCCTCCTGGGGTTCCATATCATCCCGCTCTAAATTAGGATCCTGTGCCATTCTGATACCTCTCTTTTTTTAATCTAGTTGTACGGCGCATCTGTCGCCTGCTTCCACTCTATCAAACTATCCGGCAAAAATCAAGGGATTTTACCGTTAATATTCAATTCCCTGCCTTGCTGAAATACCTCTGTCGTATGGATGCTTTACCTTTCTGATTTCCGACACATAATCCGCCATTTCTACAAGCTTTTCTGAAGGTTCTCTTCCTGTGAGAACCACTTCAAGTCCCTCAGGACGTACAGAAAGAAACTCCAAAACCCTAGTTTCCTCTACAAGGCCAAAATTGCATACGGCCATGATTTCATCAAGGATGAGCAGATCATACTTCTCCTTCACCGCCTTATTCAGGGTCGTTTCCAATAACTGGGAATAGTAGATCCCCGCTTCCTTTTTCTGTTCAGGAGACATTCTGGAAAAAAAGCCAAAGCTTCGCTCACAGGGTGTTACCGTAATACGGTCAAGCCCGCATAATGCATTCACTTCACCGGAATGATCGGTTTTTAAGAAACGGGTAATGAGAACCCGTTTCCCGCTGCCGCAGGCACGCACAGCCAGTCCTATGGCAGCTGTGGTTTTTCCCTTTCCGTCCCCACAGTATATGTGTACACAGGATTTCATATTTCATTCTCCTTTCCTTATTATTCCCCATTCTTTCAGGGGATAAAGGTATACCCGCAGGGTGTTTCCTTATTATTGCCCCGGTCATTCCCGTTCCAGATATTCCCGGACAAAACGGGAAACTTCCTGCTTTTTGCTGTATCTCTCCCGCACATAATTGACGTGAAGCCGTTCCTTAGACCTTGTCATGGCCACGTAAAACATCCGGCGCTCCTCTTCCAAATCGGCAGGGAGTACTGCCTTCTGGTGAGGCGTCACGCCTTCATTGGCATCCAGTATGTAGACGATCCGGTATTCCAGGCCCTTGGAGCTGTGCATGGTCATAAGGGCGACTCCCTGGGAATTTCCTTCCCTTAACTGGGCCTGAGTTTTTAATTCCTCTCCATATTCCTTCATATGACGGAACCATTCCTCTGCAGTGGGATAACCGGCTGCGCTCTCCTGAAGCTGATCCAGCACCTCTAAAAGCTCCTCCGGCTTCATCCTCCGGTACTGGGCGTATTCCCGAATGTAATCGTCATATCCCACCGCTTTCCTGATATAGTTTACAGCAGCCACAGGCGCCATATTTCTTATCATCTTTAAATCGTATTCCAGCTGTTCGATCCGCTCCACCATCCAGCCCCTGTCCTGATAAAAGGATTTTACCGATTCCCAGTTCACCGGATTATTTTCCACCGCATCCCGGCTGATATAGCGATTCGGCCGGTTGACGATCTGGAGCACATTGGCCCTGGATAAATCTCCGGACGCTGCCTGGATATAGGAAATTATATTTTTTGCAATCCAATGGTCGTATAGGTTGGGGACGGAATCCTTCATGGAGAAGGGGATGTTATATTCCATGAACTTTTCGATTAGGAGCCTGGGGCCCAGATTCGTCCGGTAAAGGACCGCAATCTCCTGCCAGGCAAACCCGGCCTTTGCATAAGCCATGATTTCCTGAACAATCTCTAAAGTTTCCTCCTGCGGATCCTGCCATACTCTTGTAACAACCGGCTTTCCACGTCCTTTTTTTGTGATGATCTTTTTGGGAAACCGCATCTCATTGTGAGCGATCAGCTTTCCGGCAGACTCCACAATTTCTCTGGTACTTCGGAAATTGATATTTAAAAGAACCTTTTTTGCTCCCTGGTAATCCTTTTCAAAGCCCAGCATAATTTCCGGTTTTGCTCCCCGGAAACGATAGATGGACTGGTCATCATCCCCTACGATAAACAGGTTGTTTTCCGGCGCAGCCAGCATCCGGACAATTTCATACTGTACCCGGTTAATATCCTGAAACTCATCCACCAGGATATACTGGTACTTTTTCTGCCATGCTTCCAGGATGTCCTTCCTCTGGACAAATAATTCATAACACATCACCATCATATCGTCAAAATCAATGAGATTGGCCTTACGAAGCCGGTCCTCATACGTAAGATAAAGCTGTTTGAATATTTCTTCAGAGCAGTTTTTGGAATAGTAGTGATCCAAGTCAATCATCTCGCCTTTTACAGAGCTGATTTCCGACAGGATGGAAGTCACGAATTCCGCCTCATCCTCCACCTCTACCTGGTTCTTATCCATGGCCTCCTTTATATACTGGATCTTCTGCTCCTCCCTAACAATGCTTCTGGCATCATACCGGTAGGCAAACTTAAGGATCCGGAAAAATATGGCATGAAAGGTTCCAAAGCTGATTGCAGACGGCCTGCCGTCCACAAGGCTTTCAAAACGTTCCTTCATCTCCCTGGCAGCTGCTTTTGTAAAGGTGATGACCAGGATATTTGACGGATCCACACCGTATGTCTCTATTAAATGGCATATCCGGTGGGTGATGGTAAAGGTCTTTCCTGAACCTGGCCCGGCGAGGACCAGCATGGGACCTTTGTGGTGAAGGATTGCCTCCTTCTGGGCTCCCTCATATGTGACCTGTTCCTTCATGTTTTCCTCCGTTTTGGGAATCATGCCTTAAGCAGGATTCCAGTCATCAGTTTGGCGGATCGTCCCGTCAAGTCAAAACAAAAGCAGAGGCCCGGTCACATCCGGAGCCTCTGCTTCTGCAATTATCATTTAACACGCTCCATTGCTTAAAAGCTGGATTCCCTTTCTTATTCTCATAAGGGTCTCCTCTTTTCCAAGGACCTCCATAATCTCGGTAGCGCCTGCGGGAGTCATCTGCTTTCCTGAAACTGCGGTGCGGATGGGCCACATAACAAAACCGGTTTTATACCCTTTTTCGGAAACATACTTTGAAAGCGTTTCATACAGCGCATCATTGCTGTAATCCTCCTGAGCTTCCAGAATCGGAAGCATATCCTGCAATAAGTCAAGGGAGGTTTCGCTGCCTGTCTTCATCTTCTTATTGGTGTACATGGCTGTATCGTATTCCGGCAAAGTCTCAAAGAAATCAATATGGTCTGCAATATCCGGAAAAACTTCAATTCTTGTTTTAACCATAGCTGCGATCTTCTTTAAGTCCATATCCTTCTTAATAACAGCCTTCAGATAAGGCTCTGCCAGCTGGTAGAACCGCTCAAAGTCCATGGATTTCATATATTCACTGTTCATCCACCGCAGCTTGGTCATATCGAAGACTGCCGGGGATTTGCTGATATTGTGGAAGTCAAATTCCTTTATCAGATCATCCAGGGAGAAAATCTCCTGGTTGCCCACCGGGGACCAGCCCAGAAGAGCAACGTAATTCACAACAGCCTCAGAAATGAAGCCCTGCATGATCAGATCCTCATAAGAGGAATGGCCGCTTCTTTTACTCAGCTTCTTGTGCTCCTCGTTGGTAATCAGCGGACAGTGTACATATACCGGAACGTCCCAGCCAAATGCTGCATAAAGACGGTTATACTTTGGAGAAGAGGACAGATATTCGTTCCCTCTCACTACATGGGTAATTCCCATGAGATGATCATCTACCACGTTTGCAAAATTATATGTTGGATATCCGTCGGATTTGATGAGTACCATATCATCTAACTCTGAGTTATCCACGGAAATGTCTCCGTATATTTCATCATGGAAGGAAGTCATTCCTTCTGTCGGATTGTTCTGTCGGATGACATAAGGCATACCTGCCGCCAGATTGGCTTCTACCTCTTCTTTGGAAAGATAGAGGCAATGCTTATCATAAGTCATGATCTCCTGGCCATCCACGGTCTTTTTAAGGGAATCCAGCCTCTCCTGAGTACAGAAGCAGTAATAAGCCTCCCCTTTTTCTACAAGCTTTTTCGCATATTCCAAATAAATACCGGAAGCCTGGCGCTCACTCTGTACATAGGGGCCTACGCCGCCATCCTTGTCCGGACCTTCGTCATGGATAAGCCCGGTTTCTTTTAAGGTTCTATAAATGATCTCGACAGCACCTTCCACATACCGTTCCTGATCTGTATCTTCAATGCGGAGAAGGAAATCGCCGCCCTCATGTTTAGCAATCAGATAAGCATACAATGCAGTTCTTAAATTTCCTACGTGCATACGGCCCGTAGGACTCGGTGCGTATCTTGTTCTTATTTTACTCATTGTGAACACACTCCTATATCTTCTTTCTCGTTTGGGCCGGTTAAAGGAAGTTACGCCAAAGCCACGTAGTCCATTATATAACGAACCACTGGAAAAAACAATGATTTGGCGTAATTTTCCAAAGCAATTATAATCCCAGAAGCTTGCAGGCCAGCCGGAAATATATGATCAGGCTGACCGCATCCACGATTGTGGTAATAAGGGGAGCCGCCATAATAGCCGGATCCATATGAAACACCTTGGCTGCAATGGGAAGAATTCCGCCGATGGTTTTTGCCACAATGACTGTGATCAAAAGGCTGAGCATTACTGTCAGACAAAGCATCTGCTGCCCAGGATAAAGGAGGATCAGACGGACATAATTCACAAGTCCCAGTATCAGACCCACAAGGATGGCTACCTTAAACTCTTTAAAGATCACCCGGAAAAAATCTTTTGTTTCTATCTCTCCCACTGCCATTCCTCTGATGATCATGGTACTGCTCTGGCTTCCCGCGTTGCCGCCTGTATCCGTAAGCATGGGAATAAAGGTCACGAGCAGAGGAATCACTGCAAAGGCCGATTCATATCTGGCCAGGATCCCGCCGGTCACCATGCTGCTGATCATCAGTACAAGAAGCCACATGATTCTGTTTTTCGCCAGCTGGAACACGCTGGTTTTTAAATACGGCTTTTCACTGGGAATCATGGCCGCCATCTTTTCAAAGTCCTCCGTGGCTTCCTGCTCCATAACATCCACAACGTCATCGACGGTAACGATTCCCACCAGGCGGTCTTCATGATCCACTACAGGGAGACTTAAAAGGCCGTATCTTCGAAAGCTGTCCGCAACGGCCTCCTGGTCTTCTGTCGTGACCGCCTTTATAACATGGGTATCCATGATATCACCGATGGCAACCTCGTAGGGATTCATTAAAAGATCCTTGACCGTGACCACTCCCTCCAGCCTTCTCGTGGCATCCATCACATAGCAGGTGTAAATGGTTTCTTTATCCACTCCATGCAGCCTGATATAGTCAAAGGCCTGCGCCACGGTCATGGCCTTTTTAAGCCCCACATACTCAGCCGTCATAATGCTTCCGGCGCTGTTTTCCGGATAGTTTAAAAACTGGTTGATCAGCTTTCTGGTATCAGGGGTCGCATTTCGCAGAACCCTTTTTACCACGCTGGCCGGCAGTTCCTCCAGCATGTCCACCGCATCATCCACAAACAGATCTTCTACAATTGTTCCCAATTCATGATCAGTCATGCTGTTTATAATGTGTTCCTGCTTCTCCACCTCCAGGCATGCGAACACATCACTTGCCAGCCCCTTGGGAAGCATCCGGAACACCACCACTGTTTTTTCTGAATCCAATGCTTCAATGAAAGCTGCAATATCTACTTCATTGTATTCCATCAGCACATCCTTCAGTTTTCTAAACTGACGGCTGTCAGCCAGCTCCATCAGTTCTTCCACATTGTAATTCTCCTGCATCTCACTCTTCCTCCACATGAACCTGTTTTTCCGTCTCGGCTATATGGAAGCAAAACAAATTCTGCCATGCAGGCAGTTTCCTGCAACGCAAAATAGCCAGAATTACAGGGCTGCCTGTAATTCATGGCTATCATAAACGCAAAGAATCGTACTCTTTTAACGGCAGCGAATCCAGAGCAGACCCGAAGTACAGGATTCTGCCCTCACTGCCTTACGCCTATGATCATTGTCTGCTTCCATCGTCTGACTCCGACCTTCCACTCTGGTTCACTTCCTTTCCTGAATGATTTTCTTAATTAAGGATAACAGCTGACATGATAAAAAGCAAGCCCTAACCTGTCCTTCTCTCTTATTCCATACCCGGCCCTACTGCCTGTGCACCGGAATCAGGGCCTCCCGGACCAAAGCCGGGGGCATAATCCTCATCTGAATCCATATCCCCAGGAAAAACCGGAGGAACCGTTTCCTTCGGCTTGGTGACTCCCGGACCGATCTCCTGGGGCTTCCCGGAAGAATCCTCCTGCCAGGGCAGGGATGAGGCATGGCTTGCCGCCTCATCAAGCTGAGTCTTCAACCCATCATAATATTCGGTGCCAGCCAGCTGGTCTAAAAGGGTGTAAGCAGTGCTTATGGTTTCATCAGTAGAGCTGTCCCTGTGGCTCAGTGCAGATAGTTCTCCGATCAGGGACTGAAGGGCAGAAACTGTCTGCTCCACCGCCTGCCTGGCTTCTTTGGAAGCATCTTGCTCTCTCTGGGCCTGGGCCTCCAGCTTTTTACGTTCTTCCTCTTCCTTCCATTTACTTCCATTGGCTTTGGCCGTTTGTTCTGCAACAGAAGAAAACAGATCCTTCCTTCCTGTTTCAGCGTCGGTTTTTTCCCCTGTGGAATCCACATTCTTAAGGGAAACGGTTGCCGGCATATCCCAATCCAGAACCGGAAGCCCATCGTTTATTCCTGCCATAAATTCCTGCCAGATCTTTCCCGAATAGGTTTTACCGTAAACTCCTGGCATAGCCTTTGGAGTGTCATATCCTACCCAGACAGCTGTTGTATAATGCTTTGTATACCCGCAAAACCAGGTATCTTTATTGCTGTTGGTGGTTCCGGTCTTTCCAGCAGCCGGAACTCCAAGACCCAGGCCATTGCCTGTTCCGTAAGGCTTATCCAGAGTACCCTTTAACACATCGGTGATCATGTAAGCGGTATCTTCCGTAAATATTCTTTCATCCGCCTGGTTTCCATTGTATATCTCGCCGTCATACTGGCTTTCTAAGCTGACGATACATGTTTTATTGCTGTACAGCCCTTTGTTCGCCAAAACGGAGTATCCCCTTGCCATATCCACCACTCTGGCGCCTTCGGTAAAGCCTCCGATGCTCATACTGCTGTTTCCGTTATCCATATAGCTTATACCTGCAAAATGCATCTTTCCCAGATAGCTTATGCCTTTGTCAACGCCGATGTCTCCCAGCACCTGCCAGGCCACCGTATTAAGACTTCGGTTCAATGCCTCTCTTACGGAAATATTGCCAAAATATTTTCCTCCGCTGTTTTTGGGCCCTTTATCAAACAGATGGTCATTCACCAGCCTGGAGGGATAATAATATCCAGTTTCAAAGGCAGGAGCATAATCGATCAGCGGCTTTATGGTAGATCCTGGCTGACGCTTGCTTAGGAATCCCCGGTTGTACTCATCATCCGTACCCCGGCCGCCCACAATTGCCACCACATATCCGGTCTGGTTGTCAATGCATACCGCTGCCCCCTGTAAGGCGAATTTCCCATTCTCCTGCAGATCCTTAAAGCCTTTCAGCCGGTTGTCAATAATCTCCTGCAAGGAGTTCTGGATAGGTGTCTCCAGGCTGGTATGTATTTCAAAGCCTCCGTTTCGGATCATATCACTCTTTGCCTGATAAAGTTCCTGGTACTGTTCTCTATAAGATTCATAAGAAGCCTGGTTATTAAAAACATACTGGAAAACAAAATCTTCGTTCTTCATTAATTCCAAAGCAGCGCAGTGTATGGCATAGCTTGTCAGATAATTTTCCTTTGTTCCCGGCTCATAGATCTTAGCAACTGTCAAAGGCTGGGCCTTGGCGTTTTCCTTTTCCTCTTCCGTAATAAACTTACAGAGAGCCATATTATCGATGATCTGGTTCCTCTTCCACGTTGCGTTTTCCGGATGGGCCACCGGATCATACCTTGACGGATTATTGCTGATTCCCGCTAAGGTAGCCGCCTCCCACACGGTTAAATCCTTTGCTTCCTTATCAAAATAATAGCGGCTGGCCTCTGATACGCCGTAACACCGGTTGGCAAAGAAATTGGTATTGCAGTAAAATTCCAGGATGTCTGACTTGGAATACTTATCCTCCATGCGCGGGGCTGCAAAAAATTCGGTCAGCTTTCTCTGGATCGTCTTCTCCTGGGTCAGATAGGTATTCTTAATCACCTGCTGGGTGATGGTGCTTCCTCCCTGGGTGGCTTTCCCTTTGTTTTTTAAGTATACGACACCTGCACGCATTAACCCCTTGTAGTCGATGCCATGATGCTTATAAAATCTTCTGTCCTCCTGGGCTACATAGGCATTCTGAAGATTCTTGCTGATCCCTGAAATCGGGACATATTCATAGTGACCGGAATTGATAGTTCCGATCAAAGTTCCGGCAGAATCATAGATTCTCGTATCCGTTGGCTGGGAAAAATCAGTCTTGACCGTCTTGCTTATAATGGTATCCGCTTTTTCTTTGCAGGCCATAATCTCATTCTGATATTTTAAGAATACAATGCCGCCGGCAAGGCATCCTAAAACCATGACTCCCAGAAATACGAAAAGAATGACTTTAATGGGCCGAAAGAATATGGACCATGGACTTTTTCGTTTCTTTTTATGTTTTGCCATATTAATGTGCCTCCTTTTCATCAATATCTGTACGCTGTTTATAAGCTTAATGCTGATAGATATCTTTCTTTCAATCTCTGTATATGACAAAAACGGGAAGCCTCTTTATTAAGACTTCCCGTTTGTTTTCAGAGCTGATGACGGGACTCGGACCCGTGACCTCCTCACTACCAATGAGGTGCGCTACCACCTGTGCCACATCAGCATCTTTTTTCGTTCATCGCTGAACCTCGTATATCATAGCATGGAGAAATCTGTTTGTCAACGATTATTTTAATTTTTTACTAAAATACATAAATTAGGTAAAACTACAGATTTTTACCACAAAATTCATTCTTATTTCAGGATTCACAAACCAGGAAGAGAGCAGGAAACCGGATTCTAAGTTTCCTATTCTCTTCCGCCATTTCTTATAATATGCCATCAAAACTATCACGAAGGGTATCACACGAATTTTGAAACTGTTTCATCTCTTCATCCGTTAATGACAGGGAAATGATCCTCTGAATCCCGTTTTTATTGATGATACAGGGGACTCCTGCATATACCTCAGACTGCCCATATTCTCCCCTCAGCATAGCAGATACCGTAAAAACGCTGTTTTCATCCCCGAGGATAGCCCTGGTGATCCTGGTGAGTGCCATGCCGATCCCATAATAAGTGGCCTGCTTGGCCTCAATGATCCGGTAAGCGGCTCCCCGGACCTCGTCTTCGATCCGTTCCAGTTCACTCCTGCATACCATGCCCTCCTCTTCGCAAAGGGACAGAATGGGCTTTGTGGCGATCATGGCCTGGCTCCAGGGCACAAACTCACTGTCTCCGTGCTCTCCCATGACATAGGCATGGACATTTCTTGGATCTACCCGCAAGGAATCCCCTAACAAATAACGGAGCCTGGCAGTATCGAGAGTCGTGCCGCTTCCAATCACCCGCTTGGGATTAAAGCCTGACAACGAATAGGTAATTCTTGTCATGATATCCACCGGATTAGTCGCCACCAGGAAAACCCCGTTAAAGCCCGATTCCGTTACCGGCTGCACAATGGACCGGAATACGGCTGCATTACGCTTTAGCAAATCAAGCCTTGTCTCGCCGGACTTCTGGGCTACCCCAGCGCAGATCACAACAATGTCCGCATCCGAGCAGTCTTTGTATTCTCCTGCATAAATCTTCATATGGGATGCTGAAAAAGCAAGTCCATGGTTTAAGTCCATTGCCTCGCCCTCCGCTCTTTTCCGGTTGATGTCAATCAAAACAAGTTCATCGCAAACTCCCTGGTTCAAAAGGGAATAGGCATAACTCATTCCGACCATGCCTGTACCGACTAATACAATTTTTCTTTTATCTGTTCTCATAATCCGGCCACTCTCCTCTCATTGTTAGGGATAGTGTATCTGCCTGAAATGCAAACTATGCACTCTTACAGTCCACGATCGATTTTTTTTGCCATCAATTCACTGTTTCCGCTGTAGATGATGGCGTTTTCTCTTGTGATCTTTCCTTCTTTATATAAATTTAATATACTGGTATCCATGGAAATCATACCTTCTCCCTGGCCGGTGGCGATTACAGAATCAATCTGATGGGTTTTGGACTCGCGGATCATATTCCGGATGGCATTATTGAAAAACATAATTTCAAATGCCGGATAGACACTTCCATCCACAGCAGGGATCAGCTGCTGGGAGACCACGGCCTGAACTACCATGGAAAGCTGCATCCGGATCTGCTGCTGCTGGTTTGGCGGGAAGTTATCAATGATGCGGTCAATGGTATTGGCCGCTCCCACCGTATGCAGGGTTGAAATCACCAGATGACCGGTTTCTGCTGCTGTCATAGCGATCCGTATGGTTTCATAATCCCTCATCTCACCCACAAGGATCACATCCGGAGCCTGGCGCAGAGCCGCCCGAAGGCCGGTCACATAGCTGTCCGTGTCTGTGGTTACCTCCCTCTGAGTCACCACGCTCTTCTTATGGCGGTGCAGATATTCAAGAGGATCTTCCAAAGTGATCACATGGGAGTTGCGGGTATTATTGATCTTGTCAATGATACAGGCCAGAGTGGTAGTCTTACCGCTTCCCGCCGGCCCTGTGACCAGGACAAATCCCTTTGTCATCCTGGCAACCTCCATAACAACCTCAGGAATATGAAGCGTTCTGTAATCAGGCAGTTCAAAGGTCACCACCCGGATCACCGCTGCAAGGGAACCTCTCTGACGGAATATGCTGGAACGAAACCTGGAAACCCCGGGAAGGGCAAAGGAAAAATCATCATCCCCATGCTCCCGCACCTTCTCCATGGTTCTGTTTCCCGCCAACTCATACAATTCAGTGATCAATACCTCCATTTGAGCCGAAGATAGCTTTTCTTCATTCTGATTTATGATCCTGCTTCCTATTTTATATGAAAACGGCATACCTGGCACCAGGAAAATATCCGATGCTTTCTGCGCCACAGCAGCACTTAACAAATCTTTTACTTTCATCGCCCTGTCTCCTGTTTCTTAAGTCTCCCCACCTGTCCACACTGGCATGGAATGATCAATTTCAAAATCCTCTGTCTGAATTACCTTCCATTTTGATATCTGAATATCTTCTTCTCCCTCCGGCTGGAAAAGCAGTTCTATAGAAAGAGCCTGGGAACGTCCCATGGGGATATTTACTGTCACGGTTCCCTTATCCGGCTCATAGGCATCTCCCAGTTCCAGGGACAAAAGCTGTTTCCGTTCCTGTGGATCCTGGCTCTTTTCCCGGACTTTCGCCGCCTTATTTAAAACCATCTGATAAAAAGCCTCTCCCTCTCCGTCAGCCCGGTAGTACTCTGTCACAGCAGAAGCATTGCGTTCTGCCAGATTCCGCTCACTTTTGGCGGTACTAAGGGAAAGCATCCCAAAGGTTATCAGGCACATGACAATAAATATGAGTATAAGGGAAGGACTGCCTATATTGGCCCTGTATCCATTCTCCTGTTTTGCCATGGTTCCACCTCCGTCATTGTTGCGTCACATGTCTGGTCACCGTAAGGGTATAAATTCGTTTCCCGTTTTTGCTTACGGTCACTTCCGCATGTCCCAGCCCGGCAATATCTGCTTTTACATCAAAAACAGCCTTCTCTTTTTCACAAGGATTACCGGACTTATCAAGGCCCATAGTATAGCCTAAAGAACCGCCCTCCTGCCCATAAGCCTGAAACCTATTTTCAAGTCCCTCCGGGCCCTCCGCTTTCCAGACCTCTGCTACGCTTTGGGCGATCAGCACACCCTGATTTAAATCCGCTGCCTCCCGGCTCATGAAATCCGCTTTTACAAATGTTTTTATGCAGATGCCTGCACAAAGGATAAAGAAAAAAACAACGGCAATCATCTCCATCATAAATACGCCTGAGGGGTGTTTTCTATTCATGAACTGCCCCTCCGCTTCTTAAGGAAAGCCAGATGCGGTCTCCGCCTTCCATCTCCGTTTTTATATGCAGAAGCCTGCCATCCATTTCCATGGAAACCGGGCTGCATTCCAGAATCTCATTCCCGTCTCCTACTCCCAGGCCGCTTTCTTCGTCTGTAAAAAGCTCCCACAGCCTGCCATCCTGGTAATAAATAAGGGTCACATATACCGAATCCTGTATCTCCTGTTCCAGCTTAAGGACAGTGGTTCCTGACATCTCTGTCAGAGTTACCCTGCCGGCTTCATCCCCCTGCCTCACTTTGTTGGCTATGTAACTTAAGGCTACATCCTTTTGGTAGGTATTCTCTGCTCTGGCATTGATGTTCTCAAAGACTTTGCCTCCGATGAGCACCGAGAATAAAGCGCAGAGCACAAATACAAGGAACAGCAGTATGGTAAACAGAGCATTGGCCATCTGGCCTCTCTGGTATTCTTTTCCGCTCACTTGCCCACCTCCCGGTTATCGTTCATGGGGATTGACCGTAATATCCGGCATAAAGTTTGAAGCAAAGCCGCTGTAAAACACGTCATACCGGTTTCTGTCAATCTGTATTCCATAATTTTCTTCCAGATATTCCACGTTTGGCGGATATCTTCCCTCAATGGCATAGCACTGCACCGAAGCCCTGCGTATGGCATCCCGAAGGGTATCAGCTCCCTTTGCATCGGCTTTCCTCGAGAACATGAGAACTCCTGAAACAAAAAGGGCAACCGCACAAGCGAAGGCCAGCAAAGAGAACAACTGACCTATGACCTCTCTGGGAGATTGTTTCCATTTTATCATCAAGACGCCCCCTATCCGATCGCCGACAAGACACTGACAAGAGGAAGCATGACAGACAAAAGCACCAGTCCCACCGCAATGGCAAGCACTGCCACCACCGTAGGTTCAAACCGGCTGACCATATGTTCCATGGTCGTATCCGCTTCATCTTCATAGCTTCTGGAGATTTCCTCCATGACCCGGTCCAGCTGGCCGCTTCTGGTTCCTACTTTTATCATCTGTGCATAGAAGCCGTTAAACAGCCCGGTATTCTTCATGGCGGTATAATAGTCTGTTCCAGCTTCAAGCTCTTTCGCACAATGTCTGATCTTTTCTTCCACTGTCTGATTCTCAACCAGCTGCTCTGCCAGCTCCATCCCCTTTTCCAGCTCTAATCCGCTGTGAAGAGTCAGTGCTAGGACTGCAGTAAAACGCCGGTTGGATATTGCAAGAGCCATGCGGCTTCTTTTTTTAATCCACTGGATCAGCCGTTCCGCAACCAAAAGCTTTTTCCCTTTCCTGCCAAGAAGCCATACCAGGGCAGCTGCAAAAGCCATAAGGATCCCAAGAACCAGGGCAACTGCACAGAATACGCCTCCAAGCCTTGTTGCAGCAAGAGAAACCGGCGACATCTCTGCCCCCAGCTGTTGGTATACTTGTTCAAATATGGGCATAACCCTGGTGAATAAAACCAGAAGAACCACCAGAAGCATAAAAATCATGATGATAGGGTAAGTAACTGCATTCCTGATGTTTTTCATAAGGATATGCTCTTTTTCATAATATCCGGCCAAGGATTCCATGATCTGGTCCAGTGTCCCTGTCTCCTCCCCCAGCTTTGACATCCGGATCACATAGGCTGGATAAAGGCCTGTATTCTCCAGTACTTTTGAGAAAGGAACCCCTAGCTCAGCCTCTTCTGCCATTTGCTTAAGAATTTGTTTCTCTTCCTCCCATACAGAATCCTCCGCCATAACAGACAATCCCTCATCAAGAGGGATTGCAGCATGGAGTAGAATTGATATTTGAAGGCAGAAAGCGGAAAGTTCCCTTGCGGAATATCGCTTTTTCGCTTTCATTTTCATCTGTCGTTTCTCCTTTAAATGAAGTTCTTTAGTATGTATATTTCGCCTTATAATTGGAGCTGTTTGTGATATATTGCTGTATGGACGGATCACTGCCTCCGGAGGATGCAAACGTCGGGTCCATAAGCTTCCAGTCATATCCGTCAAAATAGATGATATTATCCACCCAGCCCTGGCCTTCAATATAAACATTGACCCAGGCATGATACAGGCTGCCTGTATAACCCACCACAAGTTTTGTTGGGATATCCTGGGAACGCAGCATGGCAGTCATAACTGCCGCATAGTCAAAACAAATTCCCTTTTTCTGAGACAGCACCTGATCCACATCAGGCAGATAGCCGGACTGGACAGAGCTTGCCAGTGCCGTATCATAGGTAAAATTCTTTACAACAAAATTATAAACATTAGTGACTACGCCAATGGCATCAGGTGCAGAAGCTGCAAGCTCCTCCCCCTTTTTCACCACGGCACTTCCGGCGGAAAAATTCACATATTGATTGGGGTAAAGGAACGGTTCAAACTGGTCTGCAAGTGTTACATTGATATCACTGCTGGATTTTATGGCGTACTGGTTCCCCTGTACCTGCTCTAAAACCCGGACCGTATATTTTCCGTTTCCTTCTGTCAGAGGAAATACCTCATAGGCAGATCTGGCATTTAAATCATAGGAATAAGTCTCTCCTCCGTTTTTAATTACCTGGACTTTTATCTTGGTTGAATTTCCGCTATACTGGACCATCACATAGCCATGACTGGCGTTGGACGCATCTACCAGTGCTGTACCATTTCCATAGGTAACCGTTCCCGGAGCCTGAGGGATCTTCACTTTGCTCCCGGAAGGCTTTGAATAAAGAGGAACTGCTTCATCCCCAATGCTTACTACAGTCTTCCACTCAATACTTTCTTCTATGCTGTCCGCCGCAGCAATATCACCAGCTGAAACAAATCCGCTGAAAGTAAACAGAATCGCTGCACAGGCAGCCACCATAGCCGTACCATTCTTTTTTATGATCATCACACCTCATCTCTTATCCCAAACGTTGTCTTACGATCTCATAGGCCAGTACACCTGCTGCCACGGAAGCGTTGAGAGAATCAATATCCCCTTTCATGGGTATGGATGCCACCATGTCACAGGTTTCTTTGACCAATTTTCCCACGCCGCTTCCTTCGCTGCCGATCACAAGGCCGATCGGTCCCTTTAAATCAAGACGGTACATGAGTTCTCCATCCATATCTGCACAGACAAACCACATCCCTTTTTTCTTTAATTCTTCCATGGTAGCCGTGAGATTGGTAACCTTAGCCACAGGCGTATAATTAAGCGCCCCGGCAGAAGTCTTTGCAACCGTTGCCGTAAGACCAACGGCCCGGCGCTTAGGGATGATAACCCCATGGGCTCCTGCTAAATTTGCCGTACGGATGATCGCTCCCAGATTGTGAGGGTCTTCAATTCCGTCCAGCAGAAAGAGGAAGGGAGGTTCTCCCTTTTCTTCGGCTGCCTTAAGTATATCTTCAACCTCTGCGTATTCATAAGCCGCAGCATGGGCAATAACGCCCTGGTGATGCCCTTCCTCGGACATCTGGTCCAGGCGTTCTCTTTCTACAAAATTAATGATGGTGTCTTTCTTTTTCGCTTCCCTGATAATGGACTGGATGGGGCCATCCTGGACTCCCTTTTGTACATACAGCTTATCAATGGTTTTTCCGGAGCGGAATGCTTCTAATACCGCATTCCTTCCTTCTATGGTAAATTCCTCTATCATTCCAGTTCTCCTATTCGTTCAAGTCCTTTGCCTACCAGGGTGATCAGACGGTCTAAATTGCCGTTTAAATACAGATAACCACACAGGGCCTCAAATCCGGTTGCAGTCCTGTAATCGGCAACAGTTGCGTGTTTCGCGGTTGTCACAGACTTGGCATTGCGTCCCCGTTTGTATGTTGCCACCTCTTCCGGAGTTAAGTCCTCGTCTTCAAGAAGCCGGCGGATGATCTCTGCCTGCGCTCCTGCGTTTACCAGCCTCGCACTCTTCTTATGCATATTATTCACCTGAGTGCTTCCATGGTTCATCACCTTCGTACGTACGATCAGTTCATAAACTGCATCTCCGATATATGCCAATGCCAGTGGGGAATAGGTTTTCACATCTACTTCTTTTAGTTTTAACGTATCCTTAAAAAAATCAGAAAACGCTGCCACTGATGTTATATTCTCTTCCATTTCACACCTTCCCTGGTGTCCTCCAGAACGATCCCCTTTTCTAAAAGCTTTCCGCGGATTTCATCGGCAAGGGCGAAATTCTTGTCTTTTCTGGCCTGCTGCCTGCCTGCGATCATGGCTTCGATTTCATCATCCAGGATCTCTTCTTCCTTTTCCGTAATGATTCCAAGAACATCGCACAGTCTTACAATGGTTTCCTTTAAATAATCCACATATTCTTTCGAGCTGTTTTCATCTGTGGTGGAATTGCTTAATTTTACCAGCTCAAAAACAGCAGAAATGGCATCTGCCGTGTTAAAGTCATCATCCATGGCTGCCTCATATTTGGAAACCAACTCCTGTACGGCATTTTTATCCTCATGATCAAGAAGTTTTTCTGTCTTCGCAGAAGCTTCCAGATCCTTTAATTTACCGACTGCAGTTAAAATTCTATCTAATCCGTTCTTTGATGACTCCATCAATTCGGCGCTGAAATTAATAGGGCTTCTGTAATGAGCACTCAGCATGAAGAAGCGCAGCACCTGTAAATCGTATTTCTCACTGATTTCCCTGACCGTGAAAAAATTACCCAGAGACTTGGACATCTTTTTATTGTCAATATTTAAGAAACCATTGTGCATCCAGTATTTAGCGAATTCTTTTCCATTCGCTGCTTCACTCTGTGCGATCTCGTTCTCATGATGGGGAAAGATTAAGTCTTCTCCACCTGCATGGATATCGATCTGATCTCCAAGATATTTCCTGGACATTACGGAGCACTCAATATGCCAGCCAGGCCGTCCTTCGCACCATGGGGATTCCCAGTAAGGCTCTCCTTCCTTTTTCGGCTTCCAGAGCACGAAATCGGTGGGATCCTCTTTTCCGTCTTCACCGGTCACCTTGATTTCACGGAAACCTGACTGCAGATCATCCAGATTCTTATGGGACAGCTTTCCATATTCCTCAAAGGAACTGGTACGGAAATAAACCGTTCCGTCTTTTGACGCATAGGCATGACCGGAGGCAACAAGCTTTTGGATCATTTCCAGCATGCCGCATATTTCCTCTGTAGCCAGCGGGCTTCTGGTTGCCGGCTTTACATTCAGCCCTTCCATATCCTTTTTGCATTCCTCAATATAACGCTTGGAAATGGTGTCTGCATCCACGCCCTCTTCAATGGCTTTTTTAATGATCTTATCATCTATATCGGTAAAGTTTGAAACAAAGTTAACTTCATATCCCTTATATTCAAAATATCTCCGGACCGTATCAAACACGATGATGGGTCTTGCATTTCCAATGTGAATGTAATTGTAAACGGTTGGTCCGCATACATACATCCGAACCTTTCCAGGTTCCAGGGAAGCGAATTCTTCCTTTTGTCTGGATAATGTATTATAAATTTTCATAGTTTCTTCCTTTCTTTTTTATAGCCCACGCCTTTCGGGCATATAGGTATACCCGTAGGGTGTTTCTTCCCGCAATCCTCTTCTTATCTCCCGCAGCCTCCGCAGCAGCCCTTACAATCAGCAGACATGATCCTGTCGTCATAACAGTAATCGTCTATGGAGGTTAACAGGGCTATGGCCTGTGAGGATATCCCCTCTCCCATTCCGGTAAAGCCAAGTCCTTCCTCTGTAGTAGCTTTTACATTGACCTTTCCTTCGGTCAGCTTCAGAGCTTCCCCAATGTTTTGTGCCATGGAACGCCGATAGGGAAGAAGCTTTGGTTTTTGTGCAATGACAGTGGCGTCAATGTTCTCGATCACATATCCCTGCTCCTCCAAAAGCCTGCCTACGTGCTTTAAAAGTTCAATGCTGGATACTCCTTTATATTTAGGATCCGTATCCGGGAAATGTTCTCCGATATCTCCCAGAGCTGCCGCACCTAAAAGAGCATCTATCACTGCATGGACCAGCACATCTGCATCAGAATGGCCCAGAAGTCCCTTTTCATAAGGAATCTTTACGCCGCCCAGGATCAAATCTCTTCCTTCCGCTAATTTATGCACATCATATCCCTGTCCAATCCTCATAATTCTTCCTTTCCTCTTTCTTGCCCACGTTCTTTGGGCATAATGGTATACCCGCAGGGTGTTTCCTCTTTCTTGCCCACGTTCTTTGGGCATAATGGTATACCCGCAGGGTGTTTCCTCTTTCTTGCCCATGCTTTTTGGGCATAATGGTATACCCGCAGGGACCCGAAGGTGTTTCTTCTATAATATATACATTTCTATACAATCATACGCAATTTTTTGCCAATGCACCGAAGCTGCACATCGTTTTGGCAAAAACAGCTTTCTCCATCTACATGAACTGCCATTGGATGATCCATATGGATCATAACTTCCTCACAAGTATAAAACCTGATGCCCCTGTGTAAGGACTTTCTTCCCATAAGGGAACGTATCAGTACAGGGATCAGTTTCCTTTTATTCCGGCTGTTCATAACACAAACTGATAACTGACCGTCTTCAAAGTTTGCATCCGGTGCAAATTTAAATCCGCCGCCCTCATAAGGATGGATGTGGACGGATATAAAGTAAGCGTGGTTAAACTCAATCTTTTGTACTCCGTTAAGGAGAATATACCCTTTTGAGGGCCTGGCAAGAATCAGCTGCTTGATTCCTATGAGAATGTAGATAAGCTTCCCAATGAAAAGTTTACGGAGCAGTCCCTTTGACTTTGAATAGAGGATATTATGACAAACGGCCGCATCCATTCCAATCCCCGCACTGACCATAAAGCGGCGGTGGGATATTTCCCCATCGCCATAGGACAAAACTCCGTAATCCATGAGCTTATAATATTTTGGATGCAGTATTTTCTTTAAGCATCGGACCGGATTCTTAGGAAGTTTTAAGCTTCTTGCCAGATCATTACCGGATCCGGCCGGAATATACCCAAACGTTACAGAACCGCAGAAGGAAAGCCCATCAAGAATTTCATTTACAGTTCCGTCTCCGCCTACTCCTATGATAACGCTTGATTCCCTGCAGCCTTCTGTCAGTTCCCTGGCAAATCTCTTGGCATCCCCAGGCTTCTCCGTAAGAAATGCCTGATATTCCACATGCCCGGCCTTTAATACTCGTTCCAATTTTTTCCAAACGTTTCTTCCCCGTCCGCAGCGTGAGTTCGGGTTTACAATAAAATAGTACATGGAATCCCTCCACTTTTTACTATTTGTAAGTATACCATAAAACAGAAAAAATGAATATAAGAAAATAGAAAAAGGAATCCGCAATGTCGAAATATAAAAAACCCTGCAATTTTTCAATCACAGGGTTTAACAGTAGCGGAAGGGAGATTCGAACTCTCGACACCACGGGTATGAACCGTGTGCTCTGGCCAACTGAGCTATTCCGCCATATTCAATTCACTGGATAAGCGTTACGCTTATCAATGGGACCTACAGGGCTCGAACCTGTGACCCTCTGCTTGTAAGGCAGATGCTCTCCCAGCTGAGCTAAGATCCCAGTACTTTCCTTGGTCAGGAGCTCGTTTTTTTCTCTCGTTCCCGACTGCTTCATTAGTATAATATTAATTGTATTAATTGTCAACACTTTTTTGTCAATTTTTTTCATTTTTTCCTATCTCTTAAAGAAACCTCGATTTTAAGGGAATTTCCGCCATTTTTATGTCCTTATGAATCGAGGGGATATGACGGTTATTCCCTTGATCCGCAAAATTGCCGCTCTGCTTTTTCCGGCATTAGGCTCTGCTTTAGGTTTTCCAATGAAGGCTTTGGCTTATTTGCAGGAACCGCCATTAACGATACCTCTTCCGTTACTGCCGCCGCATCCGCCTGGGATGGCATGTACGGCAGCAACACCCTGGAAGCAGCCACCATGGTAAAACTGACCAGAACTCTGGCCATCATCCCCATTACACTGTTTTTCTGGCTTCAATCATTACTACCGTTTTTCCTATACCTGCAGGCGTTACCGGTTCATTAAAAGACTTAAGCAAGCTTTTTATTATCATGGCTATGGGAGCCATCGGAACCAATACGGACCTGGTCAAGCTGATACGGACAGGCAAAAAGCCTCTTTTATTAGGTTTTTGCTGCTGGCTTGGATTATCGGTGGTAAGTCTGGTCCTTCAAGTGGTCCTCGGTATCTGGTAAAGCGAGGATCACTTCTTATAGAAATAAGCCGGCCAGGAAACATGGATCCCGTGGATCTCGTTTTCCTGGCCGGCTTCTTTTAGTCTTCTTTTTTCAAATACACAGTCTTATTATTGTTTTTATTCTCCCGTACCTCTAATTGTCCAATGCTGTTTACAAATTTTGAGAAGGTGGAATACCCGTAATCCTTTACTTTGAAATCAGCAAATTTCCGGTGTATGCCATTACCCAGAGCCGCCAGTTCCATACCGTTCTTTCCGCTGCCCTTAACCAGCCCTACTGCGAAATCATCCAGTTCCTGCTTTTTGGTACGGTTATCTTTCATCCGGACAGTTACCACATTATTGGATTTTTTAAGCTCAAAGCCGCCCATTTCCTCCAAAAATTTGGAAAGGGAGCTGTAGCCGTAGTTTCTTACATCAAAATCAGAGTATTTTTTCACAAGGCGGTTGCCGATCTCTCCCAGACCTGTTGCCTTATTTTTATCTTCATTTTCTAAAAGAATCGAAGTGATATCCTGTTCGATCACCTCTTTTCCTATGGCGCCTCCGCCAGTCCCATCCTCTTCCTGATCAAGGAGGACCTCAAGATTGGTGAAAACCGTGCAGGCCGCCCGGAACGATTTGGGAGTCTTATCCTCTCCCATTCCGATGACTTCCTTGCCGGACTCCCGAAGTCTGCTGGCTAATCGGGTGAAATCGCTGTCACTGGATACGATGCAGAATCCATCTACATTATCCGTGTAGAGCAAGTCCATAGCATCAATAATAAGGGCTGAATCGGTTGCATTCTTTCCTACGGTATTGGAGAATTGCTGGATTGGGGTGATCGAATTCTCCAAAAGCTCCATTTTCCATTTTCCCATCTGGGAGCTTGTCCAATCCCCGTAGATCCTTTTGTAAGTAATAACACCGTAGCGGGTCATTTCATCCAGAATACTTGTAATATACTTTGCGGAGATATTATCCGAATCAATCAATACTGCAAATTTCTTGTCACTCAATACACTGCTCTCCCGTCTTTTTAATTTTCTTTTTTTCTGTCAATTCGATTCTGCTTTTCCATTATATTTCATTTTTCTAATTATTACAATATCATTACAGTGGTTAAAATGGGAGAATTTTTGTAACGTATTTTTTTTTGTTTCAACCATACTAAAAAAGAAAGCTCAATGAATCAATGAAACACCTTTGCCCTGAAAGGATGGGCAGGAAAGTAGAAAGGAGTGTTAGTATGAATTCATGTGAATGCGGCACAACAAAGGCCAATCTTGCTACACCAACAAAAACAGTTCAACTGGGTATTGCTACGATTCCCATGCAGCCCTGGGAACAGCCTTATGATCCTCAGACAGCTTTAAAACATGGGACTATTTTTCCATCCCTCAATCTTCCTTTTTATGTAACGGGAGGTGAACAGTAATGGCAGATCAAAAAGCTCTCTTAAAGCAGATCACAGAAGTAAGCTTTACTGTTAATGATTTAACATTGTATTTGGATACTCATCCAGTGGATGAAAATGCATTAACAGCCTTTAAGCAGGCCATGGAACAAAGAAAACAGCTTTTAAAAACTTATGCGGAAAACTTTGAACCTCTTACCATAAACTGTGTCTGCCCTGATACCAACAACAAAACAGAATCTAATACAAAATATGCGGGTCAAAAGCATTTTACCTGGGTAGACGGCCCGTTGCCTTGGGAAGGAGGTAACTTATAATGTGGAATTACGAAAAAAGACTGCAGTTCCCTGTAAACATCAAAGAAACTTGTCCGAAAACAGCCTCTCTCATTATTAGCCAGTTTGGCGGACCTGATGGAGAATTGGCAGCTTCCATGCGTTATCTTTCCCAAAGATATTCCATGCCATGCAAGGAAGTTGGGGGACTTTTAACAGATATTGGTACGGAAGAGCTTGGGCATCTGGAGATGATCTGCGCTATCATTTATCAGCTGACGAAAAATTTAACTGTGGAACAGGCAAAGACTGCAGGGTTTGATGCCTATTATATTGACCATACAACAGCCCTCTGGCCCACTGCTGCGGCCGGAGTTCCTTTTAATGCCTGTGAATTCCAGTCCAAAGGTGATGCTATTACCGACTTGATCGAAGACCTGGCAGCCGAGCAAAAGGCAAGGACAACCTATGACAACTTAATCCGGATCATACCGAATCCTGATGTAAGAGAACCGTTAAAATTCCTTCGGGAAAGGGAGGTCGTGCATTTCCAGCGGTTTGGCGAAGCTCTTGAAAATATTAAATCCACTTTGAATCCTAAAAACTTTTATTATTATAATCCGGAATTTGACAAGCAATTTGTAAAAACCCCAATGCAATAAGAAAAAAGCTGGAACAGGTTTTCCACTGTCCCAGCTTTTTTTTATTTATTTTTAACTTTGGCAATATCGATCAGAGTCAGTTCTTTGGCTTTGTTTTCCATGCTGGTCACTAAGGCCGCTGCCGTATCTAAGGAAGTTAAAACCGTTACACCGGTCTCAATGGCATTTCTTCGGATTACAAATCCGTCCCTACTTCTATCCGCTCCCTGAGTCGGCGTATCAATAACCAGATCGATCTCATGGCCCAGGATTAAGTCCAGAAGGTTTGGTGATTCCTGTTCCAGCTTGCGGACCATAAGAGCTTTTATCCCATGACTGTTAAGCACTCTGGCCGTTCCTGATGTGGAAAATATCTTATATCCCTGAGCCTGGAATCTTCTGGCGATGTCAATGATCTCTTCCTTATCGGAATCCTTCACGGTTATGATCATGTTTTTATGCCTAGGAAGCTTGATTCCTGCTCCTGCGAACGCCTTGTAAAGAGCCTCATTAAAGGTCTTTGCTATTCCTAAGCACTCTCCGGTGGATTTCATCTCCGGACCAAGGCTTACATCGGCGCCCCGGATCTTTTCAAAGGAGAATACCGGCATTTTGACAGCGATATAATCTGCTTCCGGCGAAAGCCCGGGTTCATATCCCAGCTCCCTGATGGAATGCCCGCAAATGACCTGGGTTGCCAGGGGGACGATGGGAATTCCGGTCACCTTGCTGATATAAGGCACGGTACGGGAAGACCGGGGATTTACCTCAATGACATATACATCTTCCCCGCTTACAATGAACTGAATGTTGATCATTCCCTTAACGTGCAGGGCTTTGGAAAGCCTTCTTGTATATTCCACCAGCTTTTCCTTTACCGTTTCACTTATGCTCTGAGCCGGATATATGGAAATGCTGTCGCCGGAGTGCACGCCGGCTCTTTCTATATGCTCCATAATTCCGGGAATCAGAATATCCTCACCGTCGCAAACCGCATCCACTTCGATTTCCTTGCCTGGGATATATTTATCTACCAGAATGGGGTGATCCTGTGCGATCAGGTTGATGATCCCAATAAATTCATCGATATCCTGGTCAGAGATGGCAATCTGCATACCCTGGCCGCCCAGCACATAGGAGGGTCTTACCAACACCGGATATCCAAGCTCTCCTGCCGCACTCTTGGCTTCTTCTGCCGTGAATACCGTCTGGCCCGCAGGTCTTGGGATCCCGCAATCCTCCAAAATCTTATCAAACAGCTCCCGGTCCTCTGCTGCATCTACATCCTCTGCAGACGTTCCCAGAATGGGAATCCCCATATTCATCAAGGCCTCCGTCAGCTTAATGGCTGTCTGGCCGCCGAACTGGACCACCGCCCCGTCAGGCTTTTCCATGTCAACGATGCTCTCCACATCCTCCGGGGTAAGGGGTTCAAAATACAGCTTATCTGCAATATCAAAATCCGTGCTCACGGTCTCCGGATTATTATTGACAATAATCGTCTCATAGCCTTCCCTTCGGAAGCTCCATGTGCTGTGAACCGAACAGTAGTCAAACTCAATTCCCTGGCCGATACGGATGGGACCGGAGCCGAGAACCAGCACCTTCTTTTTTCCAGTTGTTTTTACCGCCTCATTCTCACTTCCAAAGCAGGAATAATAGTAAGGAGTCTCAGCTGCAAATTCAGCGGCGCAGGTATCCACCATTTTAAATGCGGCTGTAATGCCGTTATCCTTTCTCATGCGGCGGATTTCTTCCAAAGGAGTCCCTGTCAGCCTGGAAATGACTGTATCCGGAAACTCAATCCTCTTTGCTTCCTTTAGAAGTTCCAGAGTCAGAGGCCCATTCTTAAGGGCTTCTTCCATTTCCACAAGAATTGCCAGCTTATCAATGAACCACACATCAACTTTTGTAATATCATGGATCTGTTCATAAGAAAAGCCTCTTCTTAATGCTTCGGCAATGACCCAGATCCTCCGGTCATCCACAAGGTGAAGGGTCTCAGCCAGTTCTTCATCTGTTAGCCCTGTAAAATCATAGGACATCAGGCTGTCCACATGCTGTTCCAGTGAACGGATAGCCTTCATAAGGCCGCCCTCAAAGTTGGTGCAAATGCTCATAACCTCACCGGTGGCCTTCATCTGGGTTCCAAGGTTCCTCTTAGCGCTTAAGAATTTATCAAAAGGAAGGCGGGGCATCTTGACCACACAGTAATCTAACATCGGCTCAAAGCTGGCGTAGGTTTTCTTTGTCACCGCATTCTTTATCTCATCCAGGGTATAGCCCATTGCGATCTTAGCCGCAACTTTTGCAATGGGATAACCGGTTGCTTTAGAGGCCAGAGCCGAGGAACGGCTGACCCTGGGATTTACCTCGATCACGCAATACTCGAAGCTTTCCGGGTGAAGGGCATACTGCACGTTGCAGCCTCCTGTGATACCCAGCTCGCTGATGATCTTTAAGGCAGAGGTGCGTAACATCTGGTATTCCTTATCCCCCAGGGTCTGGGAAGGGGCCACCACAATGCTGTCTCCGGTATGAACGCCGACCGGGTCGATGTTTTCCATATTACATACGGTGATCACGTTGCCGGCGCCGTCACGCATTACCTCGTATTCGATCTCCTTCCAGCCTGATATGCAGCGTTCCACAAGAACCTGTCCCACGCGGGATAAGCGGAGTCCATTCTCTAGAATCTCCCGGCACTGTCCTGGATTATCGGCAATTCCTCCTCCGGAACCTCCCAGGGTATAGGCAGGACGAAGCACTACAGGATATCCGATGGCTTCAGCCACCTTAAGGCCGTCCTCCACATGTTCTACGATATCAGAGGGCGCCACCGGTTCGCCGATCTTTTCCATGGTCTCTTTAAAAAGCTCCCGGTCCTCCGCCTTCTTAATGGTAAGAGCCGTAGTTCCGATCAGGCGCACCTTATGTTCTTTTAAAAATCCCTTATCTTCCAGCTCCATGGCAAGGTTTAAGCCGGCCTGTCCACCAAGAGTGGGAAGGACGCTGTCCGGCTTTTCTTTTAAAATGAGCTGTTCCACCACTTCTACGGTCAGGGGTTCAATGTAAACTTTATCCGCAATATCCTTATCCGTCATGATGGTTGCCGGGTTGGAGTTTAGCAGGACTACTTCGACCCCTTCTTCTTTCAGGGAACGGCAGGCCTGGGTTCCGGCATAATCAAATTCAGCTGCCTGGCCGATGATAATAGGCCCGGAGCCAAGAACGAGCACTTTTTTAATATCCTGATTCTTCGGCATTATTTTCCCACCTCCATCATTTTTATAAACCGGTCGAATAAGTAGCTGGAATCCTGGGGACCCGGACAGGCCTCCGGGTGGTACTGTACGGTAAATATGTTTTTGTTTGTATATTTCAGTCCCTCATTGGTCCCGTCATTTACATTGATAAAGGCAGGAACCGCCACTGACGGATCAATGGTATCCACATCGACTACATAGCCGTGATTCTGAGAGGAGATGTACACCCGTCCGGTTTCTAAATCCTTTACCGGGTGATTGCCGCCCCTGTGGCCGTATTTCAGCTTATGGGTATCCGCACCTGTGGCGAGTGCCATGAGCTGATGTCCCAGGCAGATGGCAAAAATCGGCACATTGGATTCGTATAATTTCTTTATCTCTTCAATAATCCCCACACATTCCTTGGGATCCCCAGGCCCGTTGGATAACATGATTCCGTCAGGGCAGCCGGAGAGGATTTCTTCTGCTTTTGCCGCTGCAGGGTAAACGATCACCTCACAACCTCTCTCCTGTAAGGAGCGGGCAATATTTTTCTTGGCTCCAAGATCCAGAAGAGCTACCTTTTTCCCGCCGCCGGGAAGAACATATTTCTCCCTGCAGGTAGCTTTCTCCACCACACCAGTCACAGAATATGTCTTCATACGCAAAATGACTTCGTCAAGATCAAAACTTTCATTCGTAGTGATCATGCCGTTCATGGTTCCTTTTTCTCTTAGAATTTTTGTAAGGGCTCTCGTATCGATACCACTGATACCTGGAATGTTGTGTTCATTTAAGAAATGCTGAAGGGTATCCCCGCTTCTAAAGTTGCTGGGAATTCTAGATAATTCTCTGACAATGTAGCCATCCGGCCAAGGTTTTAATGATTCCATGTCTTCATGACAAATACCGTAATTACCAATCAGGGGGTAAGTCATTACAACCGCCTGCCCTGCATAGGAGGGGTCGGTTAGGACTTCTAAATAACCTGTCATGGAAGTATTGAATACGATCTCACTGATCACTTCCTGGGTTGAACCGATGCTCGATCCTGTAAACACAGTACCGTCTTCCAGTATTAAAAAAGCTTTCATACGCAAAGTCCTGTCCTTTCTTAATGCTATGGTTGTTGAGCCTTTCTGAATGCTACTGCATGTTGAACAGTAATGCCCAAATTGAATAGATTATACATGATACCGCGACATTTTTCAACTGTTTTCTTCTTATAAATTTTTTTAATATTTACTTATAAATACTGCATATTTAATTATTCTTGCTTAAATCCTTGCATAATAATACAAAATACATGGTAATTCTTTCAAAAGTATACTTTCGGGACAATCCGCACAGACTAAGACTGAGGTGATAAATCATGATTGATAACAGCGAACTGCCCATTGGCTTTACCATGGAGTTAGCGCAGCACTCGGATATTCTGACCCGGTTTGCCGGCCTCTCTGATAAAGAGAGAGACAGGATCGTAGACGGAGCCAGAAACGTAGATAGCCGGGATGAAATGCGAAACTATGTGGAGTCCATGTTTCAAGAAACAAAATCATCCTTTTTCTAAAAGCTTCCCGCAGGATTAAAATTTATCTTAACCTGCGGGTGCTTTTGTAATTATTCCTTTTACCCCTTAATATATTTAATAATAATCAATTCATTAAGGGGCATTCTATGAAAAAATACATAACAGCCGTAGCCCAGGAAACCAATGTTTCCGGCGACCAGGAAGCCGCATATACCGGTATCCTTCAGGTAAACGTCGTTTCCCAGGAAAACAACTTTCCCGTCCGGGATGCGGAGGTTTCCATTGCCTACAAAGGAGATCCTGAAAGTACCGTGGAACAGCTCACCACCAATTCTTCCGGCCAGACGGAACAGGTCAGTCTAGCTGCTCCTCCCCTTGACTTAAGCTTATCCCCCGGCCTTGCCCAACCTTACTCGGAATATGTTGTTAACATCCGGGCCCAGGGATTTGAGCCCGTCGCCATCTCCGGCACGGAAATCCTTCCGGACACCACAGCCATACAGCCGGTACGCATGGTTCCGATCCAGGAAGCAGTATCTCCGGATGTTCCAATTGTTATTCCGGACCACACCTTATATGGAGAATATCCCCCAAAAATTGCGGAAGCTGAAGTAAAAACAGTAGCGGAGACCGGAGAAATTGTTTTAAGCCGTGTGGTGATCCCCCAGACAATCGTAGTCCACGACGGAGTCCCTACCGATCCGACGGCTACCAATTATTACGTCCCATACCTTGACTATATTAAAAACGTGGCTTCCAGCGAAATTTATGCAACGTGGCCCCGGTCTACGATAACTGCCAATGTCCTTGCAATCATGAGCTTTACATTAAACCGGGTTTATACAGAATGGTACAGGAACCAGGGATATGATTTCACCATTACATCTTCCACAGCCTTTGACCATAAATGGATCTATGGACGAAACATTTATGAAAGCATTTCCCAAGTCGTTGACGAAATCTTTAACAATTACCTATCCCGCCCCGGCATCAGGCAGCCAATACTTACCCAGTACTGTGACGGCAACAGGGTCCAATGCCCTAACTGGATGACTCAGTGGGGAAGCTTAAGGCTTGGAGAACAAGGCTACTCCGCTATAGAAATATTGCGGCACTTTTATGGAAGCAATATGTATATCAACACCGCCGAACAGGTATCCGGAATCCCCTCCTCCTTCCCAGGTTATAACTTAACCATCGGCGCAAGCGGAGATAAGGTTCGCCAGGTCCAGGAGCAGCTTGATACAATTGCTTCCGTCTACACTGCGATTCCACGTATCACGGCCGACGGAATCTATGGCCAGGCAACCGCAAACGCCGTCCGGCAGTTCCAGTCCATCTTCGGGCTTCCGGTAACCGGTATCATCGACTTCGCTACATGGTACAGAATCTCTCACATTTATGTAGGAATTACCCGAATCGCAGAATACTCTTAAAAAACCAGTTCATAAAGCTCTGAGATATATCCGCATTTTTATCAGGCAAGCATATAAAAAAGGAGGAAATCATTCCTCCTTTTTCTATACTCTCTATCCTTCTCCCCCCAGCATCTCGGCTGACACATATCCCAGCAAAGCAAGAGCGATTCCTCCGAGCAGCTCATACAGCTTCACCATTTCCCACGGCATATCCCATAAGATGACAAAAGGAGAGGAAAACACCAGGCCTATAATAACCCGGTACATCTGGCGTCTATAGCGGGTAAGAAGACGTTCCACCACTTTTGCAAATAGAAAAACACCTATCACAAGACCTGCAGCATAAGGCGCAAGCACCCTTCCATTGAACAAAAGGCTTTGGACATCAAAAGATGAGAGAGCTCTTATGCAGGCATTGTTTGTTTGCAGGATAGGTTCATAAAAACCCAGCATCATCATAATCATGGACCCGCTCACTCCCGGAACCACCATGGTGGCTGCCGCTATCAGCCCCACCAGAAACAGCGTAAATACCCAGAACTTTTCGGAAGAAAGATAAGCCGCACCAGATGCCATATTCATTCCCTCACCGCTGCTGCCGGAGGTAATGGTTGATTCAGCGATAAAGGTAATGAGAATGACCACGCCGCAGGTAAAGGCAGCCGTTAATATCCCTTTCCTCCTGTCTGCCCGGTCTTTTGAAAATGATTTTTGAAACAAGGTAGGGAGCCCGCCCCCGATCAACCCCAAAAATGCCATTTTGGTCTGGAGCGGATATGTATGGAAAAGATATTCAAATGCCAGAGACAGAAAAACAATGCCGGCCATCGCTCCCACCCCATAGGGAAGGAGAACCCGCAGGCTTTTTAAAGGCTCCCGAAACAGCTGCGTTACCGCATGAATGATCTTATCATACACTCCCATGGTAATGGCTAACATACCCCCGCTGATGCCGGGAAGTATGTTCGCCACACCAATGATAACACCCTTTAGAAGTTCACTGATATACTCCAAGCAATTCCTCCTGAATTTATAGATATGGTATATCCTATGCCTTTTTAACCGCTTCTAATACATTTTTCCCCTGGTTCCAGACATTACCTGACAGCACGTTAAGCGGATGACAAAAAGCCGCAAGGGCATTGCCTGCTCCCTGCGGCCAGATTTCAATACACAGCCGGTCTTTTTACCATGAACGTATTATATCCGTTCCGTCTGAGCGTATGCTCCATGCGCACCGCATTATCAATATTGCGGAATGCCCCCACACGAACCTTATAAAGTCCATCTTCATAAACAACAAATGCCGGGAACCCCTGAGCCTTTAAAGTATTAACCTGATCTTCGGCCAAAGTGTGAACCCGGAATGCTCCTGTCTGCACCTGATAATATTCGGGGCGTGTCGCTACCTGTTCTTGTATAGAATTCAGAGTGCCTTCTGCAATCCCCTGGGCAATCATTTGAAAATTCTGGTCAAACAGATTATTATCCTCTTCGTTGTCAATAAATCCTGCTTCCACCAGAACCGATGGCAGCTTTGTCCGTCTGAGTACTACCAGCCCCGGACGTTCCACTGTTCCTAAGTTGGTAAATCCCGACTTATTTAAGGCTTCACCTATGTTTCTTGCCAGCTTGCCCGGCACCCCTTTATCTTCAAATACAAGAACCTCTATTCCGGAACCGGTACCTGGAACCGGCATGGCATTTCGGTGAATGGAAATGAGAAAATCAGCTTCCGCTTCGTTGGCCATCAAGGCCTTCTCAAGGGGCGTATTGTAGGTATCGTCAGTTCTCGTATACCTGACATCCATTCCGTTGTCTGCAAGAATTCTTCCCACAGCCATCGCAAGCCTTAAGTTATCATCTTTTTCCTGCCGTCCGTCAAAGGTCGCACCTGGGTCTGTGCCGCCGTGACCGGCATCTATTACTACGATCATTCTCTCAGCCAAAAGAAAAACTCCCTTCACATACTTCTATTATATAAAGTATGTAAGGGCAGCCTTCTCGGTACCATTTTTTCGTACTACATTTATTCTTTTTCTCCTAATTCCGCCATTACATCCATGTCTCTTGGCCCTACCGGAGTAGAAAATACAATCTGGGTACTGGTCTTTCCATATTTCTGAAGCTGCCCGATAAAAATATCCAGCTCCATGGTGCTTGGAAAGGCCACCTTGACCAGCATGGAGTATTCTCCTGTGACGCAGTTGCACTCCAACACATTGGGAATGGACTCCATATCTTCATAAAACCGGATTTTATCCGCCGAAGAAACATCAAGACTTATAAATGCGGTGATATGATATCCCAGCTTCCTTGAGTCCACCGCCGCATGATATCCGGTGATGATTTTATCCCGTTCCAGCTTTTCAATTCTGGCAGAAACTGCAGGAGAAGACAGAAAGGAAATTTCCGCTATATTTTTTAAGGATGCCCGGGCATTGTTTTGCAGGGTCTTCACTATTTTTTTATCGATATCGTCCATTACTTCCTCCCAAAAATTAGAAAAGCGCCAGTACCACCAGGGCACTGAACGCTTTTGTTCTTCATAAATTCATCATAATCAATCATTAAAAACTTGTCAATGTTTATTTTTTAAGGGATGGCATTTCTTTCATCCGATCAATGGCTTCTATGGTATTCTCATAGGTTCCAAATGCGGTCAGACGGAAATATCCTTCACCGCTTGGCCCGAACCCGCTTCCAGGAGTTCCCACCACACCGGCCTCCTCAAGAAGTCGGTCAAAAAATTCCCAGGAGGTCATTCCCGCCGGTACCTTTAACCAGATGTAGGGCGCATTGACACCGCCGTAAACTTCACACCCGGCTTCCTTTAATCCTGAGTAAATGACTTTCGCATTTCTCATGTAATAAGCCACCTGTTCCTTTAACTGGGCTTTTCCCTCAGCCGAATAAACCGCTGCCCCTGCCTTCTGAACGATGTAAGGGGCTCCGTTAAATTTGGTTCCATGGCGTCTGGCCCACAGGGAATGAAGGGTAACCCCTCCCCTTTCCAGAGTCTTGGGAATAACGGTAAATCCCAGGCGAACCCCGGTAAAGCCTGCATTTTTGGAAAAGGAACGGAATTCAATGGCGCAGGTTTTCGCGCCTTCAATCTCATAAATGGAATGGGGTACATCATCCTGAGCGATATAGGCTTCATAAGCTGTATCATAAAGGATCACCGCACCGTTTTCATTGGCATAATCCACCCAGACCTTTAACTGGTCCCTCGTCAAGGTCGTACCGGTAGGATTGCCCGGAACACATAAGTAAATGAGATCCGGTGTCTCTTTCGGAAGCTCAGGCACAAAATGGTTTTCAGCCGTACAGGGCATATAAATCACATTGCTCCACTTACCGGCCTCTTCCTCATATTCTCCTGTTCTTCCTGCCATGGCATTGGAATCCACATAAACCGGATAAACCGGGTCACAGACTGCGATTCTGCAGCTTTCATCAAAGATCTCCTGGATATTTCCGCAATCGCTCTTGGCTCCGTCCGAGACAAAGATCTCATCAGGGGATATCTCACAGCCTCTGGCGGTGTAATCTTCCTTTGCAATGGTTTCCCTTAAAAATCCATAGCCCAGATCCGGCGCATAACCGTGAAAGGTCTCCTTTTCTCCCATCTCATCCACTGCTTCATGAAGAGCCTTAATAATAGCAGGTGCAATGGGCTGGGTCACATCTCCGATCCCCAGCCGGATGATCTTCTTATCTGGATTTGCCTCGGTAAAGGCATTTACCTTTTTTGCAATGGTGGAAAAAAGATAGCTTCCCGGTAACTTTAAGTAATTTTCATTAATTTTTACCATTGGTTCCTCCTGTTATCCTAAAGATTTTTTATATCAAACTCTCCCTCAAACACTTCTACCGCCGGACCGGTCATGAACACATGACCGCTTCCCTTCCGGTCCCAGTGGATGGTCAGATTGCCGCCCTTTAATTCCACTTCCACCGTATCGAAAGTGCGGCCGCTTAAGGCAGAGGCAACTGCACTGGCAGCCGCTCCCGTTCCGCAGGCCCAGGTTTCCCCGCTGCCTCTCTCCCATACCCGCATACGGATGTACTCAGGACTCACCACTTCAATAAATTCGGAATTCGTGCGCTCCGGAAAACGCTCATGGTTTTCAAAGGCAGGTCCCATAGCCTGAAGATCCAGACCGTCAATATCAGACATGTAGTAAACGGCATGAGGATTGCCCATGGATATGCCGATGAACTCGTAGTCCTTTCCTTCCATGCGAATTAACTCCGGCACCTGGCTGGTGATCTCCGGCACTCCCAAGTCCACCGTAATCTGAACAGCCCTGCCATGTTCCGGCTTAACCTTTAAGTGTTTGATCCCTGCTCCGGTTTCCACATCGAATTCCGTTTTATCCACCAGATGATGATCGTAAACATATTTCCCTACACAACGGATTCCATTGCCGCACATCTGGCTTTCCGAACCGTCGGCGTTAAACATCCGCATGCGGCAGTCCGCCGTTTCTGACGGACAAATGAGAATCAGTCCATCCGATCCGATCCCAAAATGGCGGTCACTGACTTTTCTTGCAAACTCCGCCGGATCTTCCACGGATTCCTCAAAACAATTAATATAAACGTAATCGTTTCCTGTTCCCTGCATTTTTGTAAATTTCATCATTCTCTCCCATAACTATCGATTGATCAGGCTCACGATCATCTGGGCGGTTTCCACCATATTGGTACCGCTGTCCATGCTGCATTTCTGGATGTAACGGTGTGCCTCTGTTTCGGACATATGGTTTCGTTCCATCAAAAGCTCCTTTGCCTGTCTGATTATTTCCTTTTCTTCCATGCTCCGCTCTTTTGGCTGGCTTTTTAATTTCTTCCGCCTTCTGGTAAGGGATTCTACCATCATTTCCAGAGTGCTTACTAAGTCCTGTACCTTTAAGGGCTGACTTAAGCAGACCACGCCCTCAGGCACTCTGCCGCTCCACTGGCTCGGCGACACGAGAAGGAGCATCTCCATGCCTCCCGGAAGGCATTCGTAAATCTCATGAAATACCATATCAGCAAACCTGCAGCCGCATACTACGATTCCGCTGCCAAGCTCATCGGCACTGTTTACCGCCTGGGCGCCGGAGGTGCAGACCGCCGCCACCGCAAAGCCATTTCTCACAAGAATATTTCTAATATTTTTTGCATCCTCTTCTCTGGAAAATGCCACTATCACATTGGTCAAACACTCTCACCTCCAGATAACCATATCAGAAAACAGGAATCATCAGTACTTATACAGGTATTCTTCCACTTCCCAATCCGTCACCTGCACCCGGAACATATGCCATTCGGTTTCCTTGGCTTCCAGGTATTTGGTGTAGATATGTTCGCCCAGCACTTCTTTCATAAAATCGTCTTTCCGGAAGGCCTCGATGGCCTCACCCAGGGTCTCCGGCAGATGTTCAATGCCTTTTTCCAATATTTCCTCCGGCTGCATGGTGAATATATTACGGTCAACGCTCTGCGGCGGAGTCATATCTTTTTCGATCCCGTCAAGACCGGCAGCCAGGCAGGCGGCCAGAGCCAGGTACGGATTAACGGCAGTATCTGGGCAGCGAAGTTCGATCCTGGTGCCCGCTCCTCTGGAAGATGGGATTCGGATCAGGGGACTCCTGTTTGCCTTTGCCGACCATGCAATATAAACCGGAGCATCGTATCCGGGAACCAGACGCTTGTAGGAGTTGACCAGGGGATTGGTGAGTATGGTCATTCCCTTCATATGATAAAGGATTCCGGCTATAAACTGGTAGGCAGCCCTGCTTAAGCCCAGCTCATCTGCCTCATCCTCAAACATATTTCTGCCATTTAAATCAGACAGGGACATATTAATGTGCATTCCGGAGCCATTGACCCCTGCTTTCGGCTTTGGCATAAAGGTTGCGTGAAGTCCGTGGCGCTTGGCTATGGTCTTTACCGCCATCTTAAAAGTCATGATGTTATCTGCCGTCACCATTCCCTCTGCGTATTGAAAATCAATTTCATGCTGTCCCGGTGCAATTTCATGATGGGAAGCTTCGATCATAAATCCCATTTCCTCCAAAGTCAGCACCATATCCCGGCGGACATTCTCAGCTAAGTCAATGGGAGCCACGTCAAAGTAGCTTGCCGTTTCATGGGTATCTGTTGTGGGGCGTCCCTCTTCGTCCATATGGAAAAGGAAGAATTCACATTCCGGACCCGCGTGAAATTCATATCCCATGTCCCTGGCTTTTTTTAGCACCTTTTTCAGCACAAACCTGGGATCTCCTTCAAAAGGCGTCCTGTCCGGACAGTACACATCGCACATCAGGCGGGCAACCTTTCCCTGCTGGGGACGCCATGGCAGGATCTCAAAGGTATCAAGATCCGGATATAGATACATGTCGGATTCTTCCATTCTTACAAAGCCTTCAATGGAAGAGCCATCGAACATGCAGCGGTTTTCCAAAGCCTTCCCAAGCATGCTTCTGGTAATTGCAACGTTCTTCAGCATACCGAAAATATCAGTGAACTGAAGCCGGATAAATTCCACATCTTCTTCCTCTACAATCCGGAATATATCTTCTTTGCTGTACTTGTTCATAATGCTTTCTCCCTTCTTAAAAACCATAAGAAACACGTTTTCCTGTAATAGGAAAAGGGGTAGGCAAATACAGTCTCACATCAATGGACCATCTTTGCACCACCCCGTCATATGTGTAAAATATAACAGCTAGAAAAAAATTTGTCAATATTTTTTATTGATTACTTTGATATGCTAAAGCCCGGATGGCATTTAATATGGCAAGCACCGAGACGCCTACGTCTCCAAATACGGCTGCCCACATAGTCGCTATTCCGGCCGCCGATAATATCAGAATGAGCACTTTCACTCCAATGGCGAAAATAATATTCTGCCTTACAATTCTTGCGGTTTTTCTCGAAATCGCAATGGCGTCTATAAGTTTTGACGGTTCATCCGTCATAATCACCACATCCGCAGCTTCCACTGCAGCATCGGAGCCGATTCCTCCCATAGCGATTCCAACATCGGCACGGGCAAGGACCGGAGCATCATTGATGCCGTCACCCACAAAGGCCAGGTTATGTCCTTCCGGTTTTCCCCGCAGCAGTTCCTCTACCTTTCCTACCTTATCACCGGGAAGCAGTCCGCCGTGAACCTCATCAAGCCCAAGCTTTTCGCCAACCGCCTGACCAACTTCCGGCTTATCGCCAGTCAGCATTACCAGTTTCCTGACTCCGGCTGCTTTTAACCCTTTTAAGGCCATGGGCACATCTTCCCGGATGGTATCGGATATGGTAATGGAACCAAGATAGTGCCCTCCATCTGCCACATAAAGGGAGGTTCCTGTCACAGGTCCCTGGTCGGTGATTTCAATTCCCTTCTGCTTCATAAGCCTTGCATTGCCGATATAAAGTTCCTTTATTCTATCCCCATCTTTAAGCTCTGCCTTGATGCCATATCCTGCTATCTCTTCCACACAGCCGATCAATGCCTCATCAACAGACTTTCCGTAAGCTTCCTTTACCGATAAAGCGATGGGATGGTTGGAATGAAACTCACCATAAGCCGCCAGCCTTAAAAGCTCTTCTTTTGTTCCTTCTAAAGGATCTACATCTGTCACCTGGAATTTCCCTGTTGTAAGGGTTCCAGTTTTATCAAAGACAACCGTATCTAAAGAAGCCATGGCTTCCAGATAATTGCTTCCCTTCATGAGAATCCCATGTCTGGACGCTGCTCCAAGCCCTCCAAAAAAGCTAAGAGGCACAGAAATCACCAGGGCGCACGGACAGGAGACAACCAGAAAGCTGCAGGCACGGTAAATCCAGGTGCCCCATTCTCCGCCAAAGACCAGAGGCGGAATCACTGCTAATATAAGCGCCAGGCTTACTACAACCGGTGTATAAATTTTTGCAAATCTGGTAATAAAGTTCTCAGCTTTTGCTTTTCTGAAACTGGCATTTTCCACCAGTTCTAAGATCTTTGCTACCGTAGAGTCATCAAACAGCTTTGTTACCTCAACCTCCAGTACACCGTTTAAATTGATGGAACCACTTAATATGGCATCGTTTTCCTTCACTTCCACCGGCATGGATTCCCCGGTCAGGGCCTTGGTGTCCAGTCCTCCGGTCCCTTTTACGACGATGCCGTCAAGGGGTACTTTTTCTCCCGGCTTTATTACGATTCTGTCTCCAACGGAAACCTCATAAGGGTCAACCTTCTCTTCCTTCCCATCCTTAATAAGGTTCGCATATTCCGGATTAATATCCATAAGATCGGTGATAGATTTTCTGGATTTATTTACCGCGTAGTCATTAAAAAGTTCACCTACCTGGTAAAACAGCATAACTCCTACCGCTTCCTCCAAAGCACCGATGCCGATGGCACCGAAGGTTGCCACTGACATAAGAAAGTTTTCATCAAAGAACTGGCCGTTCATAATATTCCGTGCTGCTCTTAAAGGTATGTCATAACCTGCTGCCAGATAGGAGATCAAAAAGAATATCCAGTCCCAGGCAACCTTTCCTTCCACAAACATCCCTGCTGCAAAAAACAGGGCGCTGGCTAAAAGCCTTATTGCCATCCGTTTCTGTTTCTTTGTCATAGCTGCTCCTTTGTTCTTACCGAAGTACCTTAAATTCTGCTTCCGGTTCAATCTTATTTGATATCTTTCTGGCTGCCTCTACGATTTCCTCCGACTTACTGTCTTCTATATCCATGGTCATCCTTTGAGTCATAAAGCTTAAGGATGCACTTTCCACACCAGCCAGTTTTTTTACCTCTTCTTCAATCTTAGCCGCACAGTTGGCGCAGCATAAGCCTTCCAGTTTAATAATCTTTTTCATAACTATTCTCTCCTTTTATATTTTTTATCAGCGTCTTTATCACTCATTGATATGCTCCATCCCCTGAGCCAGAATTGACTCGATGTGGCCGTCGGCCAGAGAATAAAATACGGTCTTCCCTTCTCTGCGGAACTTCACCAGGCGCATCTGCTTCAACACCCGAAGCTGATGGGAAATGGCTGACTGCCCCATCTTTAAAAGATTTGCAATATCGCACACGCACATCTCCGACTGGCTGAGAACATAGAGTATTTTTATTCTGGTAGCATCACCAAATACTTTGAAGAAATCCGCCAGATCAAGAAGCTCCTGATCCTGGGGCATGACCTTTAGCACCTGGTTCACAACGTTTTCATGAACACAGATAAAATCGCATTGGTCGATCTCACAATCCCGAATGTTCTTTTTGTTATCCTGCTCCATTTGGTACCTCCTTAATCCTTATATTAATATATGAATAATTGTTCATATGTTTATATTATCACTTTTTCTAAAAATGTCAAGAGTTTTTTCTTCCTCACTTGACAGCCATTATCGGCGGTGGTAGACTAAAGTTCCTTTTCCAATCTAATTTCACATCTGACATTCAGGAAAAGAGAATATTGATACCACGGTAGAGTCCCCGGAAGAAGAAAATTACGGATTCCGGAGAGCAGCGTTTCCATTAGTTTCCCCAATGGCGCTCACCGCTTGGAAAGATATTAGGATCCTCTGACTGGTCATGACAAGCTTCTTTTTTAACAAAGAACTGCCCGCTGCCGGAACGAACGGATTCACAAATATTACTACCAGGAGGAATTTATATGATTCAAGTGGAACACATGAACAAGACCTTTAAGGTCGCAAGAAGAAGTGCCGGCTTTTCAGAAGCAGTGAAAGCCCTTTTTCACAGAGAGATGGAACTCATCCAAGCTCTTAACGATATTTCCTTTACCATAGGAGACGGAGAAATGGTAGGCTATATCGGGCCGAATGGAGCAGGTAAAAGCTCCACCATCAAAATTCTCAGCGGAATACTGACACCGGATAACGGCACCTGCAAGATCAATGGCCGCATCCCATGGAAGGAACGCAAGGAACATGTAAAGGACATTGGCGTTGTCTTCGGCCAGCGCAGCCAGCTTTGGTGGGATGTCCCCATTCTTGATTCCTTTGAACTGCTCCGCGACATCTACGAAATCCCTTTACACCAATACCAGAAAACCCTTGACGAGCTGACCGGGCTTTTATCCTTAGGTGAGCTTTTGCGCACTCCGGCAAGGCAATTGTCATTGGGCCAGCGAATGCGCTGTGAAATCGCAGCGTCCCTTCTTCACAGGCCTAAAGTTCTGTTTCTGGATGAGCCCACCATCGGTCTGGATGCAGTATCCAAACTTGCAGTCCGGGACTTTATCCGAAAGCAGAATAAGGAACACAAGACCACAGTCCTTCTTACGACCCATGATATGCAGGACATTGATGCCCTTGCAGACAGGGTCCTCTTAATTGGAAGAGGAAGGCTGCTTTTGGATGGTACCCTTTCCGATTTAAAATCCCACCGTCCCACAGAAGAAGCCACACTGGATGAAATCATTGCCGCCCTTTACCGGGATTACCGGATATAGGAGGAAGGAATCATGAAAAAATACTGGTCCTTTTTCCGCATCCGTTTTATCCACGGGCTTCAATACCGGGCAGCGGCCCTTTCCGGCATGGTTACCCAGTTCGTATGGGGAACTATGGAGATTCTTTTATTCCGGGCCTTTTATGAGGCTGCTCCGGAAAGCTTTCCCATGGAATTCCAGGCTCTTTCCACCTACATATGGCTTCAGCAGGCCTTTCTGGCCCTTTACATGACCTGGTTCTGGGAGTCTGAGCTATTTAATTCCATTACCACCGGAAACGTAGCCTACGAATTATGCCGTCCAATCCGTCTTTACCATATGTGGTTTGTCAGGAGTCTGGCTGTCCGCCTTTCCAAAGCAGTACTGCGGTGCATGCCGATCCTGCTGTTTGCCTGGCTGCTGCCGGCTCCTTACGGGCTAGCACTTCCCGGAAGCCTCCATACATGGTTTTTTACCCTTTTATCTATGACTCTGGGGCTTCTTTTTGTAGTCGCCTTTGGTATGGTGGTATATCTTTCCGTTTTTTACACCATTTCCTCCCAGGGAATTAAACTGATTGTTACCTCCCTTTCCGAGTTTTTAAGCGGCGCGGTCATCCCTCTTCCATTCCTGCCGGATGGGATCAGGGAATTTGTGAACTTTCTGCCTTTTGCATCGGCCCAGAATGTCCCTTTCCGGATTTTCGGCGGCGACTTGAAAGGACATGATATGTATGTCAGCCTTCTTGGACAGGTATGCTGGCTGGCGGTGTTCCTGGTTATCGGACAGCTTATGGAGCGCAATGCCTTAAAGCGTGTTGTGATCCAGGGCGGTTGAAAGGAGGAAACATGAATTCAATACAGTTATATAAAAAGTATCTTATGATACACTTAAAGAGCATGATGCAGCATAAGGTTTCTTTCCTTTTAACCACCATCGGGCAGTTTTTAATATCCTTTAACATATTTCTTGGAGTCCGCTTTATGATGGACCGATTTAAAGAAGTAAAGGGATTTTCTTATGGAGAGGTCCTGCTCTGTTTTTCCATTACACTTATGGCCTTTACCATCGCTGAGACCATCTTCCGAAGCCTGGATACGTTTGAAACCATCATCGGAAACGGAGAATTTGACCGCATCCTCCTCCGGCCAAGGGGCAGCCTGTTTCTTGTCCTGTGCAGTAAAATAGAGCTGACCAGAATCGGCCGGCTTTTGCAGGCTGTCGTTATGCTTGCCTACGGCCTGTATTCCAGTTCTATTATCTGGACCCCTGTCCGTATTATGACCGTTGTCCTTATGATCATAGGCGGGGTGGCGGTTTTCGCAGCCATTTATCTGATTTTTGCCTCCATTTGCTTTTTTACCCTGGAGGGCCTGGAGTTTATGAACATATTTACAGACGGAGCCAGAGAATACGGGAAATATCCCATCGGCATCTATGGGAAAACCCTTTTAACCATCTGTACTTACCTGGTTCCCTTTGCCCTGTTTCAGTATTATCCCTTTTTATATCTCACAGGAAAGGCCTCTGAATCATGGTACAGCCTCCTTCCTCTGGCTGCCTGTCTCTTTTTGGTGCCGGCCGGCCTTTTTTGGAATTTTGGACTGTCCCGTTACCAATCGACCGGTTCTTAAGCTGAAACAAAAAACCGGGGAGCAGGCGGAATCTTAAGATTCCGTTTGCTCCCCGGTCTTTCTTTACGGTTTAGTGCCCATCTTTTCCATGATGGCTGCAGCACGCATCCAGGTTATAAACTAAGCTGCCGTCCAATAAGGCTTCCACCGCAGGATCAGCTGTACCGGTCACTCCGGGGTACAACTGGATCCCAGCCTTACCTAAAGAGGTTCTGGCACCTTCTCCAATTCCCCCGCAGATTACGGCATCAGCGCCAAGTCCTTTTAAGAAGTCTGCCAATGCACCATGCCCATTTCCTTCTGTATTAACCACTTCCGCAGATGTTATTTTTTTCTCTTCTATCTGGTACACCTTAAACTGCTCTGTTTTTCCAAAATGCTGGAATATTTCTCCGTTGTCATAAGTTACTGCAATCTTCATAAAAACGACCTCCATTCTCAGGATCCTTTGTTTACCGCCCCACTTTTTTTAATGACCCGGTCAAACACCAAAAAAGTCACAATCAGCGACACGGCTACACTGATAAAATCTGAAACAGGCTCCGTATAAAATATCTTATCGATTCCAAACCAGATCGGGATCAGGGCAGCACCGCCTAAAAATATCACCTTCCGGAACATGGAAAGAGAAATTGCAACTTTTGCGACTCCCATTCCCACAAATCCGTCTACAACCGCATACTGCAGGGCCAAAGGTATGATGCCCATGGTATAAATCTTAATTGCCCATACTGTCAGTTCCACGTAAGCCTCATTCTTCGTAAAGATGAGGACAAAATACTTAGGAACCGTATGAGCGAGGATAAACATGATGGTAGTAAAACCAAGAGCCAGACCTGAAATATGAAGGCTTGCCTTTTTAATCCGGTCAGGCCTTCCGGCTCCGTAATTATAGCCTAAGATGGTCTGGGTTCCACCGGTAATTCCCCCAAGCGGCATGGTAACCATTAACATAAAGCTCTGCACAATGGTCATGCAGGTAAGGAGCATGTCTCCCTGGCCCTCTCCGCCAAAACGCTGGATCATCATATTTAAGGATATGATCAAAATATTATCAAACGCGATAATAAGAAAGGGGCTTAGGCCCAGCACCAGAACGCGCTTCATGACCTGCCAGTCGTAATTTCCAAAGGTGATCCGGATAGGGGGCTTGTTTCCAAACAAAAACCGGAGCACATAGATGCAGGAAGCCAACTGGGACAAAACTGTGGCGATAGCAGCTCCCTTTACTTCCAGACCAAACACAAACATAAATACCGGGTCCAGAATGATATTGCAAACGGCCCCCAAAAGAACCGACTTCATGCCGACCTTTGCAAAGCCCTGACAAATGATGAACTGGTTCATCCCCGTAGACAAAAGGGCAAAAATAGTGCCAAGTAAGTATATGCTGATGTATTCATTGGCATAGGAAAAGGTTGCCTCGCTGGCCCCAAACCACATCAAAAGCCTTCCCTTTCCCATAAAGGAAAGAACGGTGATCACCACCGATAAAATCGTTAAAAGTAAAAAACAGTTTGCTAGAATCTGGCTGGCTGCCCGATGGTTTTTCTCTCCCATGCGGATACTCATTAAGGGGGAGCCGCCTACTCCTACTAAAAATGCAACAGAAGAGATCATGGTTACAATTGGCCCGCAGATTCCTACTCCTGCCAAAGCAATCTCGCCTATTCCGGCGATGTTTCCTATGTACATTCGGTCTACAATGCTGTAAAAAACACTGACAAACTGGGCCAGCATAGAGGGAATCGCCAGTCTCCATACCAGTCCTTTTATTTGATCCGTATCTAAATTATTTTCTGTCTTCACGTCAAAACTCCATTAATCCGGTCACTGAACCATGGCTCCGTCAGAGCCAAAGGTATAGGTAACTCCGTCTATATCCATAGTCGTATCATGAATCATGATACCATTGGAATCAAGATAATACCAGGTGCCTCCCACCTGGATCCAACCAGTCTGCTTTATATAATTTTTAGTATAATACTGGTTTCCGTCAATAATCTTCCAGCCTTCCGAAGGGATCAGTGCATTATAATCCGCAAAGGAAAATTCAATGGTCACATCACCGTCAATTCCTTCCACTCTCCCCTGGTCCGTACACTGCCAAATAGTTCGGTTCTTGTAATTGTTGACGGAACCGTATCTGGCATACCAGACATCATACGGGATCTGGTTTATATCAATGTAATTGGTCAGCCATTTGTTATTGGCATAAACCACCGGCCGGTATCCTGCGTCTGAAATGGTCTTGCAGAATGCATTGATATTATCCGTTATCTGCTGCTTTGATAAATGATTATCAAGCAGGTACTGGGATTCCACATCGTATGCAATCGGATAGGAAATCTGGTAATCCTTCACCATCCGAAGCACATACCTGGCTTCCTCTACCGCAGTCTGGGTATCAAGAGCCTGGGTATAGAAAAACACGCCGGTCTTAAGCCCGCCTGACGCTGCGCCTGTCATATTTACGGTATAATAAGGATCCATGTCATTAAGATAACCGATCCGCACCATGGCAAAGGAAATTCCATCCTGTGCCACTTTCTTCCAATCGATTCCGCCGGTTAAGCCATTCTGACGGTTCTGGTACTTTGATACGGTAATTCCTTTTTCCAGCGCGCCTGCGATGGGAATACCGGAGGCATCCACATATTGCCCGTTTTCCAGCTTCCATGCCTCCGCAGAAAATCCTTCCTTCGGCACAGCCGTGGCTTTTAACGTCATCAGTCCGGCAACAAGACATAAGGCTATTCTTATCTTTGTATTCTTATTCATCATTTCCTCTTTCCTGTTCATGCTTTCCTGGCATACAGTATACCCACAGGGTATTTAATCCGGTCCCCTGCGAAACGCATTTAAATCATGGAGCAATGTTTTCACGCTGTTAATAATAGAATCAAAGGCTCCGAATTCATATAGATTTAAAAACAGCATACCAATGGGCACCGCTAAAATCATACCGGCAATCCCACTGATCTTAAATCCCAAATATAAAAACAGCAGTGTCATGAGGGGGTCAAGTCCCATGGTGTCCCCTACGATCTTTGGCTGTATGACCTGCCTTAATACCAGAGTCAGAACATAAATGACCACCAGGCCGATACCAAAGGCATACTCACCTTCAACAAGGCGGACCAATGCCCATGGAATCAGAATGGTTCCGGTTCCTAATATCGGCAGAAAGTCAAGAATCGCTATGATAACTGCAAGAAGAAGCGCATATTTTACTCCCAGTACCAGAAATCCAGCCGCCAGTACTGCGGCAATGACAAACATGATTTTAAACTGGGCAAGAAAATAACCGCTTACCAGACGCTTTGCATCTTTTTTAAGATACTGGTAATATTTTGTCCCTCCCTCCGGTATATACCGGCGAAGTAATTCCATAATCCTATCCCGATCCACAATAAACAGATAGGAGGAAAAAATCGTAACTATGGTATAAACCAAAGCTGCCGGAATGCTCTTTACCACATTTCCCGCCACCGTCACCGTAGGAGAAGCGATCTTCTGAACCATTACATTTAAATATTCGCCCATATGGGTAAAAAACTGGTTCACAGAATCTTGAATGTTCTGAGGCAAAAACTGCAAAAGTCTCTCCACCTGCAAAAGCAGCTTCTGGGTCTCAATCCAGGCAGATTCATAATACTTTGGAATATCTCTTGCAAATCCGGCAGCTTCATAAACCAGCTTAGAGATCAGGAAATAAAGCACTGTAATAATAAGGGCCAGCACTGCAACTACGATGAGCACAGAACTGTGTTTCCTGACAATCTTCAAACGTTTCTCCAGGAAGCGCACCAGAGGATTTGCAATGACCGAAATGATCCAGCCAATGACAAAGGGAAGGAAGAAATTTAAAATCCTCGGTCCCCATACACAAATCAAGTATATAAATAAAATCGGTATAACAATATTGAGTATCAGTCTGCAATACTTTCTAACTTTTTCCATTTTAATCACCCATTATATGATACTACCTAAAAGCTTTTCTGGCAAACGAAAAAAATCTAAAGAAATTCTTTTAAAAAAGTGTACAGCCCTTCCATCTCTTCATCCGTTCCTATGGAAATACGCAAATGATTATCAAGCCTTGGCTGATTAAAATACCTGACATAAATATCGTTTTCCCGGAGAGCCTTGTAGATCTCCTCTGCCCTGCGTTCTTTATGAGAGGCAAAGATGAAGTTTGCCATGGAATCCGGGAAAGTAAATCCAAGTTCCCCAAGCCTTTTTTTGGCCTGTTCCCTTGTGTATATGATCTTATCCAGAGTTTCCTTAAAATATTTGTCATCTTTAAGGGCTTTTGCTCCTAAAACCAGGGAAGGAATATTCATGGTATAGGAATTGTAGGAATACTTCACATCATTGAGTGCACGGATCAGATCCGGATGTCCGAAAGCACAGCCGATTCTCATTCCGGCCATGGAACGGGATTTGCTGAAGGTCTGCACCACCAGGAGGTTCTCGTATTTTTCAGTCAGCCTTAGCGCGCTTTCTCCGCCGAAGTCAATGTAAGCTTCGTCCACAATCACCACTGACTCCTGGTTATGGGCTATGATATCTTCTACTTCGGAAAGAGGCATAAGAAGACCGGTGGGCGCGTTGGGATTCGGAAATATGATTCCCCCATTTTCCCTGTAATAATCTTCCTTCCGGATGCAAAATTCCTCATCAAGGGCAGGTGTTTCATATGGAATCCGGAATAAATCCGCCCAAACCTTATAAAAGGAATAGCTCACATCAGGAAACAGGAGAGGTTTGCCGGAATTGAAAAAGGTCATAAAAGCTACGGCGATCACATCATCAGAACCTACACCTACGAAAATCCGGTCCTCTTCTATCTCATAAGCTTCTGAAAGGGCTTTAATAAGAACTGTGGCAGCCGGATCCGGATATTTGCGGAACCAGTCGCAGTCCATCTGGGCCAAAGCCTGCTTAACGCCGGGAGACGGCGGATAGGGATTTTCATTGGTATTTAACTTAATTAACTTCTCTCCTTTTGGCTGCTCCCCAGGTACATAAGGGGCAACTCTGCGGATGTTGGCTTCCCATGGCTTCATTCTGCTTCCTCCCTTTTTCCTGTAAGGCCATACTCCTCTGCTATCTTCTTAAATGCAGGCAGAGAGCGTTCGATCTGCTCATAGGATACGCAATAAGCGATCCTTACATAGCCCGGACATGCAAAGGAAGTTCCAGGCACCAGAAGTACCCGGTGCTCTTTGCAGGACTGGCAGAATTCCTTGTCATCAACAGGAGATTTTACAAATAAGTAAAAAGCCCCTTCCGGTTTGATGCAGTCAAACCCATATTCCTTTAAACTGTTGTAGAGTAGCTCCCTGTTCCTGTCATAGGCTTCCAGATTTACTTGGCTATCCACACAGCGGACGATCACCCGCTGCATAAGGGAAGGTGCGTTGACACAGCCCAGCACTCGGGTGGCAACAGCGGCGGCAGCTATGACCTTAGGGGAATCCTCCACTTCATCGGGAATTACCAGATATCCGATCCGTTCCCCAGGCAGGGATAATGATTTGCTATAAGAATAGCAGACTATGGTATTATGATAAAACGGTGTGACATAAGGAACCTCCACCCCGTCATAAGCCAGTTCCCGGTAAGGTTCATCAGAGATCAGCACAATCTGGATACCAAGCTCTGTCTCCTTTTTCATAAGGATGCCTGCGATCTCCCGGAGAGTTTCCCCAGAATAAACCACACCCGTAGGATTATTGGGAGTATTGATGATCACTGCCTTTGTCTTAGAGGTGATCCGCCGTTCAAACTCCTTTAAATCAGGCTGAAAGCTGGACTTATCCGGAGGTACTGTCACGAGAACGCCGTCATAATTCCGGACATAAGAACCGTATTCCATAAAATACGGTGCGAATACCACCACTTCATCGCCGGGATCCAAAATGGTTTTTAATATGACGTTCATGCCGCTGGCTGCTCCAACGGTCATAAGGATATTCTCCAGACGAAAATGAGTTCCAAACCGCCTGTTTAAGGACTGGGCAACTGCATCTCTCGCATCTTCAAATCCCGCATTGCTCATGTATCCATGGATGAAAGTGGTTTCCTCTTCCCGGATAATGTCAAGAATGGCCTGGTTTACCGCCGGAGGAGCCGGCACATTGGGATTTCCAAGGCTGAAATCATAGACATTCTCCCTGCCGTATACGGCAGCCATCTTCTTACCTTCTTCAAACATGGCACGGATGGCGGAATTGTTTTCTACAAGGGGTCTCATCTTGTCTGCTATCATAATCTTATTCCTTTCCCTGAAGTGAATTTATCTTCGCTCACTTGCGCTTACTTGCGCTCATTGTATCACAAGTGCCGGAAGCGGTCTATTCCAATTTCACACTTTCTCTATCTGAAATCTTACTGGACTGTATCAGAGCCAATCTTGCCTTATCACAGCAATCTTCAAAATTCTTCTCCTGCGCCTCGATCACAGCAAAGGCGGTATTGATCCAAAACAGAGGGTCTTTCTCATTTCCCTTAAGTTCCCGGGTTAAAGCATTTGCCACCCGCTTAAGCTTATGTTCCATATCACTGCTCCGGATATTTTTGCATAATACCATTGCTTCATATACACCATTCAGGCAGATGATATCATCTTCCCTGAAAAAGCGCTTTAAGCAGTCCACATAAGGTGCAAAAATCGGCTTTTCTGCCTTGCAGCCTTTTCTGCTTATATCTTCCGGCCCCAGGATCTCAAACAAAACCAGAGCAGAAGGCTGGAAGCGGCGGCGCATCACATAAGACTCCATCATGGAAATGGCGGCATGACGGTCGGGCAGCCTCTCAAAGGAAAGATCTCTCCCGGAAAGCCTCAGCACATCTCCTAATATTTTCTGGGAGTCCTCAAGCTTCTGGCGCTGCTCCATCTGTTCAGTCGCATCCCTTACCGCTCCATAGTACAAACGGTGCTCATCCTGTTCCCTTAAAAAGAATACGCGAAGATGTACCCACATCAGTTCCCCGCTTAGACGGTACTGCCGGAAAATACCTTCCCCTCCCCGGATCGGATTGCTGTATGCGTTCTCAAATATATTCAAAACCCAGTCTCTGTCATCTTTATAGATCCGGTTTAAGAGAAACCATCTGCGGTCTTCCATATCCACCGGATTATCTCCTGTAATGCGGTAATATTCCTGATTTACCCGGAGAACCTCGCACCGGTCCTCATACACTTCATACAGAGCGATTGCTCCAAGCATGTTATTTAACATCGCCTCACTGGTGATGTTCTCATTAAATAAGTCCTCCAGTTTCAGCTGCCCCAACTGGCGGGCCTGGATCCCCCCGTAATCCACGTGATCCTCCTGCATCAGGAGCTGCTCCGCTTCTTCCACAGGAAGCGGCTTATAATAATAATATCCCTGCCCGTAAATACAGCCGATATTTCTTAAAAAATCTACCTGATCCTTTGTTTCGACCCCTTCCGCAATGATCTTCATCTGCATGACCCTTGCCATTCTCACAATGGTCTCTAAAATTCCCATTCCACGGCTCTGGCTGTTCTCATTCATATCCAGGAATTTGGTGTCGATCTTAATGACATCGACATTGACATCTTTGAGCATGTTAAGTGAGGAATAGCCGCTTCCAAAGTCATCCATGAACACCGGAAAGCCTGCCCTGCGCAGGTCCTCCAGTACCCTTTGCATCTTATCATCATCCTCTGCATAAGCGCTTTCCGTAATCTCGATTTCCAAGTATTTTGGATCGATCTCGTACTTGCCCACCAATTCCTTGAATTTCTCCACGACATCAATGGCATAGATATCCATGCGGGACATATTGACGGAAATGGGTATCAGCTTTTTCCCGGCCTTCCCCCAGATGTTTAACTGCCTGCACACCATCTCCCAGATATAAATATCCAGATATGTAATAAACCCATTCTGCTCCAAAAGCGGTATGAACTTTCCGGGAGAGATCAGCCCACGTAAGGGATGCCTCCATCTGACCAGGGATTCCAGACCGATGATCTTGCCTGTAAGCATATTGCACTGGGGCTGAACGTAAAAAATAAACTCCTTCTTTTCCAGGGCGCTCTGAATTTCTGAGAGAAGGATCTGATCATTTTCCATCTTTTGTTTCATGCCAGGGTCATACCAGCCGATTCTCTTGGCATAATTGCCCTTTACGGAGTTCAGTGCAATGGCCGCCCTGTCATACATCATACTGACTGAAAGGCTGCGGTCCTCGATCCGGTAGACGCCAAATGCCGGAAGAAATCCTGCATTACCGCCATATTGTCTGGCATAGTAATTGATCTCGCCTTCCAGATTTTTTAAAATGGAGATATCTTCCGGAAGTATGACGACAAAATCGTCGCCTCCCATATACCCTGCGATGGACCCATACAGCAGTTCCAAGGACTTCAGATATTTACCGATCTTTATCAGGAACCTGTCCCCTTCCTCTTCCCCATACCATTCGTTAAAAAGTTTAAAATGCTCAATGTCAATGGCCACCATAAAATACCTTGTGCCGGATTGAGCTTTTAAAAGCTGCTCCGCTTTCTCAAAAAAAGGACCGTATCGGAAAAGCCCTGTCATGGAATCCGTTTCTTCCCGCTTTTCCTTAAGCTTTTTCTTTTCTTCCTCTTCCTGCTTCTTTTTTATGTCAACATCCTGGACATAACTCATGATTATAGGGTCCGCGCAATCCCCGCACCGGAACAAAACAGCGATCACACTGGTCCAGCAATAATTTCCGTCCACCAGCAACCTGCGGAATTCTCCCCTAATGATCTTTCCATTGGCATGGAGGCGGTCAAGCAGGGTAGGCCCATCCCAGAATTCCAAAAACCTCTCCCTGTCCTCCGGGTAGATCATGTAATCCGCCACCTCCAGGCACATGGCATCTAACTGTCCTTCCAGCTTGGGGATCTTAAATTTATCTTTCTGGTGAAACAGGATCCTATAGGAATTTGATGCAATGTTCAATTCAAAAAGCTCATCATAAACGGTGTTGTCCGTCAGATGATAAAAAAGATTCTTATTCTTTTCAGCCACCGGCCGGAACATGATGAGCCTGCATCCGTCGTGTCCCGGCCAGTCAATTGTGCCTGAGGATACATCCATCCAAAGCTCTGAGGCAGAATTATATAATATCACATGCCCGGACTTTCCCCCTGCACCAGGACAGTCTTTACAGGGTTCCGGTCCTTTCCCAACCCCCTGATAACAGTACATACCTTCTCTTAAATCCGGATAATATGATTTAGCCGCATCATTGAGATAAATGATTCTGTAATCCTGGTTAACTATGTAAATACCGGCTTCTACATTTTCAGCCGACATAAGATTCATAAGCCCCCGCCTCTCCTGCATCACATTATCTGCGACCATATAAATTATTGTAATATTATAGTATGAAAACGCTGATTCCGTCAACCGGTTCAGCCCCAGATCATGAAACAGGAACACGAAAGAGGCACTACGGTCCTCCGTTTATCCCAGACAGGGCAGTTCCCTCCTGCTCTGAGTTTACGGTGATCGTCGTGCCTGTTTTTTAATCATTATATTTAATTACCGGATCGCCCGCAGCTCCTCCGTCATTTCATGAGAAAGGGTAAATCTTCCCACGTAACCGACTTCTCCTGTCATCAGCACGCTGCCATCCTTTTCAATCTCTACCTCAAGCACGCCTCCCGGCATGTGCACGTACATTTTGGGATCTGTAAGCCCCATGCGGTATGCCGCACCAGCCGCCGCGCAGCCGCTGGTTCCAGAGGCAAGGGTATATCCGGCTCCCCTTTCGTAAATCTCAATTTCAATATTGGTCCTGTCCACAACCTTCAAAAGCTCCGTATTAATCTTTTCCGGGAAATAATCGGCTGCTTCTGAATGCTTTCCGATCCTGCAGGCCAGTTCCTTTGATATGTCATTCAGCCAGATGACGCAGTGAGGATTGCCTATGGTCACACAGGTAACCCGGTAAGGGATGCTTCCAAACATCATGGTTTCATTCAGTACCTCTCTCCTCGGCCCTGTTACAGGAATTTCATCGCTGTAAAAGCTGAGTTTTCCCATGGATACCTTTATTTTGGTCCCGGTCTCATTTAAGTACTGGATCGTCTGCTGCCCGCTTAATGTATTGACAATAAAGCGGTTTTTCTGTACGTATCCGGCATCCTTTAAGTATTTTCCAAAGATCCGGACTCCGTTGCCGCTTAACTCAGCTTCGCTTCCATCAGGGTTTAAGATTTTTAGCTCCAGCTTATCCTGCCCCAGAATCGGACCAACCAAAAGCCCGTCAGATCCGACGCCAAAATTCCGGTTGCAGATCAGCCGGACACTTTCCTCTGTCAGCTCCAATTCATTTTTATTGGGATCAAAAATCAGATAATCATTGCCCAGTCCATGGTATTTTTCCAATGTGATATTCATGATAGAACTCCTTTCCCGTGTCTTGCAATATCCTCACATAACTCATAATATGAAATTCCGGCAGCTAAAGCCTCCTGCGGAAGAAGGCTGAAAGGCGTCATTCCCGGCAGCGTATTGGCCTCCAGACAGTAAAGACTGCCATCTTCCTCCATGATGAAATCCACCCTGGAATAATAGCCAAGTCCCAGAGCGCGGTGGACCTTTAAAGCCATAAAACCCAAGGCCTCCTCCTCTTTTTCTGTCAGCCTTGCCGGGCAGACCTCCTCTGTCATGCCTGCCTGATACTTATTTTCATAATCATAAAACCCAGACTTTGGTATGATCTCGATTGAGGGAAGGGCCCTTTCTCCCAGGATTCCAACAGAAAATTCCCTGCCAGTAATTTTTACTTCCGCCAGTATCCGTTCTTCATAGGCAAAAGCAGAATCAAGGGCCTGCTCCCATTGTTCCTCCTTATCCACCATGGTAATACCTACACTGGATCCGCAGCCGCATGGCTTTACCACACAGGGAAATGAAAACGGTTCCAAAGGCTCCCCTCTCGTATAAAGACGCCAATCCGGGGTTGGTATGCCTGAAGCTTTCATCAGGAGTTTTGCCATAGGCTTATCCATGGCTTTTAAACACCCTTCATAACCAGTTCCGGTATAGGAAATGCCGTAAGCATCAAAAACGGCCTGTATCTGTCCGTTTTCTCCCGCCCCTCCGTGCAGGGCCAGAAATACTACATCTGCCTTACTGCAGATTTCAATGACCCGGTTTCCTATATATCCTTCTCCCCTTCGCTCTTCGCTCAAACGGTCAAGCTCCGGTACCTTTCTTCCGATTTCCCAGGAAAAGTCTGTACCATCTTTAAGGCTTTTAAAGCAGACCGCTTCTCCGTCAGCAACTCCCAGATAAGAATCCAGCAGGTAAACCTCATGTCCGTTTTTTATCAGAGCGTTTGTAATCATCGCACCTGAAGATAATGAGACTTCTCTTTCCGGGCTGTAACCGCCCGCCATCACGACTATTTTCATTCTTGTCTTCCTTCTGTTCCTGCACATTTGTTTTATATACTCCATTATATACAGCACTATTTATCATTTCCATCAATATAATGCTTTTTTTATTGCAAATTATGTTGTATTATAAAAGGCAGTATACAGGAGGATTAAGATTGATATGGACAACTACGAAAAGCGGGGATATTTAAACAGTGATTTCCGTCTGTTTCATCTGACCGATACAAAAAAACAGGATTTTGAATACCATTACCATGATTTTGATAAAATTATCATATTCATCCGGGGATCCGTGACTTACCGGATCGAAGGATGCGCTTATAAACTGAAGCCTTATGACATTATACTGGTCCGCCATAACGATATCCATAAGCCTGACATCGATCCTTCGGTGCCTTATGAACGGATCATCGTCTATCTTTCTCCCGGTTTCTTACTGGCTTACCGGTCCGAAAGCTATGATTTGAGCACCTGCTTTCAGAAATCGAAAGAGCTTCACTCCCACGTCCTGCGGATTCATTCCATGGAAAAGAGCGGCATATACCGCACATTGGCGAACTTAGAATATGCCTGTACCCATGACGGATATGCCAGAGATCTGTACTGCCAGGTGGTTTTTCTGGAATTCATGATCCAGTTAAACCGTGCCTCCCTGGCCAACCGGGTACAATACCTGCCCCCTTCCACCGGTGACCGGCGCATTTTAAACATTATGGACTACATCAACAATCACTTAACAGAGGAGATAACCGTGGAAACAATTGCAGAGGCCTGTTATATCAGCCGTTATCACCTGATGCACTTATTCAAAGGGGAAACCGGCTACACGCTGTTTGATTATATCACGGAAAAACGTCTGACTTTGGCAAGGGATCTGTTAAGAACAGGAATGACAGTTACCGAAGCATGCTTTGCCAGCGGTTTTAAAAACTACTCAACGTTTTTCAGAGCCTATAAAAAACACTATCACGTTTCTCCATCTGAAGCCATAAAAAAACGTGTAAATATATAAGTTTTTCTTAAGCTTCCTCTGCCCTTGTTGAAATGGTCAAGGCGTCATGCTATTCTAAGGATATCATATGATTCTTAGAAATATGCTGATAAAAGGAGGGGTTCAATGAGAATAAGAAAATGGGGATTTATTCCGTCTCTTCTGTTCGTTCTCTGCTTAAGTGCATGCTCAAGCAAGTCCGCAACAATGGCCCAGAACACCGCATCAGATTATGGGGTTGCTATGCCTGCAGAGATAAATGACTCGGTTAGCGCAGACAGCCAGTACGAAAATGAGACGGGGGAAAAGTCGGTAACATCACTGGCAAGCGAAACCGGAGGCGGACAGATGCTTCCGGCTGGAAGAAAGCTTATACGGAACATATCCATGAACGTGGAAACAAATGAGTTTGAAACACTACTGTCAAACCTGCAGTCCAAAATCACACAGCTTGGCGGATATGTGGAACAGTCCGACATGTCAGGCAGCCGCCAGGACCGCATGGGAAGTCCAAGTCCAAGATTTGCCAATATGACAGTCCGGGTTCCCGTAAACCAAATTGACAGCTTTATCGATACAGTAGAAACAAACGGAAATGTCACGAATAAATCCGAATCCACCCAGGATGTTACGCTGCAGTACAGCGATCTGGAAAGCAGAAAGAAGTCTCTGGAAATAGAGCAGGAAAAGCTGTGGGAATTCCTTGAAAAGGCGGAATCAATTGATACGGTCATCACCCTTCAGCAGAGGCTTTCTGAGATACGCTATCAGTTGGAATCCATGGAATCCCAGCTTAAGCTTTACGACAATCAGGTGGATTACAGTACGGTTTCTCTCAGTATCACGGAAGTCACCACATTTACTCCCATTGCCCCGGAATCAGCCGGTACCCGCATTAGTAATGGATTTACAAGCAATCTTAAGCTTTTTAAGAATGTCGTGTTAAACCTTACGATCGGTATCATTACTACCATTCCATTCTGGTTCCCCATAGCAGCCGCCGCCTCTGCCATTATCTTCTTCCGCAGGCGAAGAAAGAAAATACTCCCTCCCATTGCTCTTACCAAGGAGGAGAAAGAACCTTCCGGCACACCCAAAGTTTGACTTCAAATCATACCAAATAAAAAAAGCTCCCGGATTTTTTCCAGGAGCTTTTTTTATTTGTCATCTACGTCATCCATGTCTTCCATTGTTCTTCCACGAACAGAAAACGAATAAAAACCCTGTCATCACAAAATAAAACCAGGTGGAGGGATTGCTGAACCAGGTCGTGAAAAAAGAAAGGATCATATACATGGCAAATTGGGCATAGAACAGATAGCCGATGGGATTTCGGATACGCTTTACCATCCTCACCAGGAAAAACGCAACTCCGCCAAGAATACATCCAAAAAGAAGGACACCCACGATTCCAAAATCATAAAAGGAATCATAAAACAGGGTAACCGTAGTCAATTCCTCTTTTGTCACATAGATGGGAAAATCCACAAGAGCCGGGACAAGGAATTTAAGCCCTGTAAGCGCCCATAAAGGAAAGAGCATCCGAAGACCAAAGGTATGGGACGGAAGCCACTCCACCAGACAGTTGAAATTGTCGTAGTTGTTCGCAATGTACATATAAGGCTGGGTGATAAATATGGGCATCTGGCTGTTTTTCATCTGAAATATGCCGTTTAAATAGGAGACATCATGGCCTCTTGCAATGGTGAGAATCACATAAATGGGGATCATACCGATCGCCAGGCCCACCCCATAAGCGATCTTCAGCCTGTGCTCCATCGCAATATAGGTGAGAACTGCCAATCCCACAGAAAGGATCAGCTGGAACCTGGACACACATAAAATCGGAATCAAACATGCGATAACGTCCATAAGTATGGCCAGAATCAGCCTTAAGCCGTTTCTCCCTTGTTCTATGCAAAAATAAAGGACCGACAGCGCAGGCACCAGCACACAGGATACCGTGAAATAATGAATTCCTGTTATATGGAACGCAGAGTAAGCATGGGGCACTCCTTTTACAAAGAAGGGGATGAATCCCAGCACCGCCGCCTCAACGATAAAACCGGCAAGGGATACAAAGGTGACAAAAACCATAGATAGAAACAGAGGCCTTTCATAGCCTTTAAAACTGAACCAGCTGGAACGCTGCCCTCCTGATTCTCCCTGCAGCTTTGCAAAAAATTCAAAGGTGACCCAAAATCCCAGGAATGCTACCAGAAAGCAGAGCCACGTAATAATATTCCAGTCAAAAGAAAGCTCTGAGAGCTTAAAACAGGCGATGCCTTCTCCTCCTACCCAGAACAGAGAAAACAATCCCCTCAAATGAATGATATTCTCGGTTCGGCAGTAATCCCGCCAATACAGGAAAAGAGCGGCCAGTATTAATATAATACCAGACAGCCAGTAGAAACCTGCTCTTGCAAATAAAAAAGACGCTCCATAGCTGATCAGATAAACACTCATCACAAAATATCCCCTTTTGCAAATAATAGAAACGCCGTCTTATATGGAAAAAGGCAGCCGCCGCCCTAGCGACAGCCGCACTTCCCCTTTGGTCGTCCATTATATATGACTAATAAACTCTCTCATGTAATCTTCTACCTCTTTTACAGTGGAATAGGACATTGCCTTTTCTGCCACTGCCTGTAAATCCTTAATGCTGTAACCGGTGATCAGCTTTCTGGCGTTTAAGATAGCCGACGCACTCATGCTGAATTCATTTAAGCCAAATGCCAGAAGCAGAGGGATGATCATGGGATCGCTGGCAGCTTCCCCGCACATTCCAACCATAATCCCTTCTCTGCGTCCGCATTCAATGACATGGCGGATGCTTCTTAATACTGCAGGATTTAACGGGGAATATAAGTAGGATACCTTATCATTTCCCCTGTCCACGGACATGGTGTACTGGGTCAGGTCATTGGTTCCGATGCTGAAGAAATCAACTTCCTTTGCAAATGCATCCGCCATCAAAGAAGCAGCAGCCGTCTCCACCATGATTCCTACCTGAATGTCCTTTTTATATGCTATTCCCTTTTCATCAAATTCTTTCTTAAGCTCCTCGACAAGTGCCTTTGCTTCCCTGAACTCTTCCAGACAGGTCACCATGGGAACCATGATGCGGATGTTGCCGAACGCGCTGGCTCTTAAAAGGGCCCGCAGCTGAGGCTTATACACATCTTCCTTCCGGTCCAGGCAGAAACGGATCGCTCTGTATCCTAAAAATGGATTTTCGTCCTTTTCAAGGCCCATGTATGGGATTTCCTTGTCTCCACCGATATCCAGAGTCCGGATAATCACGGGCTTGCCGTTCATAGCAACCGCAACCTTCCGGTAAGCTTCAAACTGCTCGTCCTCTGTTGGCATTGATGTACGGTCCATAAACAAAAATTCCGTACGGAACAGTCCGATTCCTTCCCCATCATAATGTAGAACCTTTTCCACATCCTCAGGCTTTCCGATATTGGCTACCAATTCAATGGTCGTGCCATCCTTTGTCACAGTAGGCTTTCCGATGTATTGCTCCAGTTCCTTCTTTTCCTTTAAAAAGGCTTCTCTTTTTACGGAATACTCCGCTTTTAACGAATCTTCCGGCTTTACGATGACAATTCCCTGAGAACCATCCAGTATCATATCATCTCCATCGGATACCTGGCCTAAAAATCCCTCAATGGCAACCACTGCAGGAATTTCCAAGGCTCTTGCAAGAATTGCACTGTGGGATGTCTTTCCTCCCAGTTCTGTGACAATACCTACTACCTTTTCCGGATTGATCCCGGCTGTCATGGAAGGTGTTAAATCTCTTGCTACAATCACACTTCCTTCCGGCAGAGCGGAAATATCCACAGAGCTTACCCCCATAAGTATCTTCTGCACACGGGTTTTGATATCGTGCATGTCCGTTGCTCTCTGCTGCATGAGCTCGTCTCCCATAGAAGCAAACATATCGGCATA